>CAZUMR010000038.1:0-53371 GCA_964622075.1 uncultured archaeon | reverse complement strand
ATCTCTATGTTAACATCTTTTGGAACCTGAATTCTCATTATCTGTCTCAAAGCTCTCTCATCTGCAGCTATATCTATCAGCCTCTTGTGTATTCTTAGCTCCCAGTGGTCGTACGTTTCACTGCCCTCACCGTCCGGTGCTTTTCTGACAGGAACAACGAGCCTCTTTGTTGGTAGAGGCACCGGACCCCTCATCTCAACTCCAGTCTTCTCTGCGATTTCCTTTATCTGCCTGCAGATTCTGTCCAGATCGGCAGGATTCATTCCTGAAAGCCTGATTCTTGCTTTGTAGCCCTTAATACCCATGGCTGACACCTTTCAGTCTCTCGAACCCCTGAGAAAAAAGGAAAAAGAATCAGTCTCTTGGAGTCAGGTCCAGAACCATTCCAGCAGCTACAGTCATACCCATGTCTCTGATAGCGAATCTGCCGAGTGGTGGGATCTCCTTTACCCTCTCAAGAACCATTGGTCTCGTTGGCTGGAGCTTGACTATTGCAGCATCACCGGTCTTGAGGAACTGCGGGTTCTCCTCCTTCACCTGTCCAGTTCTCGGGTCAATCTTCTTCTGGAGCTCGATGAACTTGCATGCTACCTGAGCAGTGTGGGCGTGAACTACCGGTGTGTAACCGACCGTTATTGCAGTCGGGTGCTGCAGCACGATAATCTGGGCAGTGAAGTCCCTTACAACGGTTGGCGGGTTGGTTGTGTGTCCGCAGACGTCTCCTCTCCTGATGTCGTTCTTACCAACACCTCTGACGTTGAATCCGATGTTGTCTCCCGGGTAGGCCTCCTTTATTGGCTCGTGGTGCATCTCAATGCTCTTTACCTCACCGCTTACGCTTGGCGGCTCGAAGATGACCTTGTCACCAACCTTCAGCACTCCGGTCTCAACTCTGCCAACGGGGACAGTACCGACACCGCTGATTGAGTAAACGTCCTGAATCGGTATTCTGAGTGGCTTGTCAACTGGCTTCTCCGGTGGTTTCAGGTTGTCAAGAGCCTCGAATATCGTCGGACCCTTGTACCATGGAGTCTTATCACTTCTCTTCAGCACGTTGTCTCCATAGTATGCAGAGGTTGGAATGAATGGAATCTCATCAACCTTGTAACCGACCATCTTGAGGAGCTTTGTAACCTGCTCCTTTACCTCGTTGTACCTCTTCTCATCGTAGTTGACCTTGTCCATCTTGTTTATTGCGACGATCATCTGGTTTATACCGAGAGTTCTTGAAAGGAAGACGTGCTCCTTGGTCTGAGCCTGTACACCGTCATCAGCAGCAACTACGAGTATGGCAGCATCAGCCTGAGAAGCTCCGGTAATCATGTTCTTGATGAAGTCCCTGTGACCGGGGCAGTCAACTATCGTGATCTCGTACTTCTGGGTCTGGAACTTTCTGTGGGCGATGTCGATTGTAATACCTCTCTCCCTCTCTTCTTTCAACCTGTCCATGACCCAGGCAAACTCGAAAGTTGCCTTACCTTTCTCCTGTGCTTCCTTTCTGTACTTCTCAATTATGTGCTCCGGAATCTCTCCGGCCTCGTAAAGCAACCTGCCTATCAGGGTGCTCTTTCCGTGGTCGACATGCCCTATCATGGCAACATTAATGTGCTCCTTCTCCTTTGCCATACGCATCTCCTCCTTATTTTCTTTTAATTCATCCCTCTACGAGACTAAACCCTTAAGGCTTGATTTTAGCTGTTCAGCTTTTCAAACTTTCGTTCGCCTGTGAGTCTTCTCCCGGCAGTCGCATGGCAGGTATATAAAACTTTGCCGGACACCTTTGCTACTCCTGCTCTATCTGATCTATTTTAAGTCACTTTAAGTCCGGATTTTAATCTGATTTTAATGATTTAACCAAAATGGATTTATACTGGTATTATACCGCATCAGCATCTGAAAAATCTGCCAAGGGGATGGATTTGAGGAGAGGCAGGAAGTATGACTACATGGCAGATCTGAGTCCCGTGACGGATGAGGAGTTTGAGGAGTTGCTTGACAGCTATAACTACAAATCCCCGAAATCCCCGAAGGGCTCGAAGGGGAGAAGAAAGAGGAACAGGAGACAGTAATTTAAGTTTTCAGGATAGATATTTTTTGACCGTTTATTTTTATTGCATTTTACAACAAGCAATTCACTGCTTACATTTTCCCGCCTTACATTCTCCCGCAATTCCGGCAGCTGACAGGATTGCCGGGACGGTAAGGCTTAATAAAAATTAAATACGTAATGGAAAAAGCTGAGTTCGTGAGACTTCTTACCATCGGCTCTGGAACAAGGGGAAGTCAGATTGCAGACGCTCTTGCGAAAAACAGCGTCAAGGTTAACAGAGTTAAGCTTTTCAAGTGTTATGCAGTGGCGAATGATATAGAGACGCTGAAATCTCTGAAAGGAATTCCGGAGGGGGATAGATTTCACATAGCAGTTCCAAGAGCTGGTGCAGATGTTGGGGGTATAGTTAACTCGATAATGGAAAAACCCGAAATCCACGAGGGCTGTCTCATTGTTGCAACTCTTGACGAAGACTTCAGTTACTTTCTCGGCATGGAACTCGCGGAAAAGGTCAGGGAGGCAATAGAAGATCCAATCATTGGCCTGACCACGCTGACGATAGGTGGGGAAGTTGCTGAAATCAGGAGGAGAATAAAAGAATTCAGGAAGGCAGTTGACGTTTTGATACTGTTTCAGGAAGGCGAGGGTGTGGAGGAGAAGATAGTCAAATCAATGAATCTAATCTCCCTTGTTGGAGAGGTTGACGTTAAAAAAGGCAGAACAGGAGAGGTTGTGGTTGACACTTCAGACGTTTTTAACTCCATGATGAAACCGGGAATATCTGCAGTAGGCTGTGCGAGCAGGAAACTTCCTCACCCCATAATCAAAAAACTGTTCATGAGGAAGGAGTATCAGATAAAGGGAGTAAGATCTCAGAGAATGGTGGATCTGCTGAGGGAGGCACACGAAAACCTGAGCATCGGGATAGATGAGGAATCGGCAAGAAGTGCTTTATTCGTGTTCTCTGGAGATCCGGAGGAGATAACGATGGATGGTATATTCGCATGCATATCTCTTCTTGAAAGCCTATCGCCGGAAATAGAGGTTAGATATGGAGATTATCCGTGTGGTGGCAGAAATCTCTCGGTGGCTCTGCTTTACTCTGGAGTTACAAGGCTCAAGTTTTAGAACTTAAGTTTTTAGATGGCTATCAGGTTACAACCTCAGCCCCATCCTTCTCCACAATTAACGTATGCTCCGCCTGAGCGACCTTCCCTCCGCTGACCTCTGCAAGAACTGGATACGCTCTCATTAACCCGTCTCTCACAAGCCTTGAAACTATTATTTCCGGGGCTTTTTTCAGCCATCTCCTTGCAAACGGCAGAGTTCTAAACCTCATAGCTTCTCTAAGAACTTCTCTCGCCTGCTTCATCCTTACAAGCCTCAGAGATCTCTCATTTTCGGCCACTTCCGGCGGTAGCGAAAATATCTCCACCTCGTTTCTGTCCGCCACCTTTCCAACGCCATTGGTTACGAACGGCTCTATTGCAATTATCATTCCTTCCTCTAACCTGACGCCCTTTCCGGCAGGGTAGTTGTATATGGTCGGTTTTGCATGTGCTATCCACCTTTCGAGCCCATGCCCGGTAAGGTTGTACACAGGCCTGAATCCATGCTTCTTTATAGTCTCCTCTATAACCCTTCCCACCTCAGCCACATCCACTCCTGCCCTTACTGTGGAGATGGCATTTTCAAGAGCCTCGTTTGCTGCATCCACAAGCTCAGGCATATCGCTCCCAAGGTCAAAGGTCACAGCCGTATCAGCAACAAAACCGTCAACGTGAGCACCGATATCGACCTTCACAATTGAACCTTCTTTAAGCACCCTCTCATCTCCCTTCTTCGGAGTAAAATGGGCGGCATCCCTGTCTATGGAGATGTTGCATGGAAACGCCGGAAAAGCTCCAAGCTCGATTATTCTGTTCTCTACGAACTCTGCCACCTCTATCAGCTTTACTCCCGGTTTTACGATTGAGGGGAGCTCTTTCTTGACCTGCCTTAAAATCTCTCCTGCTTTGAGGGTTTTTTCTATTCTCTCCTCAGCACACATCTCGCTCTCTCCTGTTTTTTAATTTTAAGTTTTTAATTTAATTTATTTTGAGTTAATTTAATTAATTTTAAAAGTTTTAATGCTGCCAACACACAACACACTGCAATTGGTACAGCCGCAGATTTATGCATTCGACCATTAACCTCTTGGTTATTAACCTCTTTCTAACTCTTAGTCAAACTCGACTTTCAGATAATCCTCGCATGGCGTTAAAATTTCTGCCCCACTTCTCCTGACAACCAGTGTGTCCTCAACTCTAACTCCTCCAACATCCCTGTAATACAATCCCGGTTCCACAGTAAAGACCATTCCTTCCCTTATCACATCCTCGTTTTCGAATATTCTTGGCTCCTCATGCACCTCAAGACCCACTCCATGCCCTGTGGAGTGTATGAATCCTTCTCCTTCCTCTTTCCTGTTTCTGAGAGTGGAGTAACCGTAACTTTCGAGCACGTCACACACAGCGTAATGCACGTCTTTAGCCAGAATTCCCGGTTTTACAAGCTTTTCAGCCCTGTTTTTTGCCTCAATGCAGGCTTTCAGCATGTTTACTATTTCTTCATCAACTTCCCCCACTATTATCGTCCTCGTAAAGTCTCCAAAGTATCCGCTCTCCCTATCTTTCGGAAAGATGTCTGCCACAACATGCCCCTCCACAAAGCCGTAGCCTATCCAATGAGGCTGATAAGTTTTCACACCGGAAGCAATTATCGTATTCTCAGCCATAAATCCCCTGCTGAACAGCCTGAGCTCAACAAGCCTCCTGAGCTCCTCACATCTGATCTTTTTTCCTCCTGAAATGTGCTTTGAAACGAACTTCATCAGAAACTTGACGGAATCAACGCAAGCGATGCACGTCTGTCTTATTAATTCAACCTCCCTCTCTGTCTTTACAGCCCTCCTGATTTCAAACGGATTTTTCTCTATTCTCACGGGAATTCTATCCCTGAGAAGGAACGCAAGTTTGGCTGGAAAGTCCTCCGGAATCGCTACCTCCTCAACACCTCTTTCCTTTAAAAACTCAAGCAGACTTTCTACCAGAGGGTTTTTCACACCTTTCTTCCTCTTTTCGTGGTAGCCTATTCTGGAGTACGTCAGAACCTCTCCTCTAAAAGCTTCTTTTGCCCTGCTCCCCTCAAGATCCGGGACTATTACCGCATTCAACCTTCCATCTGCTTCACGAGTTTCGCCATCAATGCTGAAAATGTGAAAAGAGCTCTCAGCATCAATACCTACAGCATACCTGAAATTGGCATTTCCGGAGTGCTGGATGAAAGCGAGCATGGATGTAAAAAGCTCTACTGATTTTTACTTCTTTTGGATTCTGCTGAATAACTACTCTGCTGGATTACCATCCACAGGTTATTCGAGAACTCTCACAAGATCTTCTACCTTTCCGAGGCTAAAGACACCACATTCTTTCTGATCCTCGTATATCGCGTAAACTTCCGCCTCTCTGGGACTGAAATTTTTTAGAATGGGTGAGAGAAAAGATTCAAGAGATAAAACGTCACTGCCTGAAAGGAGGGGAGACATGGCTGGTAAGACAAGCACATCTCTGGAATTTTTCACATCTTTCAACCTCAAAAAGCACGGATAGCTGTACATTCCACCTCTCACCCTCAACTTTACTGAAGGATGCTCGTGCCCCATCACTATCCTCTTGCCCTCACACTCTTTATGTCCGTGAACGATTTTAATGCCTCTTACCTCAAACTCATCCAGAACTTCAGCTCCAAACTTTTTTGCTATTGCTCTGAGGTAGCTGTCGTGGTTCCCCCTCACGAGAATGACTTCAGCACCCCTCTCATCCAGAAATTTCAGAAACTCCTCTATATCCTTCCACTCGTGAGGCAGGTTTTCGGTGAACTCGTGTTTCAGATCTCCGGCAACAACGATTTTTTCCACACCTCTCTTCAGAATTCTGTCAACTCTCTTCTTTATCTCCTCTATCTGCACTCTTGGAAAAGCCACCCCTGCTTTTCTCATCGCCCCTTCAAATCCCAAATGCAAATCAGCAATTACAGCGACCTTTCCAAGTATTGCTGCTCTCTCCGGAGTTATTATTGCTTTCAATCCATCGATTTCCAAGCATTTTTTAGCATCAGTGCATCCTCTTCCAGATTTGGACTCTCGCATATCAGTATTCCATCAGCTTTTGCGTCTTTTAAAGCTTTGAGGAGCTCTCTCCACTTCATATCCGATTCCTCCAGATTCAGGTGCTCTCTTTCCCCCTTCATTCCGTAGTCTATTCCGCTCAGATGGATGTGCAAACTCCTGAGAGCCTCAGTTCCCAGATAACTATCAACTTTTTCAAGGATCTCCAGAAACTCTTCATAGCTGTTGAACCTTCTGTACCTTGCATGTATGTGTGCAAAATCTATGCACGGTTTTACATCGTACCCTCTCTCGGTAAACTCTCTGGACAGGTTTAACAGCTCTTCCAGCTCACCAAACTGAGTTGCTTTTCCTGTAGTTTCTGGTCTCAGTCTTGCCTCTATACCATCCTTTTCAAGCATCTCCAAAACTCTCTCAATTCCGCTTTTAACTCTCTCATAAGCCTTTTTCTTTGAAGATTTCAGGTAGTAGCCCGGATGAAAGACTATCCCTCTTGCATCGAAAAAGCTCCCTATTCTTGCAGAGTCATAAAGCCTTTTTACACTTGCTTCAAATTTATCAGTGGAATTTAAATTTATGTAATACGGTGCATGAACTGTCAGAACAACTCCAAGCTTCTTTGCAAGAAGACCGACCTCTTTTGCCTTTTTCTCGCCCATTTTTACTCCTCTAACGAACTGGACTTCCATAGCATCAAGACCAAGCTCTTTTATTGCTTTAACACCGTCTAACGTGCTCCTTCCCTTTGAGGAGTGAGGTACACCGGCAACTCCAAAGAGCATGGGTTTTTGTTAACGTCAAAATATTTAAATTAGCTCGTGAAATGCTGGAAAAAGGTGATAGCATGAAGCAGCAGGCTGAAGTTAGACAGCTCAAAGAGGGCGGTTACGTTGTTATAGACGACGAGCCGTGTGAGATAGTGAGCATATCCGTCAGCAAACCCGGTAAACACGGAGCTGCCAAGGCAAGAATCGATGCCATAGGAATTTTTGACGGGCAGAAGAGGAGCATAGTTCAGCCGGTAACGGCGAAGATATACGTTCCAATAGTGGAGAGGAAAAGGGCTCAGGTAGTTGCAGTTATGGGAGATGTAGCTCAGCTGATGGATCTGACAACGTACGAGACATTTGAACTCACGATTCCAGAAGGAATGGAACTTGAGGCTGGAAAGGAAGTCTTCTACATAGAGTCCATGGGCAAGAGGAAGATAGAGAAGGTAACGGGTTAACCTGAACAGAGAGGAGTGCTGAAATGCACATAGATTCTTTTTTTGCCTGTTCAAATTCTTCTTTGGAGGAGGCTGAAGTAGTCCTGTTTGGAATTCCCTACGATGCTACTCAGTCGTTCAAACCCGGTTCGCGGTTTGCTCCAACTGCAATAAGGGAGGCAAGCTGGAATCTTGAGGACTTCTCGGTTTACTTCAGAAGAGGCGTTGGCGTAAGATTCTGCGATGCCGGAAATGTCTGTGTTGATGGCAGCTTTGAGGACATAATTTTTGAGACAGAACTTTTTCTTAAAAAGTTAGCTCATAAAAAGTTCATAATGCTTGGTGGCGAGCATACAGTGAGCTATGCAGTTTCAAGGGCTCTGGATAAAACGCACTTTGTTGTGTTTGATGCACACTTTGATCTTAGAGATGAGTTTGACGGGAGCAAGTACAATCACGCCTGCACTGTTAGGAGGATAGCTGAAAAGCACGATGTAACACTGATCGGTGTTAGAAGCTCCACAAAGGAAGAAATTGAATTTGCGGAGGAAATGGGAATAAGGTATTATACCTCCTTTGAAGTGGCAGAGAGGTGGGGCAAAATTCTTGAAGAGCTTGAAAGCGAGCTGCCTGAGAAATTTTACCTCTCAGTTGACATGGATGCGTTTGATCCGTCTTTCGCTCCCGGAGTTTCAACTCCAGAACCTTTTGGAATTGAACCCGTAAAATACCTTGAATTTTTGAAGAAATTTGGAAACAGAATAGAGGGAATGGATATAGTGGAAGTAATCCCCGATTCTGAAAGGATTACGCCTACCCTTGCTGCAAAGTTTGTAGTTGAGTTTCTCTGCTTTCTATCTACCTGAAAACGCACGTGCGTCTTTTTCCATTCAGACACTCGTAAAAGTATTCACATTCCTCACACGTATTTGGCTCGTCCTTGTTTTCCAATTCCTTTCTTATAACTTCCCTGCTAATTATTCCGCTAACTATCATGCCTGCACCACCCTCATCATTGTTATCACGCTCACCTTTTTCTGACCAATAAGATATATTTCTAACAGCTATAAATCACTTACGATTTATCAATCGATTGATAGTTGTTATAAATAGCCCACCTCGCAGGGCGGTGTTATACTTTTCCTGATATTGAAAGTTAATAAATTTTTCTTTTTCTCACCGATCAGTCTAACTATTCGGTTTGAGAATCCAGCATTCAGAGTAAGCCGTAAGCGGACCCGCCGGGATTCGAACCCGGGTCGAGGGGTCCGAAGCCCCTCAGGATGTCCCCTACCCTACGGGTCCTTACAGGTTCCTCTCAATCCATGCCTTTATTTCTGCTTTTGGCAGTGCACCGACGAGCGTATCAACGACCTTTCCAGACTTGAAGAACAGAAGGGCTGGAATTGCGGAAATTCCAAACCTCGCTGCAAGAACCTCGTTTTCGTCAACGTTTACCTTGGCAAACTTAACTTTTCCGGCATACTCTGATGAGAGCTCTTTTATTACTGGAGATAGCATCCTGCATGGTCCACACCATTCAGCCCAGAAATCGACCACGACATTCGGATTGGATGTTACAAATTCGTCAAAGTTCATGAAGTTTAACTCCACGACGTTTCCTTCCCTTACACTCCCCTTTTCAGGTGTTTTCGAAAACTTGGACATGAGTTCCTTGAGCTTTTTCATCCTGATTCTTTCGAGCTCGTCCATACTTCGCGTGGTTTCGACGTTGTTTAAAATTTTTCGATTTTGGATTTTTCGATTCAGTCTGATTTTTTACCTTTTTCATTTACTCCAGTATTCTCAGCTGCATTCTCAACTACATTCTCAACTGTTGACTCAACTATGGACGATTCAAACGTTTTAAACGCTTTATCTCCACTTCCCGTTACATTTCCAGAACTTTCAGAACCAAAATCTGCAGGCTTTGAGGCTATTACCTTACCTGCGGCAAGCTTTCCAAGCTTGGCAGAACCGTCAACTATCACCGTCCCCTTCGCCCTGACAACGTCAATTCTTGAATTTCCAATTCTGACGTTTTCCTCTGCTACTATCTCCTTTCCAGTACAACCATTCAGTATTAGAACTTCCCTGCAGATTATTTTGTTGAATTTCGTTCTCGCACCAACCACGACTTTTTCTGCCTTCACAACACCGTTTATCAAACAGCCCTTACCAAAGTAAGCTTCTTTAACTTCAACATTTCCAAGAAAACTCGAACCAGCTCCCGCTATCAGCTTGCCGTCAAATCTCAGGTTCTTTACGACGACTCCTCCCCTCTTTACAACCACAATTCCCCTGTTTCTGTCGAACTTTATGTCCATTTCACTCCCGTCCTTCTGCCCTCTTTCGTTTAACTCCCTGCCTTACCTCAACAGCCACTCCCCTCATAAACTCTTTCATTTCTGCTGAAGACAGAACCGCTCTCCCTGTGGCAAGCAGTCTGTCGTCTTCATCAACGACTATGACTTCATCTCCCGGCCTTATTGCGTCGTAAACGTTTACCACGTGCTTGGCGAACACACTTCTGCCCTCTGCAACAAAGCTTGAGACTTCATTCAGAACGCAGACTCTCCATACAGGAAACTCAAAATTCTCCTTCAGCCTTCTTGCCCCCTCAACGCTTAGAGTTAGAAGGCCGGTATCTGCTTTCACTGTCGCAATCCTCACACCTCCATCGAGAATCTGTCTTATTCTTCCAGTGTAGGACAGCACAAATTCACAGCTATCCGGGAAAAGTGCCTTCCCCGCACCCCTGCCAAACTGGTAGTCCGCTATTGCTCTCACTGTCTTCAGCATTTCGTTATCTGCCTCGTTATCTGCCATACCTCCTCTCCCTCCTCTGGTAGTCCCTCAGGCATCGCAGGAAGTCAACGTATCTAAAGTTTTTCCAGTTTACGTCAGCAAAGTAAAGCTCGCTGTATATACTCTGCCATATCAGGAAATCTGGAATTGTGTCTCCAGCCCTTATTATCAGATCTGGGGAGCTCTTCACTTCGAGAAAAGCCTCAAGTTTATCTTCGTTTACATCCTCCGGATTCATCTCACCTCTCTCAACCATTTCAGCAAGCTTTTTTACAGCATTGAGGATCTCTTCTCTCCCGCTCAGCGTTACGATGTTCACCTTTATCCTTCCCGTCTGACTTAACCTCCTCTGCTTTAGAATGGGGGAGTTTGAAGAGTTGGAAAGATTTGAAAAACACAGCGTAACTTCCTCAACACCGAACTTTTCACACCACCTGACTATGTCAAGAATGGAGTCGTGAACGGTATCAGCAACTACCATTACGTGTTTTGGAATTTTTCCATTTTCTACAGATTTTTCAAGCATTTTTGTGTAAATAAGGGTCAAAACTTTCCAGATGCCCATCGATAAAGTTTTAATTGTGTTCCAATTAAAAACTTGCCTATGCTGTTAACCCTGATAGCAATAGCTCTGTCTCTGTTTCCTCCTAAAATAGCCGACGGTTTTGCTGTTTTCCTGACCATCGCTTTTGCAGTAGTCTACTCCAACTCTCCATACGTCGATCTGAAGGAGAGCGTCATCAGGGATTACATGCTGACACTTGCTGTATCCTCAGCCCTGACATTTGGAAACTTTTTTGGGATAAACAGTTACATCATAGCCGCATCTCTGCTGCTTGGAGATGTTCACTTTTTGCTCAGAATTTCAAAGCTGAAGGACATGTTCCACAAATTCAAGGGCTATGGTGCTCTTGGATTCATAGCAGTTTACACGGTTACCGGTCTGATATACTTCCTCGTTTACAGCTCTGTAAACGTTTTGCACTACACAGTATCCTACCTTGTCCTTTTATCTCTTGTTGGCTCTCTCTCCACATCGCTCATGGAGTACGCTGGAGATACGGGCATTCTTGTTGTTCTTGCCTCCGCTACCACATACCTGATATTCACAATCTACGCAGTTTACACCACTCTGCAGTATCTTGCAGAAGCGTTTGCAATATCTTTTGTCCTCTCTCTGCTTTCAACAAAGGCAGGAGTTGCTGATGAGAGCGGATTGCTCAGTGCCACAATTGTTGGCACTCTCCTGATAATATTTACAGACTTCAGGTTTTTCATCGTACTGCTGTCTTTCTATGCAGTTGGCAGTGCCGCTACCAAGTACATGTATAAGGCGAAATACGAGAAGGGAATAGCCGAGCCGGCAGGTGGGGCGAGAGGCTACGTGAATGTGTTCTCAAACAGCCTGCCTGCACTGTTTTTTGCCATAAATTACGGTTTTTATGGGATTGAAGCATTTAAACTTGCGTTTGTAGCATCCATAGCAACTGCTCTTGGAGATACCATGGCAAGTGAGATAGGTAAGACATCGGACAGAGTCTACCTTATCACAAACTTCAGGAGAGTTGAACCGGGAACGAACGGTGGCATATCTTTGAAAGGAGAGCTGGCAGCAATAGCCGGGTGTCTGATAGTTGCGTTCCTTTCTTTTGCGTTAAATCTCATATCTCTTAAGAGTTTGCCCCTCGTTTTCCTCGCCTCTTTTGCGGGAGTTCACATAGATAGCCTGCTTGGAGCAACTCTTGAGGAGAGAGGCCTGCTTACGAATGCCGGAGTGAACTTCCTTGCAACACTTGCCGGAGGTTTGATCTGTTTCGGGATCTGCGGACAAAGGTTTTTATTCGTGAGTTAAAACTTGGCCCATGGATTCGGATGTGATAATCGGCCTCGAAGTTCACGTTCAGCTCAACAGGTTGAAAACCAAAATGTTCTGTTCCTGCAGCACCGACTACCACGGAGATGAACCAAACACGCACGTCTGTCCTGTCTGTCTGGGGTTGCCGGGAGCAATGCCCGTTCTAAATAAGGAGGCTGTAAAAGCCGGAATAAAGGTAGCTCTTGCACTTCATGCTGATGTTCAACCTCTCACGTTTTTCGACAGAAAGAACTACTTCTATCCAGACCTGCCCAAGGGATTTCAGATAAGTCAGTATGACAACCCCCTTGCGTGGGGTGGTTATGTCACAATAGAAACGGATGAGGGTGAGAAGAAGATAACTCTCAAGAGAATACACATGGAGGAAGATCCGGGCAAGCTTAGTTACAGGGGATCCATAACGACATCAAGTTACTGTCTGATAGATTACAACCGTTCAGGCATGCCTCTCCTTGAGATAGTTACAGAACCGGTCATGCACTCTCCAAAGGAGGCGAGGCTGTTTTTGAACAAGCTGAGGATAATTCTTGAGTACCTTGACGTTTTCGACGGCTCTCTTGAAGGAGCTATGAGAGTTGACGCCAACGTTTCAGTTAAAGGGGGAGGGAGGGTTGAGATAAAGAACATCTCCTCCTTCAAGGGTGTTGAGAAGGCTTTGAGCTATGAAATAACGAGGCAGAAGAATCTGATAAGGATGGGAAGAGCAATAAAGAGGGAAACGAGACACTTCGATGAAGTGAACAACATAACTGTCTCTCTGAGGAGCAAGGAGGAGGAGCAGGATTACAGGTATTTCCCTGAGCCAGACCTCGTGCCCGTTTACACCGAGGAGATGCTTGAAGAAGTGAAGCAGACACTGCCAGAGATGCCTGAGGAGAAGAGGGCAAGGTTCATCAGCCAGTACAATCTCAGCGACTCTTTTGCCAAAGTCCTCGTTCTTGATATCAGGATGGCAAACTACTTTGAAGAAGTTGCGAAAGAAGTCAATCCAAAGCTTGCTGCAAGCTGGATAGTTGACGTTTTGAGGGGAGAGCTCAACTACCGCAGCAAGGACTTCAGCTTTGCTTACGAAAGAATGGAGCCAGAGGAGATGGTCAGATTACTGAAGTACCTTGAAAAAGGGGAGATTACTGAAAAAGGAGTCGTGGAAGTTATAAGAACAAAGCTTGACGAGGGTGGCAGAGTAGAGGAAATTATCAGAAAGAAAGGGCTGTTTGCCATACCAAGGGAGGAAGTTGAGAAGTTGTGCAGGGAGGCTATAGAAAACAATCCGAAGGCTGTTGAGGACTACTACTCCGGCAAGAAGCAAGCTTTAAACTATCTCGTCGGACAGGTTATGAAGGCAACAAGAGGCAGGGCGGATCCGGGAGAGACGGCAAAGATAATGAAGCAGATACTCGATTCCTCAGATCACTAAAACTCCACGACGTTAAACTCATCCAGCCTGTACAGGGGGATCTGCTGAACTCCTTCAATTATGCTGTGCTCAACGTAAACATTGTAAACGTTTCCCGGGCGCATACCAAATGACTCAATCCTCGATATCCTGACGACTATGTCGAAAACGTTTGCTATAAGGTCGAGTGAAGTTGTGCTGGAAATTACAAAGTACATCGTGCTGTCCACCCAGCTAAACAGCTCCTCAAGAGCCCTGACAATCTCTGAGGTGCTATGGACGTGCATTCCAACGTTAAAACCGAAGAAAAATACTGTGCTTCCATTAAACCTGTTTTTTATAATCCTTCCAACCTCTGCAGCAACGTTTTGCACGCCATTATCCTCGACAAAAGCCACAGGTTTGCCGAAGCTGATTTCCGGTGTTTTTCCGATCTTGATTACCCTTACATCCCTGAGGAACTCGTTTACACAGTAGTTGTTCTCCCTGAGCGAGTCTGTTATCTTCTGCAACCTGTTGCAGGTACTCTCACCGTAAACGACAAAGATGACATCCTCTCTCTCCAGACACATCGCTGAAGTCAGGTAGCTTACGAACAGCACAGCCCCGTATGCGTCGTCAGATACTATGGCAATGCTGTAGCCGTTAAATGCCCTTACGAGCTCTTTAACGTCCAAGCTACCACCTCAGACTATGTTGACTATCTTTTCGCCGTCTATTCTGAACAGGGGAAGTGGTGGCAGCTCTCTGATTATGCTGTGCTCAACGAACACATCGTAAACCCTGTTGTACGCCATTATGTCAAAGCCCCTTGACCTCTTTATTCTGATCATCACATCAAAAAGGTTTGTTATCACGGGTATGCACTCTCTTCTGACCCTCGTTAGCAGAAAGAACTTTGTCATGTTTGGTATGTGCGTCAGAAGTTCCTCCATGCCATTTACAATTTCAGCAGGAGTGTATAGGTATGAAACGAGGTCAAAACCAACGAAAAAGGCTATGTCTCTACTTTTCTGAATCCTCTTTAAAATCAGGCCAAGCTCCCCACACATCTCCTTTAAATCTCCCCTTTCCTCAACGTAGGCTATTACCTCACCGAAGCCAACCCTGTTAGTTTTTCCAACCTTTACCACAGGAATCTTTCCGAGTACACCGTTTATTCCTACGCAATAAGATTTCGACGAGAGGAGCTTTTCTATCTTTTTGCACTTTATCTCAGAATAGACGACGATTACAGTCTTTTCTGCGAGACTCTGCGTTGCAAGTCCGCAAACAAAGGTGGCTGCACTGTACTCATCGTCTGCCACTATTGCTGTGTTCGAGCCATCGAGGATATCCATAAGCTCCTCAGGCCGCATCATAAGTAGTATAATACTCACAAATTAATATTTTTCGGATTGTTTAACTGATTAGCAAATTAACAGTTTTATGGAATCTATCAGATGGAAGTCTAACCGGGAGCGGAAAACTTCATACCAGAAACACCGGCATTCGAAAATTTTAAAATTCTTTTTTGCTGGAAACTCATGGCATGCAATGCCCCAGTGTTATCTCCACATTAAACGACAGGTTAAACGAAACGTTCGAGAGGTGTGGTGAATACTTTAGAAGACATGCCAAAACAATTTTGAGGACTTTAACAGCTCTTGTGATGTTCTTCCTGACTGAAAAACTTCTGACAATCATACCCTTCTTCCCGTACCGGTGGGTCGTATTCATATCAGCAGTCTCAGCGTTCTCGGCTTTGAGGAGTAAAAGTCTCTCCTTTACGATTACGTGGGTTGCTTTATCAGTTTCTCTGGCCTATCAGAATCCTGTACTTGGCGGAATAGCCTTCTTGATTTACGCCTTTGCCTCACCCTCAGTCTTCTCCTGCACGTACCTTGATTACCTCATCTATACCTCCGCAATTTACCTGATTTTCTATGGACTCGAGTTTTTCCCGATAGTGTTTGCTGCACTTACTTACAACGCGAAAAAGGCAGTCAAAGTCAGTCTGGTTACATTTTTCTCCGGATTTGCCCTTTGCTCTCTCCTGCCGGTCTCAACTCTTGGACATGTAACTCTTGACTTCAGCACGAGCATCGTTCTAAAACCTCCCGTCAGCTCCGTTAGCCTGTCCAGCATAGTCAGTTCGGTGCTGAATGTTTCTGGAGCTGGTGAGTTTGAAACTTTTGTTTCCAGACTACTTTCAGGTGTTGCAAACTCCCAGCAGTTCGTGGTTTTGCTTGTAGGGTGGCTGCTAATAGCGGCAATACCTGCTTACGTGAAAGATGCAGTCAGAAAGTACGGACACGTTGTAACTCTCCTTGCCCTGCTCATTTCAAGTTATGTGCCATTTCTGGCTGTCAGCTTTGTATATCCTGTTTCTGGATTTACCAGTGTGTTTAACGTTCTCTCCTTTGCTGCAATGGTTGCTGTAGCGTGGTTTTTGTCTGAAATAGTTTTGAGCTCCATAAGAATTCAGAGAGCCTCTGATCGCACTGCGGCACAGACCATTCAGCAAACTCCCGTTGATGCTGTTATCTCTCAGGATTTTGTTTCTCAGAATACTCAAGAGCAGGCAGATCAGACTCAGATTCCGGGTGAGGGTAGTAGAATTAACGCTCTGATGAGAGAACTTGGAACCGGCAGGAGTGCTGATAGAGAATGTGAGGGCGTAAACGGGAGTGAAGATGGAGAAGATGAGAGTTAGGGGGTAGGGATTTTGAGCCATGTGACTGTAGCAAGGACGAGATTGAGAAAGCTTGATGCAGCACTGGCGAGAAAGGTTGCGGAAAAACTCTGTGCCAGATATGGTGGAAAAATAACTGACATCGTTAAGGATTACTATGGAAATAAGGTAAAGGTTCTTGTTGGAATAGATGTCGATGGTGTGAGCGTTGGTTTTTCCGAAAAGAATGGAAGTGTTAACGTTCTTTCTGACAGATACCTGTGGAGAAAGGCCGGAAAGCTTGAAGTCCACGACAGGATAGTAAGAGAGTTTGTCAAACTTTACACTGCGGAGGCAGTATCCCGGGCTTTGATGAAGGAAGGTTACGACATCAGAGTTCAGGAGTATCTGGATGGTGTGGTTATAGACGCTTACAGGTAGAGCTTTACAGGTGATACCGTGAGGGTAAGGGTTGTTGTGAAGGATGATGGAAGTGTGAGTTTTGATTACGATGGATTTGCAGGAAAAACGTGCCTCGAAGCATTTGAAAGAACTCTGGAAGAACTCAGAAATCTCGGGATCGAGTTGAAGCTTGTGAGCAGGACGATGAAAGTCACTGATGAGGTCGGGAGAAAAGAGAATGAGCTGCAGGAGTGTTGAACATGAACATTTACGTTTCGGATTCAAGAATATTTTTTGAATGGTCGGATGATGGAGACGAAAAACAGATAAAGGAGCTGAAAAGCCTGCTTGAGTGCCTGAAAAATTACGGGATAGAGTTGGATGTAGAGTACGAAGGTACCTGCGGATAGACCAGAGCAGAGAAGTTGAGAGAGTTGAAGCTTTTCTTGATAGCAGACTGGATAACAGAAATGAGAACAGGGAGTTAAAGAACATGGCCGGCAAGGTTGCGTGTGAAAAGGAAAACGTAAAGGAATGGATAAGAGAGGGTATTGTCAAGAGGAAATCCCAGTTTTCGACAGTGATAATCTACAAGACGAGAGATCCAAAGAGACTTCCGGAGTACATAAAGAGTGTTTACAGCAACTTTTCCGAAATTTACGCTTACTATGTATGGAGAGGACTACAAAAAGTCAGGGTGGAGGGAGGCAGGATAGTTTTTGAGAAAGCTCTCTCATCAGCCAGATCGCTTGAAGCTGCTCTTGATCACGTGGATGGATTGTTTCTCAGGAAAGAAAGAATTCTTTTCGTGATACAGGCGTACAGGGCGAGCGACGCTTTAACCCAGGCCCTGAGGGCATGGATGTTTGACGAGAGCATGTATGCGAAAGGACACACGATAACGATATTTACTGAAGAGCCCGCCTCTGTTCTTGACGATGCTACGATAAAGTACGCGATCCTGATAAAAATTCCTCCGAGCACGAGGGAGGAGAGAGAACAGATACTGCTTGAGATAGCCAGAGCGACAAATTCTGAGGTTGACAAATCGATGATAGATGCAACTTCTGGCCTCACCTTGCAGGAAGTTGAAAGCGTTGCTCTTGAATCTGTGTTCAGGTTTGGCAGGCTTGATACCAACGTTCTGCTGAATTACAAGTACGACATAATCAGAAAAGCCGGGGTACTCGATGTGGAGGAATCTGAACACGGTTTTGATGCAATAGGCGGTTACGATGTTGTCAAGGAATTCATAATCGACAATGTTGTCAAGGTACTCCAGAATCCCAGAAAGGCGGAAAGGCTTGGAATCAGACCGCCGAAAGGGCTATTGCTTTTCGGCCCACCCGGCACAGGGAAGACACTGTTTGCAAGAGCCATGGCTAAAGAGCTAAATCTTCCTTTCCTGAGGCTCAGGACTGAAAACATAGTTTCAAGGTGGTATGGTGAGAGCGAGAAAAATCTTGCAAAGGCAATAGAGCTTGCTGAGGAAGTTGCTCCATGCATACTCTTTGTTGATGAGATAGACAGGTTTGGGAGGAGAGGTGAAAGCGATCACGAGACGAGCAGAAGGATGTTCTCGGTTTTGCTCGAATGGCTTGGAGATGCAAGGAGGAAGACCATAATGCTTGGAACGACGAACAAGCCACACTATCTTGATGAGGCGTTTATAAGAGTTGGCAGATTCGATTACATAATACCCGTACTTCTCCCGGACTTTGAAGCGAGAAAGCAGATACTTGAGGTTCACACCAGGGTTGTCAGGAAGGTTCCGTTGAAGGATGTTTCACTAGAGGATATTGCAGAAAAGACCGAGCTGTTTACCGGAGCAGAACTTGAGGAGCTCGTTTTAAGGGCAGCAAGAAATGCTCTGAGGGAAGACAGAGAGTTCGTGACTCAGGAAGATTTTGAGATTTCTCTTGAGAGCTTCAGCATAGACTGGGACGAGAGAAGGAGGCAAATGGATGAGTATATGGAGCTCTCGAGGAAATACTGTAATGATCTCCGATTCCTTAACAGGTTAACGAACACGATGTCGTCAAGAATTGAGGCTTTGAAGAGGCAGCTTGAAGGAACCTGAAAAAGAGAACCTGAAAAGAGCTTGAAGAAAACTCAGTTTTTAAACTTCAAAATTCCCGTCCTTACACCTGACAACGACTTTCAGCCCTTTAATCAGCTTTGCAAGTTCTAACATCTTCTCACTGCTTGGCACATCAACAGCCCTCAGTGCTGGGTCGAGAGTGTTCTCGTTGTTAAACTGCTGGAGCGCATACAATCCAGGTTTATATTCTCTCAACAATTCTGCAATTTCTCTGACTTCATCCCATACAAGCCCGGGCACAACAGTCGTCCTCGCTTCCCACATCACTCCACTTTTCGAAAGAAGTTTGAGGGATTTTTCCACCCTGTCCCACGAATCTTCTCTGCCTGTAAGCTGCTGATACTTTTCTGGCGAAGTCTTCACATCTATGGCCACGTAATCAACGTAATCCAGCACATCTCTCAGCCTGTCGGGATAGTATCCGTTTGTATCCAGCTTCACACTCAGCTTGACCTTTTTTATCTCCCTTACAAGAGACACTATGCCCGGCTGTAAGGTTGGCTCCCCACCTGTTATGCACACCCCATCTATCAGGTAGTTCTCTCCAAGCTTTTTTGCAACCTCTGCGGTATCAGCTTCCTCTCCCCTCATCTCTATCAGCTGGTGGTTGTGGCAGTATGGACACCTGAAAGGACACCCTGCTAAGAACACAACTGAACATAGCTTTCCGGGAAAATCAATTGTGGAAATGTCAAGAATTCCCGCCAGAGATATTTTTGATTTCTCTTTTGCAATCACACACTTCACTTACTCTCCCCCTTTGCATGCATAAGTAAGTACCAAGAACTCTTACAATCACCAACTCTTACAATCACTCAAATAATCACCCAAGAATTTCTTTCACAGCCCTCTTGAGAGTTTCAGCATCCGGAACCTCACTTCTAAACAGCACCTCTACCCTGCCATTTTCCAGTGCAATAGATGGAGTTGAGGCTACACCACACTGCAGAGCTCTTATCATGTCCTCTTCAATATCCACTTCCTCATAATCCAGCCCGAGCTCTTCTGCAACCTCCTTTGCAACCTTCTTTGCAAGAGGGCAGTTTGGACACCTTTCCATGTGGAATACAATCAGCTTCGCCACCTCTACCACCTCTGAACACCGATATTGAACCGACCGATATTGCACGATTGCATAATGTTTGTGATTTTGTAATGTTATGAAATTATGAAATTGTACGATACCAACTGCTCCCCAACTGCTCCTTCCAACTGCCGACTTACCTGAGTAATTGATAAAATATTAGCAAATATTAGCAAATTAGTTGCAGCAAAGGTAACACCGGCAACACTGGATGTTGCTGTATCACTCTCCAAGCTTTTCCTTAACTGCCTTTACCTTATACTCCATGCTCGTTTTCTTCTCCCTCCAGTCAGCTTTTATTACAATGTAGATTCTCGGCACGCCCATTTTCCTCAGCCTTTCCTTTACCTCGTCAACAATCTCTCCAAGCTCAGAGAAGGTTTCTACCTCAATTACCGTGCCCATTGGATTCAGGTCGTACTTTACACCCCTGTCTCTTATAACCCTGATAACCTCACTCACGTAACTACTCAAAGATTCCCCAACCCCTATCGGCACTACCGAGATCTCGACTATCATGACAGTAACTCTCATCTCCAGAATTTTTTGGGTTTCGGATTGTGTTTTGAACTGTTTTGAGCTTTAAGGTGTTACCGAATAAAGGCAAAATTTGATTACTCTGAATGCTACTTTTCTCATGCAGGTTAAGGTGCTTGCAGACAATAGCGTGGCAGCTCTGAGACCGAAAAAGCTGCTTGCGGAGTGGGGTTTTTCAGCCATTGTTGGAGATGTCCTGTTTGATACTGGCCAGAATCTCGCAGCCATTCACAATTCCCGATTGCTTGGAGTGGAGGACTTCTCATGCATAGTCCTTAGCCACGGACATTACGACCACACAGGCGGTCTGACGAGCTTTCTTGAATTTTATGGAAATAATGGCGGCAGGAGAAAGAAAGTTTACCTCCATCCAGATGCTTGGTTACCGAGAGTTTACAGGGACACGCCTATTGGCATGCCGTGGCAGAGGGAGGAAATTGAGGGACTTGCAGAAGTTGTTGAACACAGAGAGCCTGTGGAAGTTTCAGGAAATATAGTGGCCCTTGGAGAAATTCCAAGAAAAAAGAAGGACATGAGGATTGGGAAGATAAAGAGAAACGGTGTCTGGGAAGAGGATGCGATATATGACGACCAGTCTCTGGCTGTGAAGACTGAGGGCGGCATACTACTCGTCCTCGGCTGCTGTCATTCTGGACTTGAAAACACGGTGAATTACGCTGAGGAAGTTTGCGGGGATGAGGTTAGGTACATTGTCGGAGGGACGCATCTGGTTGGAATGAAGGATGATGAGGTAAGGGAGATTGCCAGATGGCTTGACAGAAAGGTTGAACTCGTTGCAGCATGCCACTGCACAGGCTTCAGAGCTGAGGCGATACTCCATTCAGAGCTTGGAGAGAAATTCAGCTTTGCGGGAGCTGGGAGTGTATTTGATTTCTGAATTTTTAGTTTTTGTGTTTTTTAGTTTCTAGTTATGATTGAAATTAGTTTTCATGATAGAAATTTTTGAGTGACTTTTTGCTTAAACCGGCAAAACTGGTAGCCAGTTTTGTTGTTGCTTTTCCCTTTTTTAAAGGTTTCAAGCTTTTTTAGAGTAGTATAAACCTCTGGGGCGAATATTCAAAAATCTTTTTAAGGCCGCATGCATAATCATTATCTGGTGATTTGATGGGAGTGGTATGGCTCAGCGAAGTAGGTAAGGACGATGTTCCTCTTGTAGGTGGAAAGGGTGCAAACCTTGGAGAGCTTTACAGAAACGAAATTCCTGTGCCCAACGGTTTTATCGTTGATGGCAGAACTTTCATCGATTTTATCGAGAGGACGGGAATTAAAGACAAAATAATATCGATTCTTGAGGGTCTGGACGTTGAGGACACTGACGAGCTGATGAAAGCGTCTCAAAAAGTCAGGGAATTGATAGAGTCCACACCAATTCCAGAGGACATAGTTGAGGAGATTAAGAAAGCGTACAGGCAGCTATGTGAGGAAGAAGGAGAGGAAGTTTATGTGGCTGTAAGGAGCTCCGCAACTGCAGAGGATCTGCCAGATGCAAGTTTTGCAGGCCAGCAGGAAACGTACCTCAACATAAAGGGCGAGGATAAGGTAGTTGAGTACGTAAGGAAATGCTGGAGCTCCCTTTACACTCCAAGGGCAATATACTACAGAGTCAGGCAGGGCTTCAGACACGAGGACGTTAGCATAGCTGTTGTTGTGCAGAAAATGGTAAACAGTGAGAAGTCTGGAGTAATGTTCTCCTCCCACCCGGTTACAGGTGAGCCCGTTGTTATAATAGAGGCCGTCTGGGGGCTTGGAGAGGCAATAGTTAGCGGTATGGTTTCTCCCGATCACTACGAGTTTGACAGGGTATCGAGGAAGATAACGAAAGTTCAGGTAGCAAGGAAGGATAAGGCGATAGTAAGGGAGGGCGATGAGACAAAGGTAATAGATCTCCCTCCAGAAAAGGCTGAAGCGAGAGTTCTCAGCGACGACGAGATAGTGAAACTTGCAGAACTTGCTGAGCTGATTGAGGAGCACTACGGCAAACCTCAGGATATAGAGTGGGCAGTTGAGAAAGGCAAGATATACATCGTCCAGTCAAGGCCAATAACGACGATAAAGGGCAAGAAAGAGAAGGAGGAGGAAGAGGAAGCTGAGGAGGGAGAGGCTGAAGTTCTCGTCAGAGGCCTTGGAGCATCTCCGGGTATTGGTGTCGGAAAGGTCAAGATAATTCTGAGCGAGAAGGAGATTGGCAGGGTTGAGGAGGGAGATGTGCTTGTAACAACAATGACGACTCCTGACATGGTTCCGGCAATGAGAAGGGCATCTGCCATAGTTACAGATGAAGGTGGTATGACCTGCCATGCAGCCATAGTTTCAAGAGAACTTGGAGTGCCTGCAGTTGTCGGAACTGGAAACGCCACAAAGGTGCTTAAAGATGGAATGCTCGTTACAGTTGATGGAGAGAAGGGAGTTGTTTACAAGGGTGCTGTAAAGAAGGAGAAGAAGGAAGAGGAGAAAGTCGTAACCGCTGCAGCTCCAATAATCACGGCGACTGAGGTTAAGGTTAACATCTCCATTCCCGATGCGGCCGAAAAAGCTGCTGCTACAGGTGCTGATGGTGTCGGTCTGTTCAGGATAGAGCACATGGTTCTCGGGCTGAAAAAACACCCGATGAAGTACATTCACGATGGAGAGGTGGATGAATACATAGAGGAACTTTACAAGGGAATGCTGAAGGTTGTTAAAGCTTTCTATCCGAAAGTTGTCTGGATAAGGACACTCGATGCTCCGACTGACGAGTTCAGAACGATGGAAGGTGGAGAAGACGAACCGGTAGAGGCAAATCCGATGCTCGGTTTCAGAGGTATAAGGAGAGACCTGAAGGAGAAAGAGCACTTCAGAGCTGAAATGAGAGCAATAAAGAAGCTGATAGATGAGGGCTATACGAACGTCGGAATAATGCTGCCCCTTATAACGAGGCCTGAGGAAGTAAGGGAGGCAAAGAAGATTGCCCTTGAAGAGGGAATTCCACTTGACAAAATAGAGTTTGGAATAATGGTCGAAACACCTGCAGCTGCACTGATAATAGAGGACATAATAAAGGAGGGTATTGACTTTATAAGCTTTGGAACCAACGATCTGACGCAGTACACAATAGCCGTTGACAGGAACAACGAGAACGTTGCCTACCTCTACGACGAAACTCACCCTGCTGTGATGAAGCTGATAGAGAGGGTAATTAAAATCTGCAAGGAGCACGGAGTTAAAACCTCAATCTGCGGTCAGGCTGGCAGCTATCCACATGTGGTGGCAAAGCTCGTTGAAATGGGAATTGATAGCATTTCAGCCAACATGGATGCCGTGCAGAGGATAAGGGAGACGGTAGCGAGGGTTGAGAAGAAGATAATTCTTGAAAAGTTAAGAAAGCTTTGAATTCTCCTGAATTTTCTTTTATTTGTTTTATTTTGCTTTAACTGTATGTTTTTTGTTTTGTTTTAACTGCAACTGCAACGGTGCAAATATAACAAGCATGTAACATCAGGGATCAGGGGTAACATCAGGGCTCTATACCTCTATCAGTCAGCCTGTAGTAGCATTCCTCTCCTTCAGCCTTCCACCTGTGCTTGATAAGTCTTGCCTTTCTCATACCGCTGTCAGCTCTTGATAGCTCTATCACCACCTTGGACAGGTGATCCATGCTCGGGCCACCAATAGGTTTGTCAACCCCCGAATCAACATCGGTAAACATCTGGTTGGTTATCACCACTGCAACATCATACTTTCTTGCCAGTCCAAGCAGAAATGTAAGCTGTTTTGTCAACTCTCTCTTGACTTTTATAGCCTTTCCCTCTTCAAGCTCACTTCTGTACAGCCCTGTAAATGAATCAACAACAACAAGTCTGACATCATCATTTTTGCATATCTTTGAGAGTTTTCTGATTGCAGAACTCTGCTGCTTGAAGTCGTACACCTCGTGTATCAGAACTCTCTTCAGCAGTTCTTTATCTCCAAAAACCTGCAGAACTCTCTCTCCAGAAAGGCCTTCAGTGTCTATGTATGCGGCCCTGCCAATTCTGGCAGCACTTCTGCAGAACATCAGGCACAGTGTGGTCTTTCCCGTCCCGCTCTCTCCGTATATCTGTGTTATGGTGCCTGTTTCAGCTCCTCCTCCAAGCAGTGAATCAATGCACTTGCTGTTTGAAGGTATCAGCATAGCAAAAACTCCTGATCAGTTCTTATAAAGTTTCATCAGTCCTTCTGACCCTTCTGATTAGGTAAAAGCTCTGTATGAACAGCTCTGTATGCATCCAGAAGAGAGATGCCGGCATCTTCAGCAATTTTTCTAACGTCCTCGAACTCGGGTTTGACGTTAACTCCGGATACCTTTACCCTTACAGAATAAGTTTTTCCACCAACTTTCACTTTAATTCTTTCAATCTTTCTCCACGACTTGAACCTGAAAACCCTGTAAACCCTTACCCCTGTACTTCCGGTTTCCTTCATTAATGTTTCTACGACCTCCCCCAGCTTCTCCGGCTTTGACAGAGCTCTAAAAATGTGTGATGGCCTGCACTTCTTACCCGTTGCCGGCAGAATTTCTATGTCTATTGCAGAATTCATTACCTTACTTGCGGCATTTGCCAGAATTTCACCGCTAACATCATCCAGCTTTGTTTCAACAACAAAAACTGTATCGTACTCGTGTTTCTTGCTGTAACTCTCGTAACCATTACATCTTTCATCTCCACATCCGGCAACGATCTCTCCAGCAAAAACCCTGATGTGTCCGAAGATCACTTCTTTCTCAACTGCGATAATCCCGAAATCTCCTCTGGCAAATCCTCCAGTAACCTCTACCGGATTTCTCGTTAGCCAAACCAGTCCTGTCTCCTCAAGTTTATCCAGCAGATCGGAAGATTTACACGGCTTGAAGTCAAGGCCGAAGTCAAGGCCAAGGAACTTCAGGACTTCCAGAATATCTTCTGCCGGTATATACTTCCGGGGAATTTGAATGACGAACATTGAGTTTCTGTGTGCACCTCTGCTTATATTTTACTCGCGTTATTTTACTCGCGTTTACCCTGTTTCTGTGCTTTTAACTTTTAAACTATTTTTTCTGCTATATCTCCAAGCACTGGAAGCCTGAATAGGTCTCCCATCAGAGCCTTTACCATGCAGACTACCCATGCTACAAGGAACAGAGCATTTACAAGTCTGTCAATCACTGCAGCAAGCCACACTCCCGCTCCGGGGATGAGGAAGAATGGCAGCAGGGATATGCTGACGAGGACTTTCAGTATGAGGTATCCAAGGAAAAGCATGATGGATTGGGCTGCATGAAATCTGA
This sequence comes from uncultured archaeon, assembly GCA_964622075.1. Classification (GTDB taxonomy): domain Archaea; phylum Halobacteriota; class Archaeoglobi; order Archaeoglobales; family Archaeoglobaceae; genus WAPX01. The sequence goes on along the minus strand of CAZUMR010000038.1, from coordinate 27,784 downwards.
CAAATCTGCTGTTCTTTTCGAAGATAAGAACGGCAATTCCTGAAACTATGCCGAAAAGGTACGCAAGAGCGGCCTCTATGTTTTCGTCAATTCCAAGGGATGTCATGCAACCAGAATAAAATCAAAAGAGAAATACCTTTCCATCACACTTCATGCAGGCTCATGAAGTCTTTAAATTCATAAGTCTGTAAATCACCTCACACGAGTGCTCAAGGTAGCTTGCAATTCTGTATGCATCTTCAAGATCTCTTCCCCCACAGTAAATTCCGTGTCCTCTTACTATTACAGCCCCGTTTCTGGCGATTTCCCTTGCAACTTTTTTTGCCATTTCCATGCTTCCAAACCTTGCGGTTATTACCTTAACCTCTCCAAGAAAGTACCTCCCCTCAAGGTCAACCGGTATGATGCTGCTTCTTACAAAGGATAGGACAACGTTAAATACACCGTGGCAGTGCAGAACTGCTCCTTTATCACTCCTTCTGTAAACTTCTCTGTGAACGAGCTGGTCGCTTGATGCTCTGCTGTTAATGCTGTCGTCATACACGCTCATCCTGATAAAGGAGCTCTCATCAAGCTCATCAAGCATGACTCCGGTCTTTGTTATGTAAAATTCATCACCGACTCTGAAACTCATGTTTCCACTTGCCCCGTCAATGAGTCTCTGAACGAGCAACCTCTTTCCAACCTTCCTTGCCATTTCGAATTGCATGCTGGAAGTTGAGAATACCTGCATATAAGCTGTTAATGTGGCAGTTTAAGAAGGTAAGGTGAGATGTAAGGTGAGATGGTTTATAAGGCAGGATTGATGAGAGGTTGTTCATGAAACACGTGGGAATAGTTGCGTGCAGTGCTGAAGGAGCGGCTCTCTGTTACACCACGATATGTGTGGAGGGTGAGAAATATACCGGAGTTAAATACAGGCATCCTGAAGTCAGCATGCATTCCTTACCATTCAGCGATTACGTGGATGCTCTTGAAAAAGACGACTGGGAGAGAATAGCTGAACTGATGCTCATCTCCGCGGAAAAGCTTGCAAAAATTGGGGCTGACTTTCTGATATGCCCGGACAACACAATACACAGGGTTTTTGATGATGTTGTTAAAAAGTCACCCCTGCCGTGGTTACACATAGCCGAGGAAGTGGCCAGAGTCGCAAAAGACAGGGGTTACAGAAAGCTGCTGATAACCGGGACGAGGTACCTGATGGAGTCCAGAGTGTATCCGGAGAAACTTGAGAAATTCGGAATAGAGTGGCTGATTCCGGAAGAGGAAGCAAGGAAGAGGATAAACGACATTATATTTAACGAACTGCTTTATGGTAGAATTCTTAAGAAGTCAAGGAATTACCTTTACTCAGTCATGGAGTGGGCGAAAAACAGGGGATGTGATGCTGCTGTGCTTGGATGCACGGAATTGCCCCTGCTCGCTGGAGAGGGGGCTCCACTTCCAGTTCTTGACTCGACGAGAATACTTGCAAGGGCAGCTTTGAGGGAAGCTTTAAAGGAGTGAGTAAAAGTGAATGTTAAAAGTGAATGTTACAGGAGCTTCATTACCTCGCCCACATCCAGTCCGAGCTTTTCAAGCTTCTTTTTTGCTTTGCTGAAGGAAGTGTAGCTGTATTCCCTTCCCTTTGCCTTGTTTCTGATTGCCTCAAGCTCGGAATCACTCAAAATCTCCTTTAAAAATTCAGACATTTTACCCCTGTTCACAACCCTCACGTCTTTGACATCGACTTCTCCATTTTCAAGGATCATAGCCCTGTTTTTCCAGCACCTCTCGCATTCTGACAGGATAACATTCTTTTTCCCGCTCTGGAAAACTGCTTTTTGCAACATAACTCCTCCACACTCGCAGAAACCTCCAAAAAGCTCATTGTTTACTCTCCTGCCTTCAAGAGCCTCTCCATCGAGTATCAGAGTGTTCATGGGTTCTATGTACACGGACATTACCACCCCCTCTACCTGTTTGAAGCTAAATAGAGTCGAATGGATTAAACTGTGCACATTAAACGGGCAGAACTCTCTTAACTTCCGGGACTTTCTGTTTTAGCCTCTGTTCAACGAACATGCCAAGGGTTAGCTGTGACATCGGGCAGCCCTGGCATGCTCCAAGGAGCTGGACGAGAACGATGCCTTTTTCCTCATCCACGTCGATTACAGCTATGTTTCCGCCATCCTGAGCGAGTACAGGTCTTATATCCTCATCTATCACTTTTTCGACTTTTTCCCTGAGAGTCATTTCTTTCGTTTTCTCACCTGTCTCTTCACCCATGCTCGCAGCTTGGCTTAGGCTTATTTAACGCTTGCTCTAATTTCTATCGATGTTCGCAGTCAGGGTTAACAGTAAAAGAGCAGGAGAGCTGATAAAAAAGCTTGAAGAGCTTGGTTTGAGGGATAAAAGCAGAAGAATAGTTGCCAGAGGAGATTACGTGGAAATTCCTGTAAGATTTGGGGAAGAACTCAGAAAGCTTGAGTCCGAGCTGGGTGTTGAAGTGGTAGAGCAGAAAAATCCAGTTTACGCGAGGCCGAGGACGCTTGAGGATGCTCTCAGAGATAAGCTCCCGGAGAACGTTCTCAGAAAACTTCCGAAAACGTACAAGGTGCTCGGGGATGTAATTCTTGTTAAACTGCGTGATGACATTCTTGATTACGCTGAAACTATTGGAAAGGCTTTACTTGAGATAAATCCGCACTGTAAATCTGTCTGGCTTGACAGGGGTAAAAGAGGAATGCTGAGAAAGCCAGATGTTGAACTGATAGCTGGTGAAGGTGGAGAAACAATTCACAGAGAGGGAGGGTGTATTTACAAATTTGACGTTTCCAGAGTTATGTTCAGCCCCGGAAATCAGGCTGAAAGGATAAGAATGGGCAGGATCGTCAGAGAGGGGGAAGTTGTTGTTGACATGTTTGCCGGTATAGGTTATTTCACGGTGCCCATGGCAAAGAAGGCAAAGGTCTATGCGGTGGAGATAAACCCCGACTCATACCACTACCTCCTCGAAAACCTTAGGCTGAATGAAGTCAGGTCGGTAATTCCTATACTTGGAGATTCAATGTTCGTGACTCCCGAAGGTGTTGCAAGCAGAGTTGTGATGGGGCATGTAAATTGCAGTGAGTTTCTGCCAGTTGCAATCAGGGCACTCAAAGGCAGGGGATGGATACACTACCACGAATCTGTTCCTGAGGCGGTTCTTGAGAGGCCTGTGAGGAGAGTTATATCGGCTGCGAGAAGACTGGGAAAGAATGTGAGGATAGAGGGTTTGAGAAAGGTAAAAAACTACTCTCCGGGAGTGATTCACGTTGTTGTTGATGCTTACGTTTTCTGATTCATGTCAGGCTTAGGATTCCTTCACTTTCTCCAGTAACTCCTCACAGACTTTCACGATCTTTTCGTTTGCCTCTTTTATTGCCTCTACAGGATTTTTCCCGCTCGTCCTGACAAATAACTCTGGCTCTCCGACGAGAGGGTGAGGTATGTCGTACTTTGCTATTATCACATCCTTATCTTCAAGCAGGTAGTGCTGGAGCAGGTTGAGAAACGTGTGGTCCTCACCCTTTACGACAAGTCTTACGTAATCGTCTCCCATTTCGAGTATCTTGACTTCCATGCTCACACGAATGGTGGGAAACTAATAAAGTTAACTGCCGGATGATTACCAGCTACCTTTTCCGTAGCTCTTTGAGACCTTCCTCCTCTCCACATTTCCACAGTTTGGACACCTTAACACGTCTCCGTCTCTCACAAGCTCGTGCTTGCATATCCGGCATATTGATTTCAATACACCCATTTCAGGCTCCTTGGTTGACAGGGATAGCCTCTCGGGATCGATAACTCTCGCCTTTATTATGTCCATGTAACCAACGGCATTGCTCATGTCCTTCAAGTAACCGTTCTGAACGTTGGATATGTGAAGTGCTGCCACTCCCGTGTGCATGAGCTCTCTGTCAAACCCCTTCTTTCTTGCAATCTCCACGAGTGCCATCGAACCTCTAACGTCTATCACCCTTCCAAGAACGACATCTCCTCTGCCAAGCTTTGGAACCTCTTTAACGGGAATAACACTCACTTTCTTATCTTTCAGCACGGCTTTTCCAGCTATTGCCGCAAACAACTCTCCATTTTCCTCGTAAACGCCCTCTCCAGCCAGAAACTCCTCAGCATATCCTATTCTGTCTCCCGGCAATACGTACTTCAAAACGTAGCTATCCACATCTTTACCCATTACGATCTCCTCTCAATTCTGTAAACTTCTACCGCTATTTGCTTAAATTCTTTTTCGTGGAAGTCGTAAGTTCTCCTCAGTGGTATCATGTATCTCCAGATGTGCGTAACTTCAAACCCCCTTTCCTCGCTCAACCTCCTGATGAACCTCTCACTTCCAGCTGAGTGAATTGAGTAAACGACATCTCCAGCCTCAAACGCCTTCTCAAGAAACGGCTTGTCGGCATGTCTCCTCTTTATCCCGAAAGGCGGATTCATGACAACAAGGTTCCTCCCTTTCAGCTCTACCTTTCTGATGTCGCATATAACGAAGTCCGTGTTAAGTCCCAGATCAAGAGCATTCTTCTTCGCAACCCTTACGGCATCCCTGTCTATGTCGAATCCTACACTTTCGTAACCGCACAGCTCGAAGGCTATGGAAATCACTCCCGTCCCGCATCCGAAATCCAGAACCTTTCTTCCCTCTGCATCTCCCATTACCTCGACAAAACTGACGATTTCTGCTACAAGGTGGGCGGGAGTAATATACTGCTCCAACCACACTTTTGGTTTTTCGAACCCCCTGAGTTTCTCCAGCTCTATTGCAAGCCTTCTCTTGAAGCTCACCAACTTTATATAGCCACGACTGTTAATTAAAACAATGGCCGTCGGCATTGACATCGGAGGTACAAACACAGACGCTGCAATAGTTAGTGAAGAAGGAGTCAGGACGTTTAAAGTTCCAAATGAAGAAGGAATGGAGGTCATGCTGAAAAAACTCTCCTCAACAGTTGATTTAAACGGAGAGAGGGTTACTGTCAGCACATCTCTTCCTTTGAACGCAGCTTTGAGTCGCTTTCACGAAACAAAAACACTCGTTCTGCTAATTCCCGGCCCGGGACTTAACTATTCATCAAAGGGAGTATGCCTTCAGGGTTCCGTCAACCACAGGGGAGATGTCGTGGAGGAGATTGACGAAAGCGAGGTTAAGGAAGTTATTGAGAAATCCAGAGCTGAGAATGTTGCTGTGGCAGGGAAGTTCTCAGTTAGAAATCCGGCTCTTGAAAAGAAAGTGGGTGAAATAGCCGTAAGCAGGTTTGGAGAGAGCAGGGTTTGCCTAAGCTATCACTGTCTCGGAATAAACTTCCCGCTGAGAATAAACACGACAGTTGTAAATGCAAAAATAAAGGAGAGCGTTTTTGAGCTTGAGAAAATAGTAGGAATGTATTCAAAAAAATTCTTCTTTTACAAGGGGGATGGCGGGATAATTCCAATGGAGTTCGCACTTCAGAATCCGTCTCTACTCTACAACTCGAGCCCGGCTGCAGTTGCAATGGGTGCCATCTACCTTACAGGAGTGAAGGATGCAATAGTCATTGACATAGGCGGAACGACGACGGACTTCGTTATAGTTGAGGACGGCAGGCCTGCAATAGTTGAGAACATGAGTGTGGCCGGGATGAAGACCCTGATAAGGTGTGTCGACTCCTTTTCAATACCTTTTGGTGGCGATTCCCTTGTGGATAGCTTCATAAAGCCTGAAAGAAAAGTTCCGGCAGCTTTTGGTGGTAAACACTTCACTCTCACTGATTCTTTGAACTGCTGCGGATGTGAAATAGGAAAGTTCGAGAGGTCGAGGGAGCTTTGCAGGTCGAGGGGAATAGCGGAGAAGGCGATTGAGGATTACACGGCCATGGTCGTTGATGCTATAAACCACTATGAGAGAGAGGTGAAAACTCTCGTTATCACTGGGTATCTGGCGAAATATCTTGCTCCCTACATCGAGGAGGCAAGCGGTAAGAGGTGCATAGTTCCGGAGCACAGTGAAGCTGTTAATGCCGTTGGAGTTGCAGTTTCACGAATAAGTCTGAGTCTGTACGCAAGGTACGACACTGCGAAGAAAAGGGCCGTATTTAATGGAGCTGTGGAGGACTATGAAGGAAGGGATGACGATGAGTTCTTTGTTGAGTTCGCCAAGCAAAGAGTCAGAAAAATAGCTCTGGAGTTCGGTGCTCCTGAGGAGGACGTTGAGGATGTGAAGCTCGTTTACTTCAACTCTTTCGATGTCGTCAGAGGTGGTGTGACGAGAGGCAGAATAGCTGACGTCGTCGTTCAGATTGAGCCGGGAATAAGCGTTGAGTTTTTGAAGTTTTAAATCTCAGTCATCCAAGAAACCCTCTCATCCTTGCGGCCTGAAGTAGCTTTTCTGCAAGAAGACCAACCCTGTTTTTTCTGAAAGCATCGTACAGTTCCCTGACAGTTTTTACATAATCCTCTCCAGCCTCACCGCTCTCAATTCCAAGCTCCTCTGGAAATGCGTAAACTTTCTCAAGTCCCAGTTTTTCGCACACCTCCCTGCTGAAGAAATTTGAAGCAAACTCAAGTTCTCTCTCGTAGCTTTCGAGCAGCAGTTCAAGCTCCTTTCCACCCAGCCCCTTAAGTCCAAGGAACTCAGGAGGGATTCCAAGAGAGTACAGTGCACAGCAGAAAGGTATGGCTCTTGGCAGTACAAAACCGTTTACGTCCCTTGAATATCCAAAAAGACCGACGTGGAGTTTCCTTGCCCTTCTTCTTGGAACGTGGACAGACAGAGCATTTACAAGGTCTGCAACGCTTGGAATTGAGTTTCTGTATTTCTCCGCAAGCTTATCCGCAAGTCTGAATTCCTCCTCAGCAACATCTTCAGCTTTTCTGAGTTTTGCCCTAACACCCTTTATTTTTTCAATACCTCTTACGACCTCCTTTTCTGGCCAGTCGTACTTGAAGGCAGACTGGATTGTAAAAGTGAACACCGCTTTCCACTTTTCTGCTATTTCCCCTGCATTCTCTGGCCTGAGGTTACCTCTGAATGGCGGAGATCCAAATCCGACTATCGGCATGATTTTTATTCCTGTTTCCTCTTCAAGCTTTCTCAGGTTGAACAGGGCTTTTCTGAGGTAAACGTCTGAGGAGTATGCTCCATAGTTCATGGCCAGATCCGATTTTGCAAGAAACACCCTCTGGTATGAGAGCTGGGCTGTTTTGTCCTCAAGAAATTCCTTCGTTATTGCATGTGCATTCAGGACGTACGGTTTGTCCTCAAAAAGCGGGATTACGTTTATCTTCTCTGGTTTAAACTTCCCAGTCCACTCCGATACTGTAATATCTCCGGGAAAGAACTTCATCTTCGCTTTTCCAACAACGAAGTTCGTGTAGTAATAGTACACCCTGTTTATCTCCCTCGAGCTTGAGGTCATGGGAAGAATAACCTCAAAAACAGGGGCAACCTCTCTTGAGTAGAACAGCTCCGCACAGTCGTAGCTTCTCGGTATGCTTTCAAGTACTTCAAGCAGAACTTTTGCATCACTCTTCTCTACAGATGGATTTGGAACCCTGAAGGTTAGAAATACATCCTCTCCAAGCGTGACACTCTGAAAGAACTGAGTGTGTCTTGACAGGAGCTTTTTTACGACATACACGTCAACGTCCTTTCCCTCGTAATCCCACATCTGCTCATCACATCCAAGGTGAGAGTAGGCGTAGTAAGCTTCTCTAACTTCATCGTCTCCCTTCAACACCGGCGATTCTGAGAAGAAGGGGAGAGAAACGTTATCTGGATGCTGGGTGCTCATGACCCTTGGTATCCTGTTAACCATTGTGAAAACCGGTTAACTGCTGTATTTAAGTCTTTATCTTTCATCCCCCGGCATTCGGTTTGTTTCAGATAGGTAAATCTGCATTCTACAAGTTAAAGTAATGTTAATAGTAACAAAAATCAGAAATCAGAACAGAGCTGAAGAGCTGGAGACGGAAATTACAGGACGCCTATCTTGCTCGCAAGAGTTGAGAGAACTTCCTTTCTTCTTGCGGGAATGAACTTTATCGATCCAACTACCAGATGTCCTCCTCCTTCAACTCCTCCGTCCGGAATTTCTCTCTGCAACTCTTTAACGAACCTTGGAATGTCGAGTTCAACGCCCTCGCTCCTTATAACTGCAAAATCCGGGCCGTAGCCTATTGTTACTATTCTGTCGTACTCTCTCTTGAGCCTGTCGTGCACCTCTCCCGTGAGCTTTCCGGGGGGCGGGAAGGTGAACCTCTTGGCGTAGTTCTCCACATCGAATGCAGCAAGAGCAACTCCATTCGGCAGTTTCTGGATTTTTACACCACTCATCGCTGTTTTTAACTGAGCCTCAATCGCCTCCTTGGCATATCCTGAGAGCATTTCAACAAGCTTTTTCTGCCTGTCTTTTCTTCCAAATCCAAGTATTTCGTGAATGATCCCACTTGCAGATCTGAATCTCAGGTAAAATCCCTCAAATTCAAGAGCCAGACCGGTATCGTAAAGTTCCTCCTTACTTGCTCCTGAGAGTTCTATGTATTTGAGCACCTCTCCTTCACTCCTGTCTCCAACAACCGATACACCTGCCAGAAACTCCAGCCCCTCAACATCGGGGTTAACCATCCTTGCTATTTCCACGCAGAGCACTCCTGCAGTATAGTTGCTGTCACCTCCAACCTTGTACGGGTTGACGTGGTAGAGCAGATAGCTGTCCACTTCGTCATCCGGGAAATGGTGGTCTATAGTTATCACATCAGCCCCGAATGTCAGGAACTGTCTTATTGCTGGAACATCCTCATATCCAGAACCGTTGTCTGCAAGAACGACAAGAGGTATCTTATCTCCATGTCTTTCCATATCTTCAAGAGCCTCGTCAAGATCCTTTACGACATCTTCAAGCTCGTAAAAAGGAGCTCTTGACACCTTTCTCTTGACGAGATAGTATTTTGCCTCAGGATCAGGATGGACTTTCTCCACAAGATCGATCAGTGCGACTTCCAGAGCAACACCACTGCAAACACCATCGGCATCCCAGTGGTGTCTGATTACGATTGGTCGCGATTCGAAAACCGCTCTCCTCAGCTCCCTTGCAACGTTCATCATCTCATCTTTCAGCCTTTCGAGGATTTCGCTCTCTATCAGGAATCCTCTGAAAACGGGTTCGCTCTTCCTTTCAAGCTCCTTCTCTATCAGCTTCTGAATTTCATACGCTTCCTCCCCGAGCAGCCTTTCCATTTCAAGAACTTCAAGCTGTGGCTTGGAATCTCTCTTTTTTACAATGCCTATCGCCCTGACAATGTCATCGACCTTTATTTCTGGATACGCTCTTTCTCCTCCCTCAAAGGCAGCTGCGCTTATTGCGGCAGTTTCGTCTATTATCGTGAAAACTGTCGGTCCTGCTGTTTGCTTTATGTGTGTTACCTTCCCCCTTATCTCCACAAGCTTTCCGGTGTACTTTTCAACTTCGGATATCTTGACTTTTGGAGCGTCCTTTGTAACCTCCACAACTGCGTACTCCTTCATTGGACTCAGTATCAGGTCTATCTCTCCAGTCGGTCTTATGTTGGAAACCTTGACGAGAACGTCCTCATCTTCGCTTAGTTTAACATTTCCAAGGTTCTTTCTGTGTATCAGTCCTCTCAACCTTTTGTTCAGGTTAACAAAAACACCTATATCTGTCACTCCAGAAACTTTTCCAACGTAAACTCTGTTTAGTCTGACGTCCTCTATTCCACAGCTGTTGCTGAGATGATATGCGTGGGGCTTTTTCCTGCACCTTGGACACAGATCGTAATCTCCGCTGATTTTGGCACCGCATATCTTGCAGACGTTAGCTTTACCGCTTCCGTTGCACTCAGGACAGACCTTTGTTATCTTTACCTTTCCTGTTCCTCTGCAAACACCGCAAATGCCTTTAGCAAACATTGCTATTTGCTCGTCACTCAGCTCTGCTGTAAGTTTTGGATCAAAACTCTTTGCCTTTCCACTTCCGTTGCAGTTAGGGCAGACTTCCTCGACCTCTATGTAGCCCCTGCCGTCGCATTTCTCACACTTCATCGGGCTGAGGTTGGATGTGGAGGCAATATAACGTTGTTGCAGCCAGTGTTTGAACTGATTACTTTTTGAACTCTTGAACTTTTGGGCTGGATTATTTAGCCGGATTATTTAGCTCACCGGATCGGTAAAATTGACAGCTAACGAAAGGCAAGAAAGGCAAGTTGGCAAGTTAGGATGCAAAATTCAAGGATCGCAAAATCTGCTAAAATCTAAACAACTCCGGATATTATTACCACAAGCTTACTCCAGAAAAAGTATGGGCCTGTTTCAACGTACTCTATCTTCTTCAATCCTGCATTTCTGTACCATTCCACACACTGCTGGGTCGTTGGAAATAGCATGATCGATTCGGCAAACTTCCTTGCGAGATAGCCGTCAGGTTTTCTTGGGGCAAGTATTACAACCCTTCCTCCCGGTTTTGTGACTCTTGCCATCTCCTCTATTCCTCTCTGTGGATTTGGCCAGTACTCGATACTTCCAGCGGAAATTGCGGCATCAAAGCTATCGTCTTTGAAAGGCAGGTTCTCTGCATCACCTCTGAGAAAGTTCGCTCTGGGAAACCTCTTTACAGCCTTCATCATCTGTTCGGGTGTCAGATCGACTGCTGTTACGTTTCTTTCCCCCACTCTTCTGACTATTTCGGCAGTTGTAAAACCTGTTCCACACCCTACCTCAACAACTCTGCTGTTTTTCCCAATTTTTGCCATGTCAACTACAGTTTTTCTCATCTCGTCGGAGTAAAAGAAGGGGTTTACAAAATCGTATATTTTGGAGAAGTACTTGTAAAAATACCTCGCCCTTCTTTTATCTTCAAGAAATCCCATTTTTATCCCGTTGCTTTATACAGCTTTGCTCCTATCCTTACTCCTCTCCTTCCTCTCCTCCCTCTTCTTTCTTGAAGTACTCCTCAAGCGGTATTTTACCGTGAGTGACGACCTTCATGTTTATCTGAACTATATCCCTGCTTATCACCCTGCCCCTCACGTGCTTTCTCCTTCTCATTCCCTTCTCTGTGGGGTTGAATCCTACTCCTCCGGAGAGAAGTATTTTCTTCCTTCCACTTCCCGGTATATCAGGTCTCATCGGAAATCCGTCTCTATCGCTTCCGCCTGTTATCTGAAGCTCGTAATCTGGTGGCAGCTCTACAAGAGTCCCGTTTATCTTATCTCCTATCTGCTTTCCTATCAGCTTGTTCGCGTTCGCACCGCTGACGACAGTCTGGTAAGCCTTTCCTGTTTTTGGATCTGATATGACGACCTTGAACTCCATATCATCACCTCTGAGGCTGGGCTGTTTCAGGGTTTATAAATCTGATGCACTCGCAAGCACAATCTGATGCACTCTGCACAGGATAGCCTTTGCTTGAGGTTTTTGATGAGTTGAGTCAGATGGATTAAGTCCAGCTAATTAAAATTAAGGCAAAATTAAGGCCAATTAAAAATGTTAAAATTAAAAACCGGCGATATCGCCGTAAAAGGAAATAGAGAAAATGAGGGAAGAATTAGACACATCCAGTTGGCTTCGGAAGTCCGGCAATTCTACAGGCGTCCTTAGCCGGACCCTGTGGGAAGAGCTGATAAATGTATTCGAGTGTACCCTTCTCCTTACCAAGGGTCTTCTTCATGTGTTTTACAAGCATTCTTATGGGTGGAGCTACACCGTACTTGAGGAAGTAGTCCCTGATGTACCTGATGAGAACCCAGTGATCTTCCGTCAGTTCAATTGGCTGCGGGCTAAATCTTGTGTCCTTAGCAAGAGCCTCGGCCACTTCCTCATCCCATTCTTCCCAGTCCTGCAAAAATCCGTCCTCATCAAGGACCAACTTCTTACCCTTTACTTCCAATTCCGGCATTCCATATCACCTCTTTTATTTGCCTTAAACTTTCCGCATAAATAATTTACGGTATATTGGTCGTTTTGAAGCTTTTTCCGGTAAAAAAATGGTCATTTTTCCAATTTTTTAAACGTGAATATTTCTTAACGTTTCCAGTTTTCTCCTCATCAGCCGTTTACCGGTTAGCTTGAAGCTTTAGATTGGGCTTTAGATCGAATTTTGTGGCAATTGTAGAAAGTGTAGAAAGGGTTATAATTTGCCCAATAGGCAGTTGAGCCCATGGGGCTGGTTTCACCTCAGGATGTTCTCAGGATAAACAGGAAAAGGTCTCTTGACGAGTTCGTGGAGAAAGTCAGACCGATAATCGAAGCTGTAAGGGAGAGAGGAGATTCTGCCCTTATAGAATTCACCGAAAAGTTCGATGGAGTGCGAATTGAATCAATTGAAGTTGGTAAGGATGAGATAGACAGGGCTTACGAGCTCGTTGAAGATGAGCTGATAGATGCACTTGAGGTTGCAAAAGAGAACATTGAAAGGTTCCACTCTTTAACTGCTCCTCAGGAAACGTTCATAGATTTTGATTACGCCGTGCTCGGAAAGAGGTACGTTCCCATCGAAAGTGCTGGCCTTTACGTTCCTGGAGGAAGGGCGAGCTATCCTTCCACAGCCCTGATGGCTGGCATTCCTGCCAGAATTGCGGGAGTGGAAAGGGTTGTCGTGTGCACTCCTCCAGCAGGAGACGGGAGTGTAAATCCACTGACACTTGTCGCCTGCGATATTGCAGGTGTTGATGAAATTTACAGGGTTGGGGGAGCTCAGGCAATAGCTGCGATGGCTTACGGGACTGAAACGATAAAGCCCGTCCTAAAGATTGCGGGGCCGGGGAACGTTTACGTCACGGCAGCAAAAATTCTGGTTTCGAAAGACGTGGCAATAGACATGCCCGCAGGCCCATCTGAGATACTCGTAATAGCCGATGAGAACGCTGATTACAGGCTTGTTGCCATGGATTGCGTTGCCCAGCTTGAGCACGATCCGATGGCACTGGCAGTTGTTCTCACGACTTCTGAAAATCTTGCAGAAAAAGTTCTTGAAACTGTTAGGGAAAAAATAGACAACGAAAACATTTACGTTGCTGTTGTGTCCTCAATAGACGAGGCCATAGAGATATCCAATAAATTCGCTCCGGAGCATCTCGAACTTGTTTTTGAAGGTGCTGAAGATGTTATTGGCAGGATTAGAAATGCTGGCAGCGTCTTTATTGGAGAACTGAGCGGAGTTGCTTTTGGAGATTATGCATCAGGGACTAACCACATACTTCCGACTTCAGGATACGCAAAGATGTACTCTGGTTTGAGTGTGGAAACCTTCGTAAAATCGATAACGTTTCAGCAGCTCAGGGAGGAAGGTGTCAGAAGAATCGGTGAAAGTGTTGTGAAAATTGCAGAGGCTGAAGGACTGAAGTTTCACGCTCAGTCAGTTAAAGAGAGGCTGAAAAGGCTTGAAAAGTCCTGAGGAGGTTTGATAGATGTCTGAAGCAGATCTGCACGTGAAAAGGAAGTACACTTCTGAAATAGGGGAAGAGGACGTTGGCAAAAAGGTGAAGCTTTACGGATGGGTGCATGAAGTAAGGGACCATGGAGGACTCGTCTTCGTAATTCTGAGGGATAGAGAAGGATTCATTCAGATAACTCTGCCCAAGAAAAAAGTTGATCCGGAATCCTTCAAAACTGCAAAGAAAGTTCACAGGGAAAGTGTTGTAGAAGTTGTCGGAATCGTTAAGGCGGAGCCAAAAGCGCCTGGGGGTTACGAGGTAATACCGGAGAAATTTACTGTGCTCAATGAAGCGGATGCTCCACTACCTCTTGATGTGGCAGAGAAAGTTCCGGCCGAACTTGACACGAGGCTCGACCACAGATATCTTGATCTCAGAAAACCGAAGGTACAAGCAATATTCAGGATCAGGCACTGCATGCTTCAGTCTGTCAGGAGGTTTTTGAGCGAGGAAGGTTTTGTTGAGGTTAACACGCCCAAGATAGTTTCCACAGCTACGGAGGGAGGTACTGAACTTTTCCCGATAAGCTACTTTGAAAAAGAGGCATTCCTCAACCAGAGCCCCCAGCTTTACAAGCAAGTTCTCATGGGAGCTGGACTGGAGAAAGTCTTTGAAATAGGCCCGATATTCAGGGCTGAGGAGCACAATACGGTCAGACACCTCAATGAGGCCATATCAATAGATATAGAGGCGAGCTTTCTCGATCATGAAGGTGTGATGGATATCCTTGAAAGACTTATCAGGAGAGTTTACGAGGACGTGAGCGAGGAGTGTGAGAGGTACCTTGAATGGATTGGTGTAAAGCTTGATGTGCCTGAGGTGCCCTTTGAAAGGCTGAAGTACGATGAGGCAATAGAAATAGCTGGCAGAAAGGGAGAGGATATTCCCTGGGGTGAGGACATAAGCACTCCTGCACTTAAGCTGATTGCTGAAGAGATGCCCGAACATTACTACATAGTTGACTGGCCAACAAAGTCAAAACCATTCTACGCAATGCCCTACGACGACAGACCGGAAGTCTGCAAGAGCTTTGACCTGATGAAAGGCCCGCTTGAGCTTGCAAGTGGAGCACAGAGAATTCACAGGTATGATCTCCTTGTTAGAAGGATAGAAGAGTGCGGGATGAGTCCTGAGAGCTTTGGTTTCTACCTTGAAGCTTTCCGTTACGGAATGCCGCCCCATGCCGGGTGGGGTCTTGGTGCTGACAGGTTGCTCATGTCAATGCTCGACCTCAAGAACATAAGGGAAGGAGTACTCTTCCCGAGAGACAGGAACAGGCTCGTTCCTTGATTCTTCTGCTTTTTCTGCTTTTTTACGTTTTTACGGCTGTACTGTTTTTATGACTCAAACAGGTAACCACGACTATTGCGACTGAACGCGAATACGAGAATTCCGACGTAGAATTCCCTCAAACTCAAGTATCCTCCTTGCCCACTTCAGCTTCCTGAGCTTGACCTCATTTTCTGCAGTGCTGAAGTCAAAGTTTACGAGCTCAACATCACGGGCAAAACTGCTGGCAATCAGAGCGGCTCTATCTCCATCTGTAAAACCGCATGGATTTACTATTCTCCCGAACGGCATATACTGTGTGGTTCCAATAACTTTTCCGAGGCTTGGCAGATAATCTTTCACCAACCTCACGTTATCTCCGTGGGCGTGAACTATCAGCACAGCCTCGTCTGCAATTTTGCATAGAGCTCTGAAACCTTCATCCAGATCTGTAACGTGGATGTCTATCTTTCCATCGTAATTCAGAACGGCCTTTCCAGCAGTTATTACGAGCTCCTCATCTGTATAGCTGAGCTCAACCTTTCCCGGAGCGTTTCCAATTACGTATGCTTTTCTTCCTTCAAACTTCTTTAAAATATTAAAACTTTCGAGTTCAGCGACTTCAGCAAGAACCCTTGTACTTTCGGCATCTTCTGCCACGCTGTAACCGAACTCACTGACTATCGGATAGTAAAATCTAAGAAACCAGTCTTCAAGCTTCATTTTCGAATTTCCATTACTGCCGGATTATTTATATTTAGCTGCATCTATATTTAGCTGCAGTTTTGCCAGTCAGTGTATCAGGAAGTACATGACAATCGACTGAGCAATTCCAATCAGAAATCCAAGCACGGCTCCAGATATTTCTATGAATCGCAGTTCTTTGCTTGCAAACTTCTTGAACAGTTTTTCTATCTCCTCTTCGCTTATTTCCTCTGCCTTTCTAATTACGAACTCCCTAAGGTCTATGTTTTCAGCTATACTCCTGACAATTGCCTCCTTCAGATTGTCCTGCAGTATTGAGGAGATAGCCTCTGACAGAGGAGCAAGCAGCTTTCCTATTATTCCGGACTTCTCCGCTATCTCTCTCAGGCTGGATAGAGGAGGTCTGTTGAAAAGCTCGTTTATTCTGGATGAAATCTCACTCTCCTTGACAGTTCTGTTGAGGGCATCTCCTATCACGAACTCGAAATCTTCCTTGGTTAGGATGTCTGAAAGTGTATCAAGAAATCTCTCGGTCAGCTCTCTGCTCCTTGCCGGAATCAGACCCTGAATTTTGAAACCAAAAATGTTTATTGGCTTTCTTGGGTGAAACAGAAGCTCCACAGCTATCACGTTGGTTATGTACCCTATTGCCGCTCCAAGTATCGGTGGAATTACGAATATGAGGTAGTTCATACCTCCAGAATTCTCCGTGCGTTAAATATTCTTGTCTCCACGTGCCGAACTTTATATATCTCTCCTGATGAATAACTTGCAGAGCCCCGTGCGGGGAGGGTGCGGAGAGAGTCATCAGGCTCACGGTGATGTAACCCGCAAGCGCGGGGCAAAAGCCGTGCCGCATAGGTCCCCTGGCGAGACGAGCTTTGGCTTTCAATGACCCCGGGGCAACCCGGGCACGGCACATGACCCGGCAAGGGTCAGCCACCCGGAGACTGCACCTGCAGACTGTGACGGGTGGTGTTAGCTTGCCGGGCACAGGCTTTGACATGCGAAGACAAGCTTTTATATCTGTTCTGAGACCCTTTCCCAGGTGATCACATGAAAAACGGAGATAGAGTGGTGACAGTGTTTGACACTACTCTCAGGGATGGAGAGCAAACGCCTGGAGTAGCTTTTCCACTTGAAGCCAAGATAAAGATAGCGAAGCAGCTCGACAGGCTTGGTGTGGATGTGATAGAGGCAGGATTCCCTGCTGCCTCGAAGGGTGAGTTTGAAGCCGTCAGGGAGATAGCAAACCTCGGTCTTGATTCAAAGATATGTGCACTGGCGAGGATAGTTAAAGGGGACATGGATGCAGCTCTGGACAGCGAGGCAGACATGGTGCACATTTTCATCTCGACCTCTAAGATACAGATAGAGCATACAATAAAGAAGAGCAGAGAAGAGATCGTTCAGCTTGCAGTTGATGCTGTTGATTACATAAAGGATCACGGCAGAATATGCATGTTCTCAGCCATGGATGCTACAAGGACAGAGATGGATTACCTGAAAACGATATACAAGGCTGTTGAGGAGGCGGGAGTTGACATAATCAATGTTCCCGATACTGTTGGAATAGCAACCCCGTTCAGATTTCATGATATGATAAAGGAGCTGAGAGAGCATCTGAAAGTTCCTATAGATGTTCACTGCCATAACGACTTTGGACTGGCAGTTGCAAACACGTATGCAGCCGTTCTTGCAGGTGCTAACGAGGTTCAGGTTACGGTTAACGGGATTGGTGAGAGAGCCGGAAACGCAGCTCTTGAAGAGGTCGTCATGATTCTCCACTCTCTTGAAGGGATAAAGACGAACATAAGGACTGAGGAACTCGTCAACACTTCCAGACTTGTGGAGAGACTGTCCGGAATAAGGATGCCCCCGAACAAACCGATAGTCGGTGCAAATGCGTTCAGTCATGAGAGCGGAATTCATGCCCACGGTGTGCTTGAAGATGCAAGAACTTTCGAGCCGGGAGTTATAACTCCCGAGATGGTGGGGCACAGGAGGAGAATAGTGATTGGAAAGCACGCCGGAAGGCATCAGATAAAGAAGATACTTGAGGATGCTGGTTACACTGTGGATGAGGAGAAACTTACCAAGATAATGGAGAGAATCAAGGAGCTTGGAGATAAGGGTAAGAAAGTTACAGATCTCGATCTGTTCACAATAGCCGAAGTTGTGCTTGGCGAGCTGAAGAAGGAGGAGAAGGCGATAATAGTTGACGAGGTTACAGTTCTAACGGGTAACAAGATCACACCGACTGCAGTCATTAACGCTGAAGTTGAGGGAAGGAGGAAGGTAACGTCTGCCATAGGTCTTGGACCGGTTGATGCTGCACTGAACGCAGTTAAGGAGCTTGCTGGAGAGAGCATAAAGATAAATCTGACTGAATTCAGAATGGATGCTATAAGCGGTGGTAGCGACGCTCTTGCGGAAGTTTACGTTACGGTTGAGGACGATGAGGGACACTCCTTCACGGCCAAGGGGGCTGGAGAAGACATAGTCATGGCGTCCATGGACGCGATAATACACGCTGTGAACTATTTGATTCTCATGAAGAAGAAAAGCAAAAAGTAAAGATTTTATTTTTTAAAACTGTTAGCAATCTTTCGTTAAATGAAAATTTAAAAATTTAAAAATCGGTCATAACCCTGAACTGATCCGTGTCTGACAGGTCTTTAGCTGAAGCCATGGAGACAAGAAACCTTCTTGCTGCACCCTCTATGTCTCTTGCCCTCGTTATCGCTCTTCCAACGACAAGTATGTCTGCCCCTGCAGAAATTGCCTCTCCGACATTTTCAGGCCTCAATCCACCGGCAACGCCAACGAGCACATCGAACTTCTCCTTTACGTCCTTTACCTTTATCCACGGTGGAGGAGCCTGTCCTTCTGTGTCTATTGCCCTGTGCAGTTCCACAACATTCGGCTTTACTGACAGCTTTTCAAGCAATTTCACGGGATCTTCTACATTCAGCATGTCTATTACGCTGTAAATTCCGGTTTTGTCTGCCTCCTTTATGAACTTCTCTATCGTGCTCCTTGGAGCGAGCCCAGAAACGACAACTGCATTGGCAGTAGCATCTGCAGCCATTCTTGCCTCAAGGTTTCCGGTATCCAGAGTTTTTATGTCAAGAACGAAGAAGGCATCCGGTCTTACATCTCTCAGTTCAAGGATCACATCTACTCCATACTTCTTTGCAAGGGGTGTGCCTATTTCGAATATGATGTGATCGCTCTCCGGCACGAGTTCGAGGACTCTCTTCACCTCATTAAGGCTCGTGAGGTCCATGGCTATCTGCAGGTATGGCGGATCCCAGAGCTTCGTCATCCTCTTCCCCACGAACGGGTGTACGCTGCGATCTTTCTCCCAGAGAACCTTGTCAACATCTGGAAAGCCCTTCATCGCTCTCTTGATTGCAAGCTTTGTTGCTCCATAGTTGTAGTAGTATATCTTGTGGACGTTCTTTGCCTTTGGGTGGATGAACACGCTTGCTATTATTACAAGCTCTTCGGCAAGCTCTTTGGGTATGACTCCCTCCTCAACAGAGTCTGCAACAGCCTTGGCAACGGCTGCCTGTGCTGGACCAAAAATTAGCTCTGCCTGGTGCATGTCCTTCACTGTCACCTTGGGGACGAGAACAACAGGTGGCTTTGTAATCAGGTTTGGCCTCAAAACTGCAAGCAGGGGTGTATGTCCTGAGGATAACTGTGACAGTGCGTTCGCAAAAGCCTGTCCCACAGGCCCGGTTTTACTGCCTATAAGGAGATCCACGTGTGCTACCTCATTTCCAACGCCTATAAGTGCCTCTCCGACTCTCATATCCATGCTGAAACCCATGAAATTTTAACGAGCCAGATGAATAAAGAATTTGCTCTTCTGCTTTCCACGTCTCCAAAATTACAAAAATAAAATCACGAAAATCAAGCTCTAAAAACTTCTCCAAACTCCGTTATCGGTTTTTCAGTTCTCAGTAACTCCAGGAGAACTTCTTTCAGCTCTGACAGTTTAACTCTTATCTGTGAAGTCGTATCTCTGTCCCTGATTGTAACTGTTCTATCTTCAAACGTCTGATGGTCGATGGTAATGCAGAATGGAGTTCCTATTTCATCGTATCTCCTGTATCTCCTCCCAATACTGCCGGAGTCATCGTACTCTGTGAATATCCCTGCTTTCTTCAGCTCTGCAGTTATTTCCATCGCTTTTCCTGTAAACGGCTCTCTTGAGAGGAGTGGCAGAACAGCAACCTGCACGGGAGCCATCCACCTTTTTAGCCTGAGAACTTTCCTCTCCTCTCCATCAACGACGTCTCTATCGAAAGAGTGCTCAAGTATTGAATACGTTATCCTGTCAAGCCCGAAAGATGGCTCTATGACGTGGGGAATTACTTTTTCGCCGTGAACGAGCTCCTCCACTTCCTCTACACTGTAACAGTCGGGAGGTACCTCAACCCTCTCCCCGTCAACCTCCACAGTTATTCCGGATTGCAGCGTATCAGCCTTTACCTCTTTCAGAGCTTCTGCCACCTTCTTTGCTTTCTGTCTGAACTTTGGCCCGAGTTTTTTCATGTCAGGTATTACGACTTTCTTTTTCACCCTGACCGGTTCTTTATACGGTATGAAGATGGAAAGATCCTCTCCGCTGAACTTTGAGTGTCTGCTCAGGTCATAACATCCTCTGTCTGCTATTCCCACGACTTCTATCCACCCGTACGATGTAAGAACTTCTGCATCCCAGCAGTCTGAAGCATAGTGAGCCCTCTCATCATCCCTGTGCTGCCTGAATCTCAGCCTTTTTTCGTCAATTCCGGATTTGAGCAGAAACTCCCTTGTTTTTCCGATGAAATAAGCTATAACCTCGTTCAGGATAATTCCCCTTTCTACAGCTTCTCCAAGTGAAACCTCATGCTCATTGCCTTCCTTGTCCACAAGTTTTACAGTGACATCTCTGTAATTCTGAAATCCGGGGTGAGTTTTCTTCTCCGGATGTACGAAAAATTCGAGTTCTGCCTGATTGAATTCTCTGAGCCTTATTACTCCCTGTCTCGGACTGATTTCGTTTCTGTAAGCTCGCCCGATCTGTGCAACTCCGAAAGGCAGCTTGTCTCTGAAGTAGTCGGACAGCCTTCTGAAGGCTATGAAAATCCCCTGTGCTGTTTCAGGCCTTAAATATCCTTTTTTACCCTTTCCCGGCCCAATTTTTGTTTCGAACATGAGGTTAAATGGTTCTGGTTCTTTGAAATCCCCGCCACACTCACACTTCAGCTCAAATTCCTGCAGTATTGCCTTTACAGCATCCACACTCTCGTCTATTTCGAGCCCAAGTTTTTCCTTCACGTAGTGATCTGCTCTGTACACCCTTCCACAGTTTTTGCACTCTATTGCTACATCTGTAAACGATGTGGCGTGTCCTGAGGCTATGTAAACTTCCTCCACACCCACCGTCGGGCAGTCAATTTCCACTGCTCTTTCGTTCACGACGAAGAACTCTCTCCAGAGATTTTCGAGTCTCCTTCTTAACCCATTACCCAGAGGCCCGTAATCGATAAATCCAGCCATTCCGCCATATATTTCGAATGATTTCCAGAAAAAACCCCTTCTTATGAGCATTTCCATGAGCTCACTCATGCTTTCCCCCGGTGTTCGACATTTTAAAATCGTTTTTGTTACCTTGCTGCTACTTCTTTTTGCTGACAGCTCCAAAAAAATGGGAGAATTTTCAATCCACCTTCAATCTTCAATCAACCCACTCTATTCTGTAGTTCTGAATTACTGGATTGACAAGGAGTTTTTCACACATCATTTTAATTTCTTCTTCAGCTTCCTCTCTTGTTTTGGCATCGAGCTCTATTCTGAAAACCTTGCAGGATGAAACTGACCTTACGTTTCTGAATCCAAGCAATCTGAGGGCTTTTTTCGTGGCCTCCCCCTCGGGATCTGTAACACCCTTCTTTAGTTCTATGTAAACGTTTGCAATCATGACAGGGAGTCTGCAAAGGGATATAAAAACTTGTCCAGCTTTTACGTTGCCGGGAGTTTGAATTTCCCAACTCTGCCTTTGCCATTTAGCTCTTGGAAAAATCGGATAAAATAAATTTGGACAAAACAAAATAAAAAATAATTTACAGAAGACACCTTGCAATTTTCACGGCGAGCCTTGGTTTTCTCACAACATCAAGAAGTGCCGGCAAAATCTTTATCAGTGTGGATGGCCTGTCCATGTGCAAATTTCTGGCCAGTTCAGCTCTCTTTCTTCCAACCTTTATCAGATAATCGTACTCCTCATCACTCAGCTCCCTGTACAGTTTTGCAATTTTTTTACCTGCTGAATACTCTCTTCCAAGCCTTTTCATGTATTCTTTTCTGAATCTTTCCAGATCTGGAAAGTATTTTCCAAGCAGCTCTGCTGCAAGTGCGAGGTAGTAAATTCCCCCTCCAGTGTAGGGCTTTACCATTCCGGCTGAATCTCCAATTAAAATTGCTCTCCCCCTTACGAAGTTGACGAGTCCAAAAGGAATTGCTCCACAGCCAAGCTCCACTTCTTTTTTGAGCTCGATTCTCCCCTTCAGTCCCGGGTGCTTCATTAACCTTTCAAACCACGTTATTGCATTGCTCTCGCTAACGACACCCACCCTTGCAAATTCACCATCAACCGGAATTGCATAACCGAACATGAAGTCCGAGTAATCTCTGCCAAAGTACAGTTCCACGAAATTATCATCCATGCATTCCATCCAACAATCAACCTGAACTGCGGAGAGAAATTTTGGTCTGTCAAAACCGAGATCTCTTGCCACAGTGGACTGGGGGCCATCAGCACCAATCACAAAATCTGCTCTGAAATCTGGCAGGTTTGAAACGTTCAGCAGGAAGAATCCATCTTTTCTCTCAACTTTCCGGACTTTCGATTTTACAAAGACGTTTACTCCGGAAAGAGAACACGTCTTTAGCAGTTCCAGATCCATCAGCTTTCTCTCCACAACAGCGCCTCTGCTTTTTCCTCTTAGCTTCAGATACTCTCCGGACGGTGAGAAGAAGTATGCGCCCTTTATGCGATTAAGAACGAACTTTTCCACACTGACATATTTTTTTATGAGTTTAAGACAATCTTCACTTATCAGCCCGCCACACTGGGCGGGGAAACCCGGAGTTTGGTGTTCTTCGAACAGGGTGACCTTCACACCATCAAGATTTAATGCTGAGAGAGTCCCGGCAGGCCCACCCCCAACGATGGCAACTTCCTGCATCAGCTGGATTTTGGGAAAGAGGTATAAAAAGAGGTGCCGTTTAAGCTGGCTGATGGCAATCAGAATAGCCGTGACAGGCAGACCGGGAGTGGGAAAGACAACTCTATGCATGAAAGTTTACAGCATGCTGAAAAATTCAGGTATTGATTGTTCTGGATTTGTTACGAAAGAAATTCGGGGAAATGGCAGAACTGGTTTTAAGGTGGTCGATCTGGAGAGTGGCAAAAGCTTCGTTCTTGCCACAAAGAAAACAGACTGCTCTCCTGCATTGAGAGTTGGGAAGTATTGCGTTAACGTTGAGGAATTTGAGTCGTACATCGAAAAACTGGCCTCCTCTCTTTTCCTGAAAAACGAGAAACGCTCAAAGGGTGAAAGACCTTTAAAAGTCATCATTGATGAGGTCGGGCCAATGGAGCTGAAAAGCAGAAAATTCGTTGAATTCATAGGCAGTGTTGTTGAAAGTGATCTTGACATCCTTTTCTCAATCCACATGAGGTCAAATCACCCCTTGCTCAGGTCTCTGAGAGAAAAGCTGAAGGTTTACACAATAACTGAGGAAAACAGGGATGAAATGGCTGAGAAAATATTCAGGATGATTGCGGAGGGTTAAATGTGCTGGTTTCTGAGGGGCTGGCGAAGGTTGAGGTTGAAGGAGTGTTCTACAATCCAAGAATGAGGTTTTGCAGGGATGTGGACATGCTAATTTTCAGAAACATGCCGTGGAAGTACCTTGACGCTCTCTCTGCATCCGGAATCAGGGGGATAAGGGCAAGGCTTGAGGCTGGTAAGGAGGTGATTCTCAACGATTTTAACAGGAAGGCAGCTGAGGTGATAAAAAAGAACGTCAGGCTAAACGAGGTTGAGGCTGAAATCAGATGTGAGGATGCAAGAGTTCTGATGAATTCCGGGCATTTCCCGCATGTTGATGTAGATCCATTCGGTTCTCCAGCCCCATTTTTCGATCCGGCATGTTACTCAGCAGGAAGAGCGATGAGCTTTACAGCAACAGATACGGCTGCTCTGTGTGGATCGGCTGTAAGTTCGTGCATGAGAAAGTATTCTACTTTTATTGAAAAAACTGATTTTTATCCCGAAGCCGGTATAAGGGTTCTGATAGCGGGAGTTGTATGCTGTGCAACCAAGTATGACAAGGCTGCATATCCTGTCGTTAGCTGGGCAAAGGAACACTATTACAGGGTTCATTTCCTGATAAGGAGGAGCCCAAGACTTGCTGCCAGAATTTATGAGGATGTGGGATACCTCTCATACTGCAGGAAGTGTTTGAGGAGAACGTGGGTAAGGCTTGGTGAAACCCCTCCAGAGTTCTGTGAATGTGGGGAGAGGATGAGAACCTACGGGCCACTGTGGCTCGGAAAGCTGAAGGATAGCGAATTTCTTGAGAGCGTTGTTAACGTTAACGAGGAGCGGCTGAAGGAAGTTTACGGAGATTACTGGAAAAACATGAAGAAAGCTCTTGAGTTTTTAAGGGCAGTTAAGGATGAATCCGACCATCCTTTCTATTACAACCTCCATGCAATTTGCAGAAGCATGGGGATTTCTCCCCCTCCCGTCGCGAAAGTTATTGAGGAGTTGAGGAATGCTGGATACGAAGCATCGAGAACTGTTCTGTGTGGAGTTGGGTTGAGAACAAATGCTGGAGTGGATGAACTCAGGCGTCTGCTCTCAAAAATTTAAAAGTGCTGATACCCCCTGAACTCGACCGCTCTACCATCAATGTAAACCCCGCTCCCTTCAACAACCCTTCCAATTTTAAAACCATTATCGCAGCTCTCGCAGGTGTAAACGAGCTCAAAATCTCCACCAGCGTAAAGAAACAGCTCCATAGCCTTATCCTCATCAACGAACTCTGTAAGATGGTCGAGCTCTATCAGCTCGGAGCTGAGCTCAATTCTAACACCACTCGCCCTTGAAATCAGGTGAAGGGAGATAGCCAGACTGTCGCTGATGTCCGTGCATGAGCTTGCAAACTCTGAAATTTCAATCCCCTCCCTCACCCTTGGTTCAGGAGTGTAGAGCTCTGAAGGATATGCTATCTCCTCCCTGCTCATTCCTGAGAAAAGCTGTTCAAGACTTAGCTGAGCCTTGCCAGTCAGGCCAGTCAGGTAAACTCTCTCTCCTGCTCTGGCTCCTTTCCTCATCAGCGGTTTAGCTGTAAATCCAACTGCAAATCCTGATACTTGAAGCTCTTCACCTCCGTCAGTGTCCCCTCCAACAACATCAACACCAAATCTGCGTGCCAGCCTCTCAATCCCCATGCAGAACTCTTCAAAATCCTGAGGTCTGTATTTTTCAGGTATGGAAACTGTGTAGAGGAAGTAGGCCGGTTCTGCACCCATTGCTGCCACGTCACTCAGGTTTACTGCAAGACTCATGTGCCCTTTTTCCCATTCCTCCATCTGGGGCGGGAAATCCGTGCTCTCTCTCAGTGCATCTGCAGTCAGGACCATGAACTTTTCACCTGTTTTTATAACAGCACAGTCATCCTCTCCAGCCCCTGAAACGACCTCCCCTCTTTCAGGCGTGAAAATTCTTGAAGCGAGCTCAATTACCTCCCACTCGTTCATTTACCATCCCTTCTTCCTGCCTTCATGTCTCTTCCACATTTCTTTTTTGATTCATTTGTTTCGTCTGTTTCGTTCTTGTTTCGTGACCTTAATTGTAATCGAGGTAACAAGCAATTGCATCTTGGCTGGAGAATCAATCAGGGAGTCAATCAGGTGGGTCAAGACAGCACAGAACCTTGCTCAAAGCGTAGAGCGATGTGTAATTTCTGCTGCCAAGGCTCAGCTGTTCGGCTCCTTTTAAAGCCTCAAGTGTTTCCCTTTCGTAATCGCCATGTGGAAAAGCTCCGATGCATATTGTTTTCGCATTCTTCAGCATATCACACACGCCTCTTTTTCTCTCACCCTTCTCTCTGAGCAGAACAGCATTATCTACAACATCTTCAAGCCTAACATTCAGAATTTCGAGTAAAACTTTTCCACCGCTCTCTATCCTTTTTTCTCTGAACAGTTTTTCCATCAGTCCTCTAAAGCGCTCATACGTTCTTGGAAGCCTTGTCTCCACGTTAACTCTTATCAGCTTTCCAGTTATGGTATGGATGTATATTTCATCGAAAACCTGAGAATCAAGGGCAAGCAAAAGACACCTGTGCACGATGTCCGGTCTTCCTCTTTTCTCAGCTCTTTCAAGCTTTCTTATCGCTCTGAAATGCAGATAATCCTCAAGAAGCATCTCGTCAGCTCTTTTTCTTCTTATTCTTGAAGCTTTTATTACACTGGAGTGGTATGCTATCTCTTTCGGCACGGTCTCAAGAGAAGCCTCCAGCAGCACCAGCCTCATTGGAATGCCATAATTAATAAACCTTTAAAAACTTCCAGTTCGCGTGAGGTCATTACTTGGAGCTCTTGGATTTCTGACTACATTACCAGCAGGCAGGGATTCCAAATCTTTTGAGGCCTTCAGAAGGAAGATATACGTAATGCCCTTTGCCGGTCTGATTTCAGGCTTAATCTGTTCGGCAATCTGCCTGTTTCTCTCTTTAGCTGGCGTATCCTTCCTTGCACCTCTTGCATTTCTTGCTGTTGAGGGAATAAACCATCTTGATGGGCTGTCTGATTTTGGAGATGCCGTCTTTGCTCCATCCTCCAGAAAAGTGCAGGCCATGAAGGACGTTAATACCGGGGCAGGAGGGACAGTCGCTGTTGTGCTGTGGGCTCTCTCAGTATCCCTATCCTCCGCAAGAATGAACGCTGCAGAGCTTGCCCTTTTCGCCCTGTTTGCAGAGGTATGTGGCAAATCAGGTATGTTACTCGCTCTCACAACCTCCAGAGCAGCGTGGGAGGGGATGGGAAGTTACATGATGGAGTTTGCAGAGAAAAAAACAACAGCACTGAGCCTTGCTTTTGTATCCACGCTGGCTTTAATTGCCCAGCTCCTTTCGGGGTATCCTCTCTTTTACGCATACATTTCCAGTATCGTTCTATCTGCAATTGTCGTTTTTTACTCTGTCAGAACTTTTGGCGGGGTTAGCGGGGATATTTTTGGAGCCATAAACTGTCTGGCCATAGCTTCCTGCATGGTCTTTCCATCTCTGAAGTTTTTTAATTTAAAATCTTAATAAAATCGATTTGGTGAAATGTGAAATTAGAATATAAAATATAAAATAAAAATGAGGGTGTAAGCATGGTCGTTGAAAGGGCCATTTTGATGTGTGGTGGCAAGGGCAGGAGGATGAGGTTACCGTTCAGAGGAGTGAATGAAAAGCCTCTGGTTAAGGTCTGCGGTATCAGGCTTGTTGAGCACGCTTTGAATGCACTTATGGATTTGAGAGCAATGGGATTAATGGATTTAAAGATCACAGCACTCTACTCGATGTACACTTCCGGGACCGGGGAATTTTTAAAAAATTTTAAAAAATTTTTGAGAAGGGAGAGAGTGTGTGAAGTAGAGTTTGAAGTCATTAGAACTCCCGGAATGGGGTATGTGGAAGATCTGATGTGGTATTTGCAGAGGTATAGAGTTGTTTTTCCGGTTCTTGTCGTTTCTACAGACCTCGTTTTCGCAAGAAATGTATTACCGGATGTGCTGGAGTATTATGCCGGGTGTGAGACTCCTGCTCTCTCCTGCGTTTCTGAAAGCGGCTATATGGGTATAAATGTGGTTGACGGTTACTTCTCCGTGTTTTGTGGTGGTTTGCAGAAAGAGAGTGTAATGAGGGTTGAAGGAGTCTTCAATGTCAATACAAGGGAAGATGTTTATGCTGTTGAAAAACTTCTTGGGGAAATCTGAGAGGAGGAAAACCTGAGAAAACTGGAAGCATGAGAAAACTTTGAATTTCCTGCAGAGCAATATATGTATATGCCAAGAGTTGACGATTACGGGTTTGGCAGGATAGTTATAGATGGAAAGATGTACAGCCATGACGTTATACTGTTCTGGGATGGTGAAATTGTAAAGTGGTGGAGGAAGGAGGGACACAGCGTCTGTCTGGAAGATGTGGGAAGAATTCTGGAAAAGAAGCCAGAAATTGTTGTGTTCGGGACGGGAAAGTATGGAGTGATGAAGGTGAGGGAAGA
>CAZUMR010000037.1:0-22616 GCA_964622075.1 uncultured archaeon | reverse complement strand
GGAGTTAAGAAGGCTGTAGAGATAGTAGATTCTTCTTCGGGAGACTTTTTGAAAGCTCTAAACGAATACAAAGAATTTATAGAAGAGGAGTTTAGGGAAATAGAAGGGGTAGTGGAAGTTATAAATAAAGAGATTAACGCGTTAAGTGAGATTGGTAGTGAAATAAACAGTTATACATCGAGAATAAAGAATCTTGGTCGGAAAATTAAAGAAGTAGAGCGAGATATAGCATCTGAAATAGAATTGTTGAAAGTATATTCTGAGAAATTGAGGGAGGAAGGTAAGGAGATACGTAAGGAAGAAAAGCATGCTAAGAGCAAGGAGGAGAAGTTTAAGTTAAAAGAAGGAGGGAAAGCTATAAAGTACAGTGAGGAGTTAGTAAAAGCTTTAGAAGAAATCTGTGGGAGGTTATACAAAGATCTGGAGCTCATGATTAAGTTCCACGAAAACCTTAGCAAATCCCTCAACGAAGTCGCTGGGGTTTTGGGAGAAAAAAAGAGCGAGAGTCATATGTATAGTTTAAATGCTAGTATAAAATCTGTAAGAAATCAAATATTGTCTTCTCTTTCTTCTCTAGAAAATCAAGTCAACCACAACAAACAAGTTATTCGATACGCCGGTTATGTCGTTTTAAGTAGGATTAAAAAGTATTGTGAAGAGTTAATAGATATAGAGAAGAAAACTAAAGAGATAGAAAAACAAGGAGCGGAAGCGAGTTAGAGGTTGGATAAAGTCTTGTAAGCCTCTTCTATTCTGGTTTTTGCTAGATAGATAAGGTTTTTAATATTATGGTACCATAGATCTTCTACTTTTTCCCAATCTTTTCTCTCTCGGATAATTACATTTAACCCTAACCTAAAAAGATTGTTATAGTGGACACCTTTAAGCTCGGTTTCTGTGTCCTCATAACTAAAATCTACCATATCGGCGGTTTTTGTGAGGAATCTATAAACAGCAGATAGAATGGTTTTTACGAAGGATTTAATGTTTTCGTACTCGGATAGGTTTTCGAAGTTGTCGCCAAGGACATTTTTCAGGAGCTCTTTAGCTTTATCGCTAATTTGAAGGTATTCCGCCATGATATGCCTCGTCTCGAGCTTAACGTCATCGCTCCTCATTATGTAATCGTAAGCCTTCCTAAACTCCTCATCTCCCCTATACAAATCACCTATCGCAGCAATAGGTGTAAGAACTGGAACATGCCCTAACATAAATATGCTATCATTCTTACCAATAGTATTATTTATAAAACTTAGCTCATCTTTAGAAAAAGTCGGCCAAGTAGTAAATGGATTTCCTTTATATTCATACTGGAGCACATTTAAGACCCCTCTTTTATCATCTTCATCTAAGTTTTTCCAATCTTCTATAGTTTTAACATGAGAGAGACCACCAGCAACTACATTAGCGACCCTTATCGCCTCTTCAAAAGGCATTTCCTTCAAAAGGGTATCTAAACTACCACTCATAATAAATGATATATACAGCGAATATTATAAACTTTTCTGTCTTTGATTAGCAACGTATTCGCACAAAGGATAGTCTTTATACCATACGGCACAATACTTAGATCTTGTTAGGTCTCCCTCTTCATTCTCTTCGTTGAAGAAAACCACTCCAACAGGAAGCAAGTACTTTCCTATGTCAACAAGCTTTTTATTAGCTTACCACGTAGCTTTCCGGAATATAAAAACGGACTGTTTAACTTCTTTATCTTCATCAAAATTTCATAAATCATAAAACCAGAATGCGACAACTCAATGTTTTAAACAGCATGAATCGAAAGACAATCAATGGCGAAAATAGTGATTGTAGGAGTTGGAAATCCAATACTCAGGGATGACAGCGTTGGGCTTAAGGTGGCCGAAAGAGCAGCGAAGGAACTTGCTGAGAAAGGTATAGCTGTAAATCTTGAGCTGATGACGACAACGGACTTTGACATCATAGGCAAGATAACAGGCTACGATGGGGCTGTAATCGTCGATGGGATTGTTGGAGAAGAGCCTGGAAAAGTCAGGGTTATGACCCTTGACGACTTCAAACCGTCCGTTTCATTTTCGGGCTCTCACAGCCTTACCCTTCCAACATCTTTAAAAGTTGGATACGAGCTTTTTGGGGAGGAAATGCCCGGAAAACTTGCAATTGTGGCTGTGGGAGTGGAAGACCCCTACACATTTGACACGGAGTGCACGGAAAGGGTTAAATCGGCAATACCTGATGCGGTAAAAAAAGTTGTTAGCATTGTTGAGGGCTGGCTGTAGTCTCAGCTTTCTGCAACACCTTCATGGCTCGGACAGCTCGTACGTTTCTCCGCCATCTCTGCCAACTATCACCCTGTCGGCAACGTTCGTGAATATCCCGCACTCCAAAACTCCTGGAATCATCTTGATGTCCATTTCGAGTTCTCCCGGATCCTCTATTTCTCCAAACTCGCAGTCGAGTATGAAGTTTCCGTTATCGCTGACAACCGGGCCGAGCTTTCCCGTTCCCTGTCTTATGTAAACCTCTCCTCTTGAGCCATAATCTCTCAGAAGCTTTCTTAGCTCCTCCAGAACATATCCGAGAGAGAACGGAATGACCTCCACGGGCACAGGATAGCTAAGCTTGTCAACGACCTTTCTCTCGTCAACTATGAACACAACCTCTTCAGAAGCGTAGGCCACTATCTTTTCCCTTGTTAACGCTCCCCCTCCACCTTTTACAGCGTTTAACCTTCTGTCAACCTCATCAGCCCCATCTATGCAGATGTCAAGCTCAGGGCACTCTATCAGATCCACAAGAGCAATCCCTGCCTCCACTGCAAGCAACTTTGACTGGTATGATGATGGAACTCCAAGAACGTCTATTTCCTCCTCCTTTATCCTTCTGCCAAGTTCCCTGAGGAAAATCTCCACAGTTGTGCCGCTCCCTATCCCTATAACCATGCCATCCTCTATCAGCTCAACAGCCTCCATAGCTGCCGCAACTTTTCCCGGAATTACAGGTTCCCCGTCGCCCTTATCGTTTAAAGCCATAAAATCACCTCAAATCACTTTACTTTCCAAAAAAGCTGTTCCATATCCTGTCTTTCAGGTGATGTACGTTTTTTACGGCCTTACCTTTTCTACTTTCCTTATCTCCCTTGACCATTTCCCTTCCATCACACAGAGCTATTCCAACGGCTATTGGGCTCTCCTTACCCTCCACAAGAACGTAAACGAAATCTCCCCTTGCTATACCCTCATCCGCCTCAACTATACCGGGCTTCATCACATCTGCTCCGTTCATTATGTATGGCATTGCCCCTTCATCCACGACGACTTTCCACCTTTCCGGTTTTAACTTCATCACGCCGTAAACTGTAAAGTAAATCCTTCCCTCGTACTCAATGAAAAGTGGCTCTCCGTCGTACAGTAGCACTGAGATGTCACCCATATCCACTCTATCCACCGGTTTTTTCTCAATACTAACTCCGTATTCACTGAGCTTTTTGATTATATCTTTGACCTCTTTTTTTCTAAGTCTCTGAATTTTCATCCTGTCCTGTTTTTTCATACCGCACACCCTAAGGAGCTCCGATATTTTTAAATATTGCAGGCAGTGGACTAAGAGCATTAAAAGCATTTCTGGAGGAGAGGCAAACATGGCAAACAGGCCGCTCGACGTGCTGAATAGGGCCTTGAACACACCCGTGCTCGTCAGGCTGAAAGGTGGTAGGGAATTCAGGGGAATACTGAACGGCTACGACATACACATGAACCTTGTACTCCAAAACGCTGAGGAAATACAGAACGGCGAAGTCGTCAGAAAGCTTGGCAGCGTTGTAATCAGAGGAGATACCGTGGTGTTCGTTTCTCCATCGCAGGCATGATTGGGTAGTTGTGGAAGTAGAGGTGAGTTAAATGTCTGATGGAACAGCTGCAATGGGTAAGAGGGGCAGAAAGAGAGTGCACATAAAGTGCAGAAGATGTGGTAGAGTGGCCTTCCACAGGAGGAAGGGTTACTGTGCTGCATGCGGTTTTGGCAGGAGCAAGAGGCTGAGAAGTTACAGATGGGTTAACAAGAAGAAGAACAGAAACTGAAACTGAAGTTAGAACAGGAACTGAAATTGGATTTCTGCAGGTCTGCTGGAAGGACAGGAAAAGGTTACATGTGTGGCATTGTTGGCGTATACAGTGAAGACCCGGACATAACGGCTGAGATAGCCTACTTTGCTCTTTTTTCACTTCAGCACAGGGGGCAGGAATCTGCAGGGATTGCAATCAGTGATGGGGATATAAGACTTCACAGGGGAATGGGTCTTGTAACGAGAGTCTTCACTCCTGAAATCCTCCGTTCTCTCAGGGGAAGTCTGGCTATCGGTCATGTGAGGTACTCAACAACTGGCGAGTCAAGTATAGAGAACGCCCAGCCCTTACTCGTTCGTTCGAGGGTTGGAAGCATAGCTGTAGCTCATAACGGAAATCTTGTTAACTACTGGGGACTGAGGAGCGTTCTTGAGGGAGAAGGCAGAGCCTTCATGACTGATTCTGATACCGAAATAATTGCTCAGCTCCTATCAACAATTCTGATGAAACATGACGTCGTTGATGCCCTGAGAGTTCTTGACTCAAAACTTGTTGGCAGCTATTCTCTTGTCATACTTTACAACGACACCCTCATAGCATACAGAGACCCGCTTGGAATAAGGCCGCTGTGTGTGGGAGAATCTGAATTTGGCTATGTGATAGCAAGTGAAAGCTGTGCCCTCGATGCTACCGGTGCAAAACTTTTAAGGGACGTTATGCCGGGAGAGGCTGTGATAATCAGAAATGGCGAGCTTGAATTCGTCAGAATAAACGATACCGGGAAGAGAGCCTTCTGCGTTTTCGAATACATCTATTTTGCAAGACCCGATTCTGTAATTGACGGTAGAAGTGTTTACAGAATCAGATACGATATAGGCAGAATACTTGCAAGGGAGAGCAGTGTGGAAGCGGATATGGTCTCTCCAGTTCCGGATAGTGGAACAACGTCCTCAATAGGGTTTGCGAGGGAATCGGGGATACCATACCTTGAAGCCCTGATAAAGAACAGGTACGTGGGAAGGACATTCATAATGCCCGACCAGAGGCTGAGAGAGCTTTCAGTCAGGCTGAAGATGAATGCTGTTAAGGAGAACGTCAGGGGTAAGAGGGTCGTTCTTGTGGATGATAGCATAGTCAGGGGTACAACTTCAAGGAAGATCGTTGATATGGTGAGAGATGCAGGAGCAAGAGAAGTTCACTTCAGGGTAGGCAGCCCTCCAATAATCTCCCCGTGCTACATGGGTATTGACATGTCAACAAGAGAAGAGCTGATAGCAAGTGAGAAAAGCATTGAGGGTATTAGAGAGGCAATTCACGCTGACTCTCTTGCCTATCTGAGCCTTGAAGGTCTGCTAAAGGCAGTTGGAGCTGGAGAGAATGAACTGTGCTTGGCCTGCCTTACAGGTAAGTATCCCGTTTACGTTCCGGGAGAGGAAGTCTGGAGGTAACTCTGTTTTTGGACTGTTTTTGCGAAAGTATGAATGCTGAAAGCACAAATCCGGACTACGAAACGTTTTAATAGTGAGATGTTTCTCAATTTTGAGATGCTTGAAACTCTGAAACAGCTTGCTCTGCTTGGCGGGACGAGGAGAGTTTTAAGGATAAGCTCCAAGGAGCTTGCCGAAAAGATCGGTCAGTCAACTCAAACTGCTGCAAGAAAGTTAAAGGAACTTGAAAATGCGGGATACATTGAAAGGACGATCTCCAAGGATGGTCAGTATATTGTCATAACTGAGAAGGGCCGTGATCTCTTGCATAAGGAATACATAGACTACAGGAAAATCTTTGAAGAACTGCCAGATTCCATTGTGATCAGAGGAAGAGTTACAGGGGGAGTTGGAGAGGGTGCGTATTACGTTTCCCTTGAAGGTTACAGAAGGCAGTTTATCGAAAAACTTGGATTCGATCCATTTCCCGGCACCCTGAATTTGAAGATACCGAAGGAGCAGATGTTTTTCAGAAAACTCCTTGACAGGGAGGAGGGGATAAAAATAGAGGGATTTTCAGCTGAGAACAGAACATTTGGCGAGGTCAAGGCATTTCTCTGCAAAATAAGCAAAGCTGGCGATTGTAAGGATCCGGTAGATTCCGCTCTCGTCATACCCCAGAGAACGCATTACCCGTCAGACGTGCTTGAAGTAATAGCTCCCGTCAGGCTTAGAGATGTTCTCGGACTTGAAGATGGAGATATCGTGGAGCTTGAGGTGTTTTTGTAAGGAGGTGT
Organism: uncultured archaeon; assembly: GCA_964622075.1. GTDB lineage: Archaea > Halobacteriota > Archaeoglobi > Archaeoglobales > Archaeoglobaceae > WAPX01. The sequence goes on along the minus strand of CAZUMR010000037.1, from coordinate 16,346 downwards.
AGTCGTGAACGTTGCAGGCGAATCTCTGAGCAAGGAGGAATCCATGGACAGGGTTGAAGAAGCTTTAAAAGCATTCAGAAGAGGAAAGCCCGCTTTGATCTACGATTTCGACGACAGGGAGGGTGAAACGGACATAGCGATTCCAGCAATTAACGTCGGATGGAAGGATGTGGCTATGCTGAGAAAGGACGGTGGAGGGCTTATATGCGTGGCGATACATCCCGATGCAGCTGATAAACTTGGTTTACCTTTCATGCACGACGTGCTTGAGGTTGCGAGTGAGAAAATAAGTTCGCTGAAGTCGATTCTGCACTTTGACATAAAGTACGATTCCCGATCGTCTTTTTCACTCTGGGTAAACCACAGGGATACATTTACCGGAATAACTGATGTAGATAGGGCTCTTACGATAAGAAGGGTTGGTGAAGCAGTAGATACTGTAATGCTCGGTAAAGATTTCGATTTCGGTAAGGAATTCAGGAGTCCCGGGCATGTAGCACTCCTGAGAGCAGCCAAGAATCTGACGTATGACAGGGTCGGTCAGACTGAACTGAGTGTGGCACTTGCTCAAATGGCCGGAATAGCACCTGCCGTGGCCATATGCGAGATGCTCGACGACAGGACAGGAAAAGCTTTAAGCAAAGAGGATGCAATGGCTTACGCAGAAGAGAGAGGCATACCGTTCGTTGAGGGTAAGGACATAGTTTCCTGTTATGCTGAATTCAAGGAAATAAAAGCTAAATTATTCATATAGTGTTTCGAATATTTTTTCGAAATACCTATCGAAAAACTTAAAAATTGATTTCCAGCCGTTTTTTCATGGTCAGAGTCGACTTCATGCGGACTTTCCTCACTGTAGTTGAAAAGGGTAGCTTGAAAAAAGCTGCAAAAGAGCTGGGGATGTCCATAAGCTCCGTTAGCTTTCAGATTAATTCTCTTGAAGAGTTTTACGGGGCTAAACTGCTGAAAAGGGGTGTGAACGGAGTAACACTGACGGAAGAGGGTAGAATAGCTCTGAAAAACATAGAGTCCGTTCTTGAAAGCATTGACGAAACGAGGAGGCTGATATCCAACCTCAGGGGAGAGAAAATCACAATTGCTTCGGGGATGGTTGGAATATACGTTGTTCCGCAGATTCAAACGCTCTTCAAGGCCAAGTATCCGAATATAGACGTCAGAATTGTTCTTAGGGGTGCCCACGACTGCCTGAAAAAACTTGGAGGTAGCGAAGCAGACTTTGCAATCGTCGGAGATTTACCTGAAAACGATCTTGAAAGGTATTACTACACTGAAATTGGAAAAGATTGCCTCGTTCTAATCGTACCTCCTGACCATCCGCTGAGCAGAAAGGCAAGAGTTACATTCGACGATGTGCTGGAATATCCTCTTGTAATGCTTACAGAAGATTACGGAATTACAAGCAGCCTTAAAAAAGCTCTTGAAAGCAGCGGAGTAAGCATAGACGATTTTGAAATCGGTTATGTTGTCAGTGACTTCTTCTCCCAGCTCCATGGGGTTTCGAATGGTATGGGGGTTGCGATTACATCGTTAATAGCATCCTGGAGAGCGTGTGAGGTTGGACTTGTCAGGGCGAGGAGGATAGAGGGATTCAGAAGTGACAGGAGTGTTTACTTTGTCACCACCAAAACCCTTATGGAGAGTGAGAAAATGAAAGAATACGCGAATTTTATAATAGACAATAGCAGAAAAATATTTTCCGAGTTCATCGCAGAATGCCAGATGAGTCTTTAACTTTTGGGCTTTATTCTAAGTATTCTGAGCCTTTTATTCTGTTTTTGGATTTGCATTTAGGATTTATGTTTAGGGGTTTGTAATTACTTTGCACTCACAGTACTGATAACTGCCGGATAGATAGATGGGTTGAATAGAGAGACAAACGTTTTTATTGATGCACGTTCTCTACCCGGCATGAGCAGACGTTCAGAACTTGTGTGCAAGTACGTTTACGTTGACGGTGAGCAGTTCGGTGAGAGCATCGATCTGCACAGGGGAAAGCTCATAGTGAAGGTGGGATCGAAATTCTATGCTGTGGAAGAAAAATTTATAAAAAAAATTGAAAAGGACAAAATTTTTCTGGAAAAGTTCGACAGAAAAAAGGCGGAAAAAGAAGGTAAAAAGTGGATGGAAGAGAAGTCAAAGCCCGTATCTCTTGAAGAACTGAAGAAGTATGGATTTGGAGAGGATTGATAAGTTCAGGTGTTTTGTTCAGGTGTTTTTATGTTCGGACAGGTTACTTACAAACAGGTGATAGTTCTCAGGGATGATCTGAAGCTTTCGAGGGGAAAATTGGCAGTTCAGGCAGCACATGCAGCGATAATTGGTTATGAACTTTCTGATAGAAAAGTAATCGAGCTCTGGAAACTTGGAGGGCAGAAAAAAATAGCACTGAAAGTTAACAGCGAAAGAGAGCTGTTTGAACTTAGGGAAAAGGCAAGAAAGCTTGGACTTGTAGCTGAAATTGTTAGAGATGCGGGGCTGACTGAAGTTCCTCCCGGAACGCCGACAGCACTGGTAATAGGCCCTGATAGAGAGGACAGGATTGACAGGGTTACCGGGAGTTTACCGCTTCTCAGATAGCTGATGCTTGCATGCGTTGAGCTGTAGATGTGAGTTTGTTGACTGCTGGCGTTGATTGCTGGTATTTATAATAAGTTTTTGGAGTATAATCGGAGTTGATTTACAATTGGAGTTTACAGTAAACAATATATTGGAGTTTACAATAAATGTCAGACAGCACACACTCCGGCTATTTCCATGAGCTTCTCATACTCTGTTCTCAGTCTTTTGAAGCTGTAGCCGTGATCAACGAATTCCCAGGGCTGCCTTTCAAAGTTCAGCTCCATCAGCAGGTGAGGAAACTTTCTGAGGACTTCCCTTTTACCGAGCGTTAGATACCTGCCAACGTCAACACTTCCTCTTGAAACGATCGTCTGAATTGCAAACTCCTCTCCTCTCTCAATGCTGAACCTTACTCTGATCTTTCTGAAACCTCTTTCAAGTGTTTTCGATCTTTCTCTGAGGACTTTCAACACTTTTAACACTTCTTTAGCCAGACCTGAACTTCTGAAATCTTTGCCCCTCTGAAAACCTTTCTGAAATTCTTCGAACATGCCTCCAAATGGAGCGAACTGGAGAGGAGTGTGCGGCTTTGGGACGAGCGGGTTTACAGAAACACTTACTTTAAGCCCGAGTTTCTTCACCTTCTCTGTAAGCCTGAGAATTTCATTCACATCTTCTTTGTTCTCCCCCGGGATGCCAATCATGTAGTACATTTTTACGTTTTTTATTCCTCTCTCCCTTATTATCTCCGCTGAACTGAGAACTGTCTCCTCATCAATTCCCTTCCTCAAAACTCGCCTTAGTTTTTCACTGCCCGCTTCTGGAGCTATGGTTATGCTTTTCTGTCCACACGCAACAAGCAGATCTGCTAACTCTTCATCTATCGTATCTGCCCTCATGGATGAGGGTGAAACCTCAAATCCCATGTTCACGAGCTCCGACAGCAGATCTTTTGCATTTGGATGATCAGTTACGGAGGGAGAGATCAGTGCAATTCTATTAACGTCTGCACTTCTTGCCACATCAAGCAGCAGCTCCAGTTTCCTCCACCTGCAGGGTCGGTATATCTGTCTGACCACGCAAAAACTGCAGCTCCTTTTGCATCCCCTGCCAACTTCCAGCAAAAAGCACCTCCCGTAAACTCCCGATCCAATTATCTCTTTTTTCAGGTGGGAGTTTAACTCAGCCTTTCTGACTCTGAGTTTTTCACCGCTCTCAGACATTTCAACGGCAGTTCTGGATTTTATCAGGCATCCTTCCTCCCCACCGCTCATCGCAACTTCAAGCACTCTATTCACTTCGCCATCTATCTCGCCAACGTAAAAGTAGTCAAAGTAGGGTGACAGAGGTAGGGGATTTTCGAGCACGCATGGGCCACCAGCAATCTTTACTGGATTGGTCAGTTCTGAAGCAATTTTTGCGGCTTTAAACATGTCCTCCTCGAACTGGACAGAAAACAGAGCTATATCAAAATCTTTCAGGTATGCTCCAGTCTCAACGCTTCTCCTGCAATCAAAAACATCTCCATAAAATCTCTCACAAACGAAATTTTCTGTGGAGTTAACTTCCGCATAAATCTGCTGAATTCCTATGTTTGCAATACCGCCTACGTACGCATTTGGATATACAAGGGCTACCCTTATATCTCCTTTTTTCCACCTCTTGAAAAGTGGATTGTGCTCCAGAACTTCTTTTTCTGGCTTTTTATCACCTTTCAATGATGTTAGCTCTCTCAAAGATGTAAAAAACGTTACCTCTCTGCGGAATTCTGCAGGTTTTTCTGCAGGTTTTCAAATTTTTTAAAATTTAATCAAAGAGGTGGGCACGCCTCGGGTCGACCCGCCTTACGGAGAGCTTCCCTGCCCGATTCCTCCTCCCCGCTACCCTGGAAGCGCCGAGCGTCCGGGGTTAGCCTGCTCCCTTCCGGGCCTGAGCCGGTTCCCCCGGCAAATACGGCGGACAGTCCCTCCGGACAGCCCAGCCGTAACCGTCGACCCTCCAGGACGGGGACTCTACGGAACCGGGCAGGGTTGAACTCCCCGCTTGACGGGCCTTCCCTCGGCTTCGGCCCCCGCATACCGACGGTTTCGGGTTACAGGGGACGCCGAACCCCCCGGCCTAGCCCACCGTTAGTTGTTTGAGTTCGGGGGTTAAATAGTTTCTGGCAATTTAGATCCTGATATGTTTTTTGGAGTTAATTTCATACACTTTTTCTTTTCTGTTTTGAGATTTTAATATTCACAATTTCAAGATCCACTGCAAAATAGTATTTCCTTAAAACTGCAGCCAGTTTAAATCAATTTATCAATAAAGATTTTTCATAACTTTATTTGATTTTTTACCATACACTACCTTTTCCCCGTTATGGCAGAAACTAGCAATGTGGTTGATTCTTTCCTCGATAGTTGGGTGAGTTTGAAACGGGGCAAAAATCAATAGTGAGAACACTCGGATAAATAGAAGGATTTTGGTGTTAATATCTTCAACTTTTTTAAATGACGAAACTAGCCAGACATTATTATTAGCTAGAATGCTAGCAGCATAGCGGTCAGCATTTAATTCAATCTTTCTGTGGATTGTTGTTCTTAGAATAAATATACTTAAGCATACAAAATGCAAAGATAATAGTCCAAACTTGATGTGTGTATAAAATTTTTGATTTTTGTGCCCAATTTCGTGTAGAAGTGTAGCAAATAACTCTTCATCTGTAAGTAGATCGTATAGTCCCTTGGATACTATAATGGCAAAGGGGAACCCCCTAAGGCGTTTGGAAAGTTCTTATCCCATATTAGTATTCTTGGTTGATCAATCTTGTATTCTTTAAAATATTTGAAAAAGTTTAGGTCTATCTTGTATTCTTAGTTTTTGGAATCCTAGAATTTTCATCTACTTCAGTTACATGTAACTTCATAAATAATTTCTCCTGCACGGAAATTTTCATGACTGGCAATCAGGTTGTGGACATGACGAGTGATGAGAATCTAGGATACTTTTACCAGTGTGGGTCCCTCGAATCTGGGGTATTTACAGAGATTCCTGTAGGGTAAGGGTCTGTTCAGCTAAATAAAGGCCATCGGCTGCTACATAATCTTGGTAAAGAACTAAATGTACGCTGGAAGTTTGACACTCTTTGCTGGACAGATGTTGTTCGGAGAATACGCTTCTTATATATATTAAGCTATTTATCCAAAAATACGAAAGAGCCACGGCCGGGATTTGAACCCGGGACCTCGTGCTTACCAAGCACGCGCTCCACCTGCTGAGCTACCGTGGCTTAAAAGGGCTGAATGTTAAGTGATTAAAAAGCTTTATGCTCTGGATGCTGGTGTTCAATCTGGCGAGATAATAGATGGGATAATTCATCTCAGTTCAGTAGCTTACGGCAACCCTAAAATACCTGTAGTAGAAGCCCATTTAATGCATGGTAATCCGGGAATACCCAGAAAACTGCTTGACGATTTGAAAGGTTACAGGATTGTAGGCCGGCATTCCGCCGTAAAGCTATGTCTGTGGCTCAAAAAATCCCTCAGAGATAGGGGAGTTTGTTACAAGCAGAAGTTTTACGGTATAAACTCTCACCGCTGTCTTCAAATGACTCCCGCTCTCCTCTGCAATCAGAGCTGTGTGTACTGCTGGAGACCTCTTGACCTCCTGCCAAAAATAGAGGGATGGGATCCTCCAGAATACGTTGCTGAGGAGAGTATAAAGGCTCAGAGAGTTTTGCTGAGCGGTTTTGGTGGTCTCAGTGATGTTAACAGGAGGAAACTTGAGGAGGCTAAGAAACCAAATCAAGTAGCCATAAGTCTCATTGGAGAGCCAACTCTCTATCCCTACCTTGATGAGCTTGTGGAGATATTCAATTCCAAGGGTATGACCACCTTCGTTGTCACGAATGGGACGAGACCGGAGATGGTTGAAAAAATAGACCCGTACCAGCTCTACATAAGTCTGACAGCGTACAGCGAGGAGAGCCACATGATACTGAACAGACCTAAAAAGAGCTTCTGGGAAAATATACTGAAATCTTTGAAAATCATGGCTGAAAAGGATTGCAGAACGGTCATAAGACTGACTCTGATAAAGGGTCTGAACATGATTCCCGAAAACTTCGTGGAGCTGCTTGACACGGCTTCTCCGGACTTTATAGAGGCCAAGGCATACATGCACCTTGGCTACTCAAGGCTCAGACTTGAGAGAAGTGCAATGCCCTCTCACGAAGAAGTCAGGAGTTTTGCCGAGGAGCTGGAGAAGCTCACAGGATACAGCATAAAGGATGAGTCCCGGATAAGCAGGGTTGTTTTGCTTGTGAGATAGTCCCGGGGGTGAAATTCTGAGCTCTGATACTGGTAGCAGGTTTACAGATTCTGCAAAGTTCGTTAACGTAAAGCAGCTGGAAGAACTTTATTCGGAGCTTGAAGAACTTGATAGAGCAAGGGAGGAGCTTATAAAGCTCTGCAGAGAGGCAAGAATTTACTCCACAAGAGCGGTGGCGAGAATTCACGCAGGCAATCTGGAAGAGGCGGAGGAACTGCTGAAAAAAGCCGGAGAGGTTATGGAAGAAATAAAGAAGTACTCGACCTATCCGTTTTACAGAGCTATAAGTGCAGAAGCCATGCAGGAATTCGTGGAAGGTACGGTCTTCCTTAACTTCGTGAGGGGTGAAAAAGTTCCAGAGTTAGATCTTGAAACACCGTCCATTCTCACGGGCTATGCAGATGCTGTTGGGGAAATCAGAAGGTTCGCTCTGGATCTGATGAGGTTTGGCAGGGTGGAGGAAGCTGAGAAGTGTATAGACGCAATGGAAGAAATTTACTCGTGTCTTGTTCAGTTTAGCTTTCCTGAAAAGCTCGTTCCAAATCTCAGGCACAAGGTCGATCTTGCAAGAAACTTAATAGACAGAACAAAGTCTGACCTGCTTGCCGCGAAGCTTATAGGCCGGCTGGAAAATTGAGCAGGGCGGGTGTAAAAATGGATTTGCTGGCTTTTCTTGTTACAGTTGTCCTTGTCTCTCTCAGCGGAGTTATAGCTCCCGGGCCTCTGTTTGCTGCCACTCTTGCTGAGGGCAGGAAGAACCCTCTGTCAGGGTTTGTTGTCTCTACCGGCCATGCAGTAGTGGAAATACCCCTGATACTCGCTCTCTACGCCTTTGGCCTAACTCTGTCTCAGCTGGAAAAAAGGGCCCTTGCTGTTGCCGGTGGAATTGTCATGCTGTACCTTGCTTACCTTGAGCTGAAAGGCGGGGAGAGGGAGGAATTCAGGGGAGGCTCACTTTTCGCGGGAGCAGCAATGACAGCTCTCAATCCATACTTCATAATGTGGTGGCTTACGATAGGTCTGACACTCATAGTCAAGTCTGTGGAATTTGGCGTTATTGGCCTGATTCTGTTCATTCTGGCTCATGAATCATGTGATTATGCGTGGCTTGGCTTTGTTTCTGCATTCTCGGGTAAAATTGCAGGGATGGGGGAGAAGTTCACCAAAGCCCTGACAGCCACTTCCGTGTTACTCCTGCTTGTGTTTGGAGTGGCCTTCATCTATGCCGGAATCACGAATCACAGGATTCTGTAATTCGTAAATTCTGTAATTCGTAGTTTGTAGTCAAAAATTTAATTAAATATAATTTGAACTAAATTAAATACCAATTTAAAAATATTAAAAAATCTAAAATTTTTTAGCTACCTGAGGCCAACGAGCTCTTCAAGAGCGGCCTTTCTATCCTTTGCCTTTACTATTCCGCTCGCAAGCAGAACTCCTTCAGCTCCAAGATCCAGAGCAGCTACGTAGTCTTCGTGGCACGTAATCCCAGCTCCGCACAGAACCTTTACCTCTGGATTTACGTTTTTGGCGGCCTTTACGGAGTTCTCAACCACCTCAGGTTCTGCCTTGCTAACAGGAATTCCCGTTCCTATCAGTTCAGGCGGTTCTACAGCCACATAATCCGGTTTCAGTGCTGAAGCAGCTGCTGTTGTTGCGACGTTGTTTGTGCAGACCACAGAAGTTAGAGATAGCTCCCTGAGTTTTGAGACTATGTACTCTATATCAGCAAGCCTGAGCCTTCTCTCACTGTGGTTTACGAGACTGCCTTTTGCTCCCTTCTCCTTTATCATCTCGGCGTTTATCCTTCCGGTATGGGAGCCGAAGTCAACGGCATCCACATGCTGGGCAAAAACGTCGATGGAAACTTCCTTCACTATTTCTGCAAGATCCAGAGATGTAACGGCTATGGCTATGTAGTCGTCGCACCTGCCTGCCACATCGTCTGCTATTTTCGCAAGCTCAAGAGCCCTCTTTCCGGAACCCTCTCTGTACGCTTTGAAGTTTATTATTACCACACCCATGATTTTCTATCTGACCGCGGACAATTTACCTTTTTCTTTCCTTCCGGAGTTTTCGGTATTTGCTGAGTTTTCTGCAGTTGAGTTTTCTGTACAGCAGAAAAGGGCATAAAAATAAAAATACATCACTCACCCAGCAGGTGCTGACCATCACAGCTCCCCGCTTCAAATCTGAAGCCTTCTCTACAAAAAGCACAGCTTAAACCGAGTTCTTTGCACTTTTCTTCGACTTTTCTCAGTATTTTTTCCCTCAACTCTCTTTTAAGGTAGTATGTGTTTCCGATTTTCTCTCCTTCAATGAAGTACATTTTTCTGTAAGCTACATCCTTCAGATTTTCTGCAAGAACGCTGAATAGCCTCTTGAAAGAATCTCTCCTCAGCTTTAATGTCGATGTAACAACGTGATCAACAAAATCACAGGATTCGAGGACTCTATCTATCTCTTCTTCAGTAATTCCCGGTAAAACCGGATCGAGTCTGAGTACGACGGGTATCGAGTATTCCTTAAGCTCCTTCATTGCCTCTATTCTTTTTTCCGGTGGTGGTGCGTTCGGTTCGAGCAGTTTTGCATATCTGAAACCTGTAACCGTAACGCTGACGCAGCACTTCATCTCTGACAGCAGTCTGGCATCTCTTGCAACAAGATTGCTCTTTGTCACAACAAGCAGCTTTACTCCGTAGTCTTTCATGAGTTTTATGCAGTTTCTTGTAAGCTTTTCCTTTTTTTCTACAGGCGGGTAGGGATCTGAACTGTTTGACATGGATACAGGTAAGCTAAGATCTATCCTCCTGAGATCCTTTTCAAGTCTTGGTAGTAACCTTTCTTTTTTTCTTAACTGGAAAAATCGGGGAATGTATGTTGCATAGCAGTAAACGCACTTATGCGCACATCCCGTGTACGGGTTGAATGAGTACTTTGGCTTGCATGTGCACAGTTTCGATTTCCATGGATCGAATGGTCTGACTACATCCACAGCATTGATATCGTGCACGCACTCTTTTGCTTTTTGATTGGTTATTTGATCCGGTTATTTAATTAGCTGGCATGTAGTAATGGTAATGGGGTATTAACGCGACAATGATGGCCATGTAAAAATGTAATAATAGTCAAAATCGTCCAGAATCAGTCAGAAGGAACGAACCTGCAATCTTTCAGCTGGTAAACTCTCTGGGCTGGAGGTACGTCAAACAGTATGCTCTCTGAAATCGAAATAGAGTATGTTTCATCGTGGTAGGGCAGGTGTTTCAGCCTGACTGTAACATCGTAGGCTTTTCTCAGAACAAGATCGTCCATACCTCTGCAAAATTCCTCCGGCCAGAAATCGAAGAGAGTGCAATCAATTTTTTCAATGAACCTGAAGTAGTCTATTGTTCTCTCAGGATAAAATGCCTTCAGCATGTAGAATCCAAACAGAGCAACTCTTGCATCACTGCATGACTTCTTCTCCTCGCCCCCCCCCCGAAAATTTAAGACGTTCAGAAGCTCGGCAAGCAAATTGCTAATCGAGTCTCTCAGGGGAATTGAAGCCAGAAGCTTGCCAAACGGTATCTTCTCACTTCCAACGCAGATCACTTCCGGGCAAGTTTCTCGTTCAGATTTTGACTTTGAAAATCTTCTGAGAGAGCTGTAAGCTCTTTCAAGCCTCCTGCGCATTGTGTCTGTATATACAACACACCTTACGTTTGGAAATTTCGGTAAAAAGTGGCTGAATATAAATGCCCTGATCGCATACGGTGAATCGTACACAACCCTTACCTTATTTCCGTCAAGCCTTTCAAGCAGCTCCTCTATTTCCATATTTTTGCTTTTTTCAACATAACTCTTTAAAACTTTTTTGGATACGTTACATGTAACGGTTTTAAAAACGTTTTTAAAATCAGCAGTTCACCATTCACAGCTATGGTGTAGTTTACAGGCATATAGTATTAAAAATTGTTACGATCTGGTTATTATTTTGGAAAATTTGATATACTGGATCATGAGCGGTTCTGCCGATGATGTGCTTGGAAGTGGTAAACCACGAAGTCTGGTTCGAAGTGCACGATGGAAGAGTTCTGCTCAAATGGGGACACTTTCCCGAAACGGACGGAAAGCTCGATCCCGTCTGCATAACGAGGGCTTTCGCGGTTTCCGGGGGTGTAGTTAAGCCTGTGATCGTTGGGATAGATAGGGACTCGTCTGCAAGGGGAGGATTATTTCTGGAGTTCGAAGAGGCTGAGGCATTGGCCGTTGAATACGATAGAGGAATTTACTCGCTCACGAACGATGGAAAGTGGATTTTTGGGAGAACGAATCGATATCAGGTAAGAGAGGTTAGGCACATCCTTGGTTCCGCGAAGATGGGTGATGGAGTTCTCGGTCTTGAGCTCGAGATAGTTGAGAGGGACGGTTACGAGGTTCTCTTCAGGGGGAAGCCGGTGGACGTTAGGATCAGACTGAGGAACTCCGAAGGCTCGTTCGAATTCGAGCCGGGTGAGGAGGTTGGGCTTGCGAACGGAATCAACGTTCTGTCCGCGAGATACGTGGACGATACCGGTTTCGTGAGGAGGAGTCTCGTTACGACTCTCACGGTCGTGAGGTGATGAAATGCTCAGGAGGGACTTTCTGAAGTATCTCGCCCTGAGTTCAGCATTCTTTCTCGGATGCGCGGGCAAAGCTCCGTCGTCCACGCCTGCACCTACGCCTACCGCTACAAAGATGGCGAATCTGTACAAGAGCACGTTCGTGCTCGGTTACGGGAAGGATCACAAGCTGAACGGCGGTAAGTGGGGGATAGGATTCTTCCCGAAGATCCACGTTCTCGAGAGGCTCGTCGAATACGATCTCAAGAAGGACGACTTCGTCCCCTGTCTGGCGAGGAAGTGGGAGGTCGAGAAGAACGGGAAGGTGATCACCTTCGAGCTTGAGAAGGGGATAAAGTTCTCCGACGGCAGCGATTTCGACGCAAGTGCGGTTAAGTTCACGGTGGAATGGTTGAAGTTGAACCACCCTCTCGGCAGGGACACCTTCGATTCTGCTGAGGTTCTGGATGACGGCACGGTTGCCATCCACTACAAGGAAGACGGGTTCTTCAATCTGGCGAAGATGGCGGAGTTCCACATGAGCATAATGTCCCCCAAGAGCGTAAGGCCTGAAGGTGATCCCAAGGGTAAGTTCATCCTGCCCGTCGGGACGGGGCAGTTCAGGGTTGCGGATTACAAGGAGGGGAGATATGCCATCTACGAGCCCAACGAGTACTGGTACGAAAGATTCGGCATCGAGCCGAAGTTCAGGAAGTTCGTCGTGGACTTCATATTCGACGACGACACGAGAGTTATGGCTCTCGAAAGCGGTCAGGTGGACGCGATATCCGATTACGTTCACGGAGGCTCGGCTTACACTCCGAGAAACCTGATTCCTCAGCTTGAAAAAATGGGTTACAGGGTGTTCAAGAGGATAATACCGCTGACGTGGATAATAGCGTTCAACTATAAGAAAGAGCCCTTCAGCGACGTCAGGATGAGAGAGGCCGTCGATCTTGCGATAGATAGGAATGAGGTCGTGAAGATATTCGACAACCAAGTCCTACCGGCGAAGACGCTCTTCATAGAATCCGCTCCGGGCATAAAGGAGGCGGGGGTGGTTTACGAGTACAACCCCGACAGGGCGAAGGAGCTCGTCGAGAAGGCGGGATTCGATAGCGCCGACATGATAGTCGATAAGGCTCAGAGCGACCAGATTCTCGTCGCCCAGCTTGTACAGCAGAAGCTGAAGGACATAGGAATAAACGTCAAACTCGAGGTTCTCGAAACCGGAGCTTACAGGCAGAGAAGGGATTCGGGAGATTACGACCTCAGGATATACTACATAGGGGGAACTGACAGGAGGTTCTACCTCAGGATGTACTGGAGGTTCTACCCCGGATGCAAGTGGAGCGCTTACGTCAGCGAGAGGACGGGAGAGTTATGCAAGAAGATCCTAAAGGAGTTCGACGAGGAAAAGAGGAAGAAGTACTTGGTGGAGTTCTACAGAGCAATTCACGAGGAACACGGAGTCGTTCCGCTTTACTTCGACGTCATGACGGTGGCGGTTTCGAAGAACGTCGTTGCGGATGAGTACCACCTGTTCCACTACCCCAACGGAATTCCGTTTGGAGAGCCTTTGTTCTACGACGTCGGAGTGAGGGCATGAAGAGGTACGTGGCGAAGAGGATAGCTCAGGCGATCCCAACCCTGCTTGGGGTATCTTTCATCTCCTTTCTTCTCCTCCATTTATTTCCCGGAGATCCGGCGGAGATAATTCTGACTATAATATCTGGCTCGGAGCCGAGCTATGCCGAGATTCAGAGGTTCAGGAGGGAGATGGGTTTCGACAAACCCCTCTTGGTTCAGTACATCCACTGGCTGTCCAACGCCCTCAGGGGAAACTTCGGCGTATCGTGGACGGAAGGAAAGCCGGTCATGGAAATAATAATGCAGAGGTTTCCAGCTTCTGCTGAGTTGTTCTTCACCACATTCGCCATATCCCTCGCCTTCGCCACCCTGCTCGGGATACTCTCCGCGATGTACAGGGATAGGGCGGTGGATCACTTCTGCAGAATATTCTCCCTCCTCGGCATAAGCATTCCGAGCTTCTGGCTCGGCCTGATTCTGATCTGGATATTCTCGGTAAAGCTCCACCTCCTCCCTGCCTTCGGATACGGCGGTATTGAGCACCTCATCCTGCCCGTCGTTACTTGGAGCTTCTCTTTCATGGCGATAAAGACGAGGTTCGTCAGGAGCTGTTTGCTCGAAGCTCTATCTCAGGATTACGTGGTAACCGCAAGGGCAAAGGGGTTGAGGGAGAGGGTCGTCGTCCTGAGGCACGCTCTGAGGAACGCACTCATCCCTATAGTAACCTACTTCTCCCTCTCCATCCACCACCTCATCATAGGATCGATAATGGTCGAGGTCGTTTTCTCTTGGCCGGGGCTTGGTTCTCTGCTCGTAGAATCCGTTTTCAAGAGGGACTTTCCTGTTGTTCAGGCGCTCGTTTTCCTCTCCGGAGTCACGTTCATAGTCGTCAACCTCATCGTGGATCTGCTGTATGTGGTGATAGACCCCCGCATCAGGTACGGTGATTGATATGAACCGACTCTGCCTGATCGGATCGACGATTCTCCTCACGATAACTCTCCTCGGCATCCTTGCACCACTGATAGCGGGGAATCCGTATAAAACGAACATGACGGAGAGGCTAAAACCCCCCAACTTCGAACACGTTTTTGGCACGGATCAGCTCGGCAGGGACGTTTTTTCGAGGGTCGTGTGGGGTGCGAGGACGACGATGGTCGTGGCGATAACGATATCCGCCATTTCGATGGGGCTTGGATGTTTCGTTGGAGCCGTAAGCGGATACTTCGGAGGGCTTGTTGACGACCTGATAGGCAGGATCATAGACGTTTTTCTGGCAATTCCCGAGCTCGTCTTCAACATAGCCCTCGTGGGAGTTCTCTGCTTTTCATACGGAGCTTCGATATGGAACGTTGTTCTGGCCATAGTCGTTACGAACTGGGTGAGCTACGCGAGGGTCACGAGGGGCATAGTGCTATCTCTGAAGGAAAGGGAGTTCGTGCTATGTGAGAAGGCGGTAGGAGCGGGGGAGTGGTACATTTTGCTTAGGCACGTGATACCCAACGCTATCGGGCCGATAGTGGTTCTCGCAACCCTCAACATGGGTAACGTTATAATGACCGTGGCGAGTCTGGGATTTCTTGGACTCGGAATACAGCCCCCCACTCCGGAGTGGGGTCAGATGATAAACTCCGGCAAGGATTACATAACCACCGCACCTTGGCTCACATTCTTTCCCGGTCTGTTCATAGCCCTGTCCGTTCTGGGATTCAACCTCCTCGGGGAGGGGTTGAGGGACGCTATGGAGAGGAGGAGCTATGTCGAAAGATAGGTTGCTCGAGGTGGAGGGGCTGAGGGTCAAGTTCAGGACGAAGGCCGGGGAGGTAAAGGCAGTCAGCGGCGTGAGCTTCGAAGTTTTTAGGGACGAGAGGTTCGTTCTGATTGGGGAGAGCGGAAGTGGGAAGTCCGTTCTGGCTCAGGCCGTACTAAGGTTGCTTCCTGACAACGCCGTGCTCGATGGGAGGGTGATATTTGAAGGAAAGAATCTTTTCGAGCTGAGCGAGGAGGAGATGAGGAGGATAAGGGGAAGGGAGATTGCGTGGATCCCTCAGAGTCAGTCAGCGTTGAATCCTGTTTTGACAGTCGGATTTCAGTGCGCGGAACCGTTGATGGAACACTACGGAATGAAGAAGAGCTCCGCCCTCTCGAAAATTTTGAGGATATTCGACTTCCTCGGCATCGGGGGGAGGGAGAGGGAGTATCCCCACCAGTTCAGCGGGGGGATGAGGCAGAGGGTTCTCGTGGCCATGGGCATCTCGGCAAATCCGAAGCTCGTGATAGCGGACGAGCCCACGAAGGGGCTGGATTCCGAGAAGAGGGATCAGATAGTCGAACTCTTCAGGAAGATCGACAGGACTATGCTCGTCATAACCCACGACCTCCGATTTGCGGAGAGGTTTGCGGACAGGATAGCGGTGATGTACTGCGGGGAGATAGTGGAGGTATCTCCGGCTAAGAAATTCTTCGACGAGCCTTTGCATCCCTACTCCAGAGGTTTGCTCGAATCTCTGCCTTCGAGGGGGCTAAAGCCAATTCCGGGATTCCAGCCGAGTCTGATAAACCCGCCGAAGGGATGCAAGTTCAGGGAGAGGTGCGAGCGATCCTTCGATGAGTGTGCGAAAACCCCTCCTCTCGTCCGCGTTGGGGATAGGTGGGTGAGGTGCTGGCTCTATGATAGAGGGGAAAGGGCTTAGGAAGGTTTTCAGGACTGGTATATTCGGCGGGAGGAGGATAGTGGCAGTTGACGGTGTGAGTTTGAGGATAGAGGAGGGGGAAACCGTAGCTCTGGTCGGGGAAAGCGGTAGTGGGAAATCGACTCTCGGAAGGTTGCTCCTAATGCTAATAAGGCCGGACGAGGGGAGGGTGTTTTTCGAAGGCGTGGATCTTACAGGGCTGAGGGGGAGGGAGCTTAAGAAGCTAAGGGCGAGGATGCAGCTGATACCCCAGAACCCGGAGGACGCTTTCGATCCGAGGTGGAGGCTGTACGATAGCATCTCCGAACCCCTCAGGATACACGGTTTGCGGGATGAGGAGAGGGTGTTTGAGCTCGTTAAGGCGGTGGGGCTTAAGGAGGAGCATCTGGACAGGTATCCCCACGAACTGAGCGGTGGGGAATTGCAGAGGGCTGCGATAGCGAGGGCTCTGGTTACGAACCCGAAGTTCGTTGTTTGCGACGAGCCGACGTCGATGCTCGACCTGTCAACTCAAGCGGCGATAGTCAGGCTTTTGATGAAACTCAAGCGTAAGATGGATCTGGCGATGCTGTTCATAACCCACGAC
>CAZUMR010000036.1:0-9553 GCA_964622075.1 uncultured archaeon | reverse complement strand
AATAAAAAAAGAGGTCAGCAAGAAATACAGGCTCGAAAAGATACCGAGCGATGCCGATCTGTTAAAAGCTTATGAGAGGAAGTTTGGAAGAGATGAAAACTATGAGAGGCTCAGAAAGGTTCTGAAATTAAAGCCAGTGAGGACGATTTCTGGAGTGGCTGTTGTTAGTGTGATGACATCTCCTGCACCCTGTCCTCACGGTAAATGCCTGATGTGTCCGGGTGGGGTTGATTTCAATACACCTCAGTCCTACATAGGTCTGGAGCCGGCAGCCCAGAGAGGCAAGCAGCACGGCTACAACCCTTACGCACAGGTAAGCTCAAGACTGAGGGAGCTTGAGGAAATAGGGCACAGTGTGGATAAGGTGGAAGTCATAATCATGGGAGGCACATTTCCAGCAAGAGACAGGGAATACAGGGACTACTTCATAGCAAACGTCTTCAAAGCCCTGAACGATTATCCGGAAAAGAGGAAAGAAATAGCTCAGGAAGAGTTCAAAGACAGAAAAAAGGCTGAAGAAATACTGGAAAGAGAAAAAATAAGGAATGAAAGAGCAAGAGCGAGATGCGTTGGGCTGACAATCGAAACGAGGCCAGACTACTCAAAAGAGGAGCACATACTTGAGATGCTGAAGTATGGAGCAACGAAAGTTGAGCTTGGTGTGCAGAGTGTTTTCGATGAAGTTCTTGAGGTTGTAAACAGAGGTCACAGCGTAAAGGATGTAATTGATGCTACCAAACTTCTGAAGGATTCAGCTTTCAAGGTTGGATACCACATAATGCCCGGACTTCCGGGGAAAGATGGAAAGGTTAGCACTGAGAGAGACCTCAGGACGTTCAAAACACTGTTTGAAGATGAGAGGTTTAGACCAGACTACCTCAAGATATATCCGACCCTCGTCGTGGAGGGCACGGGACTTTACGAGTTATACAGGCTTGGAAAGTACAGGCCTTACACGACAGATGAGGTGGTAGAGCTAATAGCAAGAGCCAAAGCCATGCTGCCAGTATACGTCAGGGTGCAGAGAGTTCAGAGGGACATACCGGTTGGAAAGGCCATAGGACTTGACAAGGGCAACATCAGACAGCTTGTAAAGGAGAAAATGAGAGAGCTCGGATTGAAGTGCAGGTGTATAAGGTGCAGGGAGATAGGACACAGGCTGATGGAGCTGAAGATGGGGAAGATGAAGTTAGACGAGCTTATGAAAGAGGCCGAGCTAAAGGTGAGAAAATACAGAGCATCAGGCGGTGTGGAGTACTTCATTTCCTATGAGATTGAGAGTATAGATGCACTTGTTGGATTCATCAGGCTCAGGTTTCCGGATGAGCCCTTCATAGAGTGTCTGAAAGATTGTGCTCTTATCAGAGAGCTCCACGTTTACGGAGAGGCAGTACCAATAGGAGCAAAATCCGTGGATGCCGTGCAACACAGGGGATTTGGAGAGAGGTTGCTGAAGTATGCTGAAGAACTTGCAAAGGAGGAGTACGACAGAATAGCAGTGATAAGCGGTGTTGGTGTCAGGCCATACTACAGAAGGCTTGGATACGAGAGGGAGTTTGAATACATGGTCAAAAAGTTAAATTAAATGAGCGCGGTGGTACAATGATAAATCTTAAAGACAAAATAAAAGAAAAAATAGAAACTTACAGACTTTACAGCAACATGACAAATCTCATTCCAATAGCAAGGAGGTACTTCATAATAGGTTACTTCGATGGAGCACTCACCATCCTCGGGCTGATAATGGGTGCTCATCTCAGCAGAAAGGCAACACCTGAAGTTGTTATATCTGCAGGAGTTGCAACTGCAATAGCTCTTGGCATTTCAAGCGGCTGGGGTGCCTATGAAGCTGAAAGAGTGGAACAAACGGCAGTAAAAATAGAGAGAGACAGAGCTATGCTAAGGAGTGTTGGAGGTATTGTTGAAAGGGCTCACAGCTTTGCAATACTTGTGAGTTCTCTCGTGCATGCAGTATCTCCGGTAATAGCATCCCTCATACCGCTCGTCTTTTACGTTTTCATGCCCGTTAACGAGGCATTTCCATTTGCCATAGCCGTGGGACTGCTGCAGCTGTTCGTTGTGGGGGCGTGCATGGGCAAGGTTTCGAAAAGTGGCATAATCAGCTCTGGAATAAGGCTCGTTCTCGCAGGACTGGTAACTCTGGCAGTTGTTCTGCTGCTCAGCCCGAGTCATCTGATGTGATTCTAACTCAGTTTCTCTTAATTTCCAGCAAGAAACTCTCCTATTCTTCTCACAGCCTCCTTTAGACTTTCCATAGAGGCAGCGTAGGAAACCCTGATGTACCTTTCATTACCCTCTCCAAACGCAACTCCGGGAGTTACAGCCACACCGTTCATCACGAGCTTTTCCGTGAATTCAACGCAATCCATGTCCAGAGGTATCTTCGGAAAGATGTAAAAAGCCCCCTCAGGTTTAACAACCTCGAATCCCAGATCTCTGAAAGCCGGATAGATGTAATCTCTCCTCTCCCTGAAAGCTTTTCTCATTTTTTCTGTTACATCGTCAAAAACTCCGGTGTTAAAAGCTTCAGCTATGGCCTTTTGAGCGAAGGCAGGAGCACACACTCCATTAACCTGATGAACTTTCAGCATTGAATCGAGCATTTCCCTGTCAGCTATGGTAAATCCAACTCTCCATCCCGTCATGGCAAGAGATTTGGAAAATCCGTTAACGGCAATTACATTTTCCATTCCCGCAAGATTTACGGGTTTTCTGTCGTAGTATATCTGGTCGTAAATTTCGTCACTCACAACCACAGCATTTGCATCCTGAGCTATCTCGACAGCAGCTCTGAGTGTCTTCTCATCCTCAACAACTCCCGTAGGATTGCTCGGATAGTTAAGAAATATAACGCTTGTTTTTCTATCTACAACTTCGTTCAACTTATCGATATCAAGCCTGAAGTTTGGATGAGTTTTTATCTGAATCGCACTGGCTTCACATATTTTGGCGTAAACAAAGTAGGACAGAAAGTTTGGAGACGGAATTACAACGTTGCTTCCCCTCTCTATAAATGCAAGAGATGCGTTCATAAGTGCCTCACTGCCACCAGCTGTAATCATTACCTCATCCTTCTCAACTCCATACCTTTCGGCTATGGCCTCCCTCAGCTCGTCAATACCCATGTTGGAGGTGTAGTGTGTGAAACCTCTCCTCTTAGCCTCGCACGCAAACTCAATAATTCTCTCATCCGTATCGAAGTCAGGCTCACCTATGGAAAGGCTAATTATGTCAATTCCCCTCTTCCTCGCCTCAGCAACAACTTCAAACATCCTCCTGATCATGGAGGTCGAAATGTCCTTAACTCTGCTCGATTCAGGCAAATCAATCACCTCGTGCCTTTTCTTACATCTTCTTACTTCCCTTCAAGTATGTCGCTCAGGTCCCACTCCTCTTCCTCAAACTCAAATTCATCGATATCCTCAAGATCCCAGTCTTCTCTCTCCTCACCTTCTCCCTCTTCCTCCACATCCTCCAACTCTTCTTTTTCTTCCTCTACAGCTCCCACATCTTCCACAGCACCCTGTATCTCATCCTCAGCTTTACTCTCGATTTCTTCAGTTACCCCACTTCCGGCAGTTTCGATGTGTTGGTTGAGAAGTGCCCTTACAGCCTCCTTAACCTTCTCCTCGTAAAAGTCGAGATCGGGTTCGTAAACCTGCCACGCAAGCTCGACAAGCTCATTTCCACCTTTTCTCATTTTCTCAATTCTGTCAAGAGTTTGCCTTGCAGTTTCTATAACCCAGTAGTCCCTTACCTCTCTTTCAACCGGAACTATAGCTTCCGGTCTTATCGTAACTATGGTAGCGGTATCGCCTTCAAACAGCCTTATCTTTGCAACAACAGCAACTATTTCCGGAGGTTCTATTTTCAAAAGTGTATCCAGAGCATCTGGCTGAAATCTACCCACAAACCCTCTGAAAACCCCTGTAGGATCGCTTATCCTTACCTTCCAGAAGTCAGAATCCGGTCTCGTCTCTTCCCTGTCAAGCAACACCCCAACTATGAAGACCCTGTTACAGCTAACACCCGTTGGTAAAAGAACGTGCACAGCCCTGTCACCGCTTTCAAGCCTGTGTGTTGCCCTGTTTAGCTCGAAGGCGAAAACTCTCCTTGCTACCTCTCTTTTAAACTTGCCATCCATGGCAATCACACCTCTCCAAGGATCTTTTCTCCTTCCTCCTTTATGTCCGCCTTCAGAAACTCTATCTCGCTCACCAGCAGATATCTCTGCCCCCTCATGCCTTTGAGCCTGTAATACCTTCCAAGCAGCCTGTTCTTAAGTTCAGTCAGCACTGCTCCCCTGTCAAGGTTTTCCATTGCTATTTCCCTTGCCTCATCAAGTCCAATTCCTGTCAGATCCCGTATGTTCTCCTCGTTCAGAATTATTTCGTAGTAGTTTTCACCATCGTCTATCACTCCCTTAACCCTCAGATCGTCGTAAGATTCTGTCTGCCCGTGTATAGGACAGACTCCCTTGGTAAGGACCCTGTTACACAGTTTGCACCTCTTTATCAGCCCGCTGTTCTGCTGAATTGCTACCAGAGCACCCACAACTTCAAGCTCCTTTGGAGGCAGCTGTATATCCTCGTCAATCTCCTCAATTCTGCTGTTTCTGTTGACATTTATCTGCAACCTTCCGCCGAAGCTGTCTGTAACGACGTTTGCAAAAAGGTAGCACTTCCCTTCCTCAACCGGAGGTTTGTTGGCCTTCGCCCATATGACGAACTTGATTATTCCAGTTTCATCACCTATCAGCCCGGCCTGTGAAACGTTGGGGCTTGAAGAGTCCCAGAGCTGGACAACCCTGGCTTTAACACTGACCCACTGGCCGGGTGAATTTATGTCCGCTATCTTTACAAGGGGGCTTTCCATTACAAGCTGATCCCTTGAGACGTCAAGCTCTTTCATCAGGTAGTTTCTAACAGTTCTGACTGCCTCGTCTTCCGGAACTTTAAATTCCTCTATCAGCAGCCTGAGACGATTGTAAACGTCCTTCCTATCAACCTCGTATCCCGAATTCTTGAATAATCGCACGATCTCTTCAGTCAATTCTTCTATTCTGCCCATAACCAGACACTTTTCGCACGATATTTGATTGTTTGCTTACCTTTGTTTACCTGTTTACCTGTTTACTCCAGCAGAATTTCATTGCTGTGATTCAAATGTGGGAACAGTGGAAGCACAAATTTTAAATTCAGGTTTTAAAAAGTAGAGGAAAGAGGGGGGTGAGGAGAGAGGAAGGGAAAAGAGGAATGGGAAAAGCAGCGAGGGCCCGTAGCTTAGCCAGGTTAGAGCGTCCGGCTCATAACCGGACGGTCGGGGGTTCGAATCCCTCCGGGCCCACTTAATCTCTTGTGCCAACCGTGTTCTGCTAAAATGATGTAATAATGATTCATTCTCTGAGCTTCGTTTCTATAAATTTTGATAGATTGAGAATCAATTTCTTAACTTTGGCAAGGATGTTTTTATCGATGTAAAGATGTAGAAATGTTTTGTTCTCCTTGCGACTTAGCATAAGTATTTTTGATCAAGAATAAAATAAACGTTACTGTCATGGCCTAAACGTAACACAATCTTGGTATTATATTTTAAAAACTCTATAATCAATTTTCAATGAGAAATTTAATATATATAAATGGTTAGGAAGTTGCAATGTATAATGCAAGTAGGGCAATAATGACAAGGTCTTCTAAAACAAGCCCTCCTCCGATTATTATAACTCGTAATGCTGCAGTCTGAGCAACTTTACTGTTACTACCTTAATCAATATTAAATTTCCTGATATTTCAAGAGATTGCTCTTTGTAAACTTTTTCTTAATTAGAGATTTGACTTTTAGTTCACTGTATTTGCTAATTTTACTCTTTTCGTCAACTACAATAACCTTTAAAGGTACCATGTACAGTTATATTGTAAATTTTCATACCCAAATTGGATTTTCCTTTAATGGCTGAGTAGACCCTCAAATGCTCATCTGATGTTTTGCTTAATCAAGACTCAATAGCCAATGCTGGACTCACTACGCTGCTTAACATCACTAAAACCAACAACAGTGTTTTCACGGCATCACCCCACCCGTTGTTTGTCTAATCAACTCTAAATCCTTAAAAACCTCGCGAAATCTTTAGGAGTGGCTGAGTCATAGATTAAGTTATAATTTACAGTGTTAATTGAGTACGTTTATTCACTATAAATTAAAATAAATTTTTTATTTAAATATATACCTAAAATAACTCTTGGTACTTCCAGAATCGTGCAAGCAAACGAAACATAAATTATAATAGATAAATATATATCATTAATATAATTTATTATTAAGTTTAAAATTGTAAATATAATTTTACTAATTACAGAGTTACAAACAAATTTCGGATCAAAAGCAGTAAAACTATATCCTACATAACCAGTAATATACATTAAAAAACCTTCTGTAAATTGGATAGGTAATCCATTTAATAATAATGATATTACTAAAACTTTAATTGTACGAATCCTTAAAATTTTGCAATACAAAAAAGTAAATAATACTGTTCTAGCGCACACAGAAAATATAAATATACCTATCAAATTAGCAATTTTATTAGCCATCGGTGAATAGTATAATACTGGAAAAAGCGAAAAATCAAAGAAGAAGTATGATATACAACAAAAAATGAATATTAATAAATAAATTTTTAAAAAACGATACATAATTATGGTACCTCCGTTAGTTTTTCATTATTATATATACAAGTACTATACTCATTCTCAGCATTTATTCTACTACCTTCAACAGGATTTAACCACGTGTTAAACGCCACATCACGCATAGATGGATTATTATCTCTTTCACCTATTGCATGGTTCCATGTATTTATATAAACTATTGGATGTGTTCCATTTGTATTAAACGAGGTAACTTTAGCTTTTTCATGCACTCCAGTGTTCCAAGTAGCCGATCCACTATAAATTGGATCAATAAATCTCCACTCTCCATAAAAAGGATTCCACCAATAGATTTGAAGACCAACAAATGAGAGCTTATCTACCCTTCCTGTACTCTTATCGACAATTAGAAAGAATGTTTCTATATCTTCAAACCTACCCCACTCTATATAACGATACCAGTCGTATGCTCTATCAATTATTGGATTAGGATAATCTTCGTCGGAAAATACATATGTCACCTCTATAATATATTTCCCTGGTAAATGATGACCATAAATGTTCTCGTCAAAAACTTTTGCATACGTTCTTATTAATTTATTTCCATTGTTTATGTCTGCAATTGGTTGATAGAGCTTCGGAAGGTAATTATACGCAACTAACACGCTTGCTGTCGTTGATAGACCTTTTGTTTGCGAATAGCATTTGTAAACTTTTATTTTTAGCTTTTCCTTCTCAATAATATGTTTTAAAATTCCAAACTCCTTATCATTTAGCTCAATACCTTCAATCTTCTTAAAAACAATATTAAAGAACTTTTTAAATTCTTTCCAGTCTTTATCGCTTAGTTTATCTTTACTTAGTATTTTTCTGATTTGATCTACATATCTTTTAAAGTCTTTATCGCTTCTGTAAAGTTGCTTAAACTTTATTTCTTTTAGCTTTGTGTCATCAATTAGATAAGGTTTTTTATCGATACTCATTGACATTGCTGGGCTTATTAATCCTCCAAACATTACTAAAATCAACAGCACGCTTATCAACGATCTAACCTTCATTCTACCATCTCTTTTTTTCTTCAAATTGTATTCGCAACTTTATTTTATAAACTTTCTGACCATATTTTGCAAATTATAATTTAGTTATATAATACTGAATATATTATTTTGAAGATATGGTCAGAAGATATTTATAAACTGGCAAATTTGAATATTAGATGGACTAAAATCCTGATCGTGTTACCTCATTAGCCTGTTTAACTACTACTGCAACTGCTAAAACCGTAAAAAGAGATAAGAATTGAAACTATTTACAACGGGATTAGACTGGATAAATCACACTGGGTGCTATTCCCACATAATATCATCAACGTTCGATGTATATCTTGGAACAACCATCGAACAGTTTAACTCCAACCTTTTACGCTCCAGGTGGAATAGTCAAAGGTAGCCGAAGGGGAAAGATAAAAGTGAGAATTGCCAACGCACAAAGCAATTACTGGTAACAGTGATTTAACTACAAATCAAATTGCTGAAAGATTAAATCTAAACGTCTACTACTTAACTGAGAAAAAATAGGCATCCTGACTCGAGATAATGAAGGAAGATACAAACTAATAAAGGAGGTAACTAAATGAAACAAATTAATACAGCATCTAAGCTGGTAAAAGCTTGGATTAAGAATAAAATTGGTGTCTTACAGCCCGTAATATTGGCTCACATGGTCACTTTTAGATGCAACATGAGATGTCACTACTGTGATTACTGGAGAAGAAACAGCTACGAGATGAATTTGAGAGAAATAAAGAAAATGCTTAAAGATGCTTCTGACTTGGATGTTGCGATTTACACTGCTAGTGGTGGTGAACCCCTAGTTAGGAAAGACATACGCTCGATTCTAAATCTCGTGAACGATTACGGATTTTACACGTTACTCATCACTAACGGTTTGAAATTTAAGGATAAAAACTTGAATGCGGATATCGTTACTATTAGCCTTGATACGCTTAGAAGGGACAGATTTTACAGTATTACCGGTGTTGATGCACTTGATAAGGTAATAGATTCTATTAAATGGGCATCCAATGTTTACGATGTTTGCATAAATACAGTCTTACACGAAGATAATGCCGACGAAGTTGAGGAGCTGGTAAAGTTTGCTGACGAATGTGGTGTGTACATAACGTTTGAACCAGTCTCCGCATACTTTCAGGGCTGTCCAGATATTAGGGATGAAAGGCTCAAAAGTGTAGCTCTAAAGCTGTTAAAGCTCAAAAAAGAGTATAAATGTATTCTAAACTCGAGAGAATACCTCAAACTCATAGCCAGTGGGAGTAAGTTTAATTGCTTGTCAAATCTTCTCATAAGAATCAATCCAGATGGTGAACTCATTGCCCCTTGCTATGATATTAGCTTTGTTAGAGTTGGTAATGTAAAAACTAAGAGCCTAAAAGATTTGTTGTCCAGTAGCAAGTATAAAAGAGGGGTCGAACTGGCAAAGAAGTGCAGGCATAAATGTTATCTATTATGTTATGCAGAGCCCAGTTTAGTTTTTTCGAGTTTTATGTACGCTATTCGTTGGTTATTTGACTTCTTTTTGAAAATGCAATAAGTAGGCTAAAAATACCTTATCATGCACCTTTAGGTCATTCTAATCATTACTTCTTCCTAATAGAAATTCGCTTTCCATTATTGATGTCCTTTATCGCGTTGTATTTTTCTTCAACTTTCTTTGCTATCTCTTTAGCACTCATTTGCGTGCATCCTAATATCAACACAACCAGCAATATCGTCAAAACCAAAACCCCAAATTTCTTCATTTAATCACCTCCTTCAGCAACAGCTCGTCTTAGTTTCGCTTTAGCACCTATCCAGTAGATTAAGCTG
>CAZUMR010000035.1:0-8940 GCA_964622075.1 uncultured archaeon | reverse complement strand
GGTGTTAAGGTTCGGGTGTATTAGCACAAACTTTTAAAAATCACCAGCTTTTACCTTTTACTGGAGGGGCCGTAGGGTAGCCTGGTTATCCTCCCGGCTTGGGGTGCCGGAGACCCGAGTTCAAATCTCGGCGGCCCCACTTCTATGCCCCAATTCTGAGCTCAATTGTACGGAATTTGAAAGAGCAGATTTGAAAGAACAGGCCTGAAAAGGGAGTTGAACTTAACTGAACTCGAACTACAGGTCAAAACAGAACTTCCACTCTCTCCTTATCTCAGGTGGTCTGCTGGAAAAGCCCTTTCTTGAAAACGCAATCTCTTCAAAACTTTCGAGTTCGAGCATGTCCCTTACAATTTTAAGCAAACATCCCGGTATTTTTGCCCCGCTTCTTTCAGCTGAGTCAAGGTAATCGTACAGCGTGTCTCTCTCAAAATCGTATCCAGCTTTTTCCAGCCTCTCCTTCAATCCCGGGTGTATTGAGCACGGCTGGAGCATGAATTCCATTCCCTTCTCATCTGCGATCTTTCCTATCTCCACAACTTCTCCGTCGTTTATTCCGGGGAGAAAAACGCACCTGATTATACCTTTTTTTACAAAGTTAAGGTTTTTTACAACTCTCTCGAAGAAATCGTGACCTGTGAGTGAAGCGTAACTCTTTCTGTTTGACGCACTCAGGCTTACCATTACCAGATCAGCACTAACTTCTCTGTCGAGCAACACTCCGTTTGTTTGCAGGTCAATTCTTGCACCAAACTTCTTTTTCAGTAGAGAAAAAAGTTTTTCAAGCTTTTCAAGCCCGATAATGGTGGGTTCTCCGTACTGGGATACTGTTATTGCCCTCGCATCCTCACATCCGTAGTATCCGGGATTAGGGAGTTTACCGGCTTTTTTCGCTGAGTAAGCGTAGCAAAAAACGCAGTTTAAATTACATTCTCCTGTAACCTCATAACTCGGATGGTGGAGTGGCTCACCCTTCAGCCCCGGACAGTGCACGCAGTGGGAAGGGTATTCAGCCTCATCAAGAAACGCTTCAATCTCCCTCAACCTTCTTCCACTTACTATTCTGATTCCCATTTTGGTGTATCCTATTTTGATGTTTTTGATGTAACTTAAATATAAAACTAAAACCAAAATAAAATTTAAACTTTTAAAATTAAACCTTTCCTTTCAGGTATTCTCTACCCTCCTCAACTATTATCTTGCACGGTGTTGGCATCTTCTGTGCAGCTCTATGCAAGGCTGCTTTTGCAAAGTCAAAGAACTCGGGCTTAGTCCATATGCTCATTATCTTGGTTCCCGGAAAAACTCTTGCAGCCAGTCCAACAGGTTTTCCAAATGCAGCCCTCATCCCCTGCGAAATTCTGTCTGCTCCGGCACCTACAGCCATTCTATGTTCTCTCAGCACGTGATGGGGGTAAACTCTGACCTTCAGGAAGTAGTTGCTGCTTCCAGCTTTTCTTGATATGAACTTGTTTGCAGCAATACGGGCAGCCTCAAGGGCTGTGTCTCTTATCTGCACACCCTCTTCAGCCACGAGAGTCAGCTTTACAGGGAACTGTCCCTTCTTGTTACCCATCTCAAACTGCCTGAGCCTGATTCCGGGAACACCGTCTATGTACTCCTTTCTTGTATAGGGCCTTTCAAGCCTTCTGAACATCCTCGCAGGTTTCTTCGCCAAGGCTGACACCTCCTCACTGATACGCTCGACAACTGGGCAATGTTATTTAAACGTTCTCCCGCCTACACCTTGAAAAGTTTTCGCGTGCATAATTCCGGCTATGCTGAGAAGTGCGAAAGCTACAGCCGGTATCGCTGCGACTATCGTGGCATCCCTGCCACTCAGATTTCTTGCATACTTTATCCCGAATCTCCACAGTAAAAACTGCCAGGCAAGAACGGCCAGATCCAGAACGACCTTTGCCATAACGATTCCGGAGTTTGTGAGAGCCAGAATTCCGTACGTGCTGACAAGCTTTGCCTCGGTTATGGCTATGTAATATGTGAACGGGAAAACGACTATGTTCGGTATGAAGGAGTACGCTGTAACCTTTAGTGTGTCCGAGAACTTTCCGGTCCCTCCAAAAAGGGCAGAAAGTCCCTGAAGTATTGCTGCTATTAGCACCCACGATATTATAACTCCAAAAAACGCTGAAATCAATCCTATCGTCTGTGTGAACTGGGTTAAAGCTTTCGCAGTTTCTACTGAGGCACCTTTCTCAATCATTAGATCATACAGCGCCTTGGCGGTTGAGGAGCTGATAATGTAAGCGTTCACAGCTGCCAGGATGGATGCTACAAGGACTACTGCTAACCCTCTCCACATTGGTTTTTCGAACTCAACCTCCTCTTTAAAAAATCCATCCGGATTGAACAGCAGATCGAGAACCATGCCGGTTGTATAATGAACTGTTAAAAATCTTTGGTGTTTATTTTTCTGCGTGTTCACACATCTAAAAGTTTCGAAACTACCGGCATTTTTCGACATCTTTATTAGTGGAGTAACGTTCACTTGACTCGATGTCAGGGTTACTGGACTTCTTTAAATTCAGATCCAGATCTGACTCAGACTTCGAAATGGAGAGTCTGCTATCTCACAGTTACGTGGAGTTTGAGGAGGATGAAAGAGTTATCGATTCTTACTGGCTTATAAAACCGTTTGCGAGGGCAGTGATACTTGAAAAGGATTATCTGGTTATTGAGCCTGAGCTCAAAGCTGCAGAGGCCGTTTTCCTCGAAAAAGTCCATAGAAAACTCAGGGAGAAAATAATTATTAAAAGCGAAGAAGAACTTAAAAATAAGGAGAAAATATTGTTTAATGAGTTTCTGAAAGAGGCAAGAAAGGCAGACTTCGAAGAGACAAGCATTGGCAGGATGTGGTACTACCTGAGAAGGGAGGCTGTAGGCTATGGAAAGATAGATGCTGTTCTAAGAGATCCGCACATCGAGGACATCTCCTGCAGTGGTTATAACCTGCCTGTTTACGTTTATCACAGAGCTTACGGGAGTTTGAGGACGAACATCGTCTTTGAAGAGGATGAACTTGACGAATACGTGATGAAACTTGCCCAGAAAGCCAACACACAGGTATCTCTGGAAAAGCCAATAGCTGATGCGACTTTACCTACGGGAGAGAGAATTCAGGTCACATACCGAAAGGTTGTCAGCACGAGGGGCTCCACCTTTTCAATAAGGAAGGTAAGTGAGGAACCTATCTCTCCAATCGACCTCGTTGCATGGGGAACCCTTGATTTGAGACTTGCGGCCATACTCTGGATGTGCGTCGATTTCAGACTCAACCTGCTGATTACGGGCAGTACTGCGAGCGGTAAAACTACGATGCTAAACGCCCTGTCGCTTTTCATACCGTACAGGGTTAAGATTGTCTCAATTGAGGACACGAGGGAGGTAAGGCTACCACACGAAAACTGGACACCGTTTCTTGCCAAGGATGCTGAGGAAATGTTTGAACTGCTGAAGGCTGCTCTGAGGCAGAGGCCGGAGTACATGATAGTTGGAGAGGTTAGAGGCAGGGAGGCAATAACTATGTTTCAGGCAATGAACACTGGCCATACAACTTACTCAACGTTGCACGCTGGAGATGCCACTTCAGCCATCAACAGGCTGATACACGAGCCAATAAACGTGCCTGTGGCGATGTTTGATGCCCTCGATCTGCTGATGGTCATGAAAATAGATCACATTTCTGGGAGGATGGTCAGGAGAGTTAAAAATCTTTACATGATCAGGCTGAGGGAGGGTATTAAGATAGAAACGATCCCCGTTTTTTCTTGGAACAAGAAAAACGATGCATACGTTGAGGAAAACATCCGACCACTTTTCGAAAAACTTGGCAGAATTTGCGGTGAAAGTGCTGAATTTGTGGAGGAAGAAGCTGAGAGAAGGGAAAAATTTCTTGCTGATCTGTTAAGTGAAAGACCCGGAATGAGAAAACTCGTTGAGGAAATTGAATCCTACAGGAATGAGTTCTATGCTCGACTTTAGCCGTTTCCTTCCGGTTAGCAGAGAAACCCTGAGCAGAGCTCTGAGAGGGGCTATGCTCAGCTATTCAGTCGAGGAGTACTCTTTTCTTGTCTGCATCTCTGCACTTGCAGGCATTCTGGCCGGGCTCATAGTTCTCAGATTCCCGATTTTTCACGTTAACGGGCTGATTGTCGTGCTCTTTCTTTCAGTATCTTTCTTCTCCTTCTCTCTCCTCTATCCTTTTGCTCTTTCAAGGAGCAGGAGAACAGCTATCGACCTCAAGCTCCCTCACGCTATAACCTACATGCGTTCTCTCTGCGGAACAATGCCGCTTTACGAGGTAATAAAGCAGATCTTCATTGAGAAAGACCTTTATGGAGAGGTTTCAGAGGAGTTCGGTTTCATAGTCAGGGATGTTGAGATGTTCGGAATGAGTCTTATAGATGCAATTCTTGACTTGTCGGCGACAACCCCTTCAGAGAATTTGAAAGAGTTCCTGCAGGGCCTTGCTATAGTCTTCGAGAGCGGAGGGGATTTGAAAGGCTACCTTTCGGCAAAGGCTGAGAATTTCAGAGATAGAGCGAGAAAACAGCTTGAAATAAACATGAAAACTCTTGAAATGCTTGCAGAAGTTTTTGCGGTGCTTTTTGTCGCTTTACCCGTCTTTCTCATAATAGTCATATCCACCGCCCACTTCCTCGGCAGGGGTGCGAACTCGATATTTTACCTGTATCTCTACTTTTTCATGCCTGTTGGCGGTTTCATGCTGATACTTGTTATAGACCTGATAAATGTCAAGGAAGATCTGGGCGTTATCAGGCTGGAGAGAAAGCCCCGGACATACATCAGACTGATAGGAGAAAAACTTTTGCCGGAAAGAGAGCTGGAATCTGAGAAATTGAAAAACATTCTTCTCACACCTTTCAGGGCTGCAAGGGAGAACTACTATTACTCTCTTGCCTTTTCTCCCTTTACGATTTTGCTGTGGTGGGTGGTAATAAAAAGACTTAAACTTGCCTTTCTGGAGACAAAAATAGCCCTTCTCATCGTTTTTGCACTGCTACCTCTTGCAGTTGCATTCGAATACAGATCTGCGTTCGTCAGGAAGGTTGAGAGGGAAACTCCGGATTTTCTGAGACAGATACTGAATCTTAAAGATGTTGGATTAACTCTGCATGGTGTGTTGAGGATGCTGAAGGAATCGAAGCTTGGAGTTTTGAGCAGAGAGATAACTTTTGCAGATGCTGAGGTGGAGTGGGGATCGACAGTCAGGGATGCCCTTTTTGAATTCGTTAACAGGGTTGGTGTTTCGAGTATCAGGAGGGCAATAACTCTCCTCATCAGGGCGAGCGAGGTAACGGAAAACATAAGAGATGTCCTGCTTACGGCAATAGAGGACTTCGAGTACGAGTTAAAGCTCAAGGACCTCAGGTTTGCGACAGGTTTTGCTTACCTCGCCATAATCTATCTCTCCTTCTTTATACTGCTCTACGTGTCCTACAGCATGATTCACGCTTTTCTGAGCAGACTTCCAAACTACTCACCATCCCACTCCCTTCTTTCCATGATGTATCAGGTTGCACTCATGCTTTCAATCTTCTCCGGAATTGTTGCCGGACAGATGGAGAAGGGGCATTATCTACATGGATTAAAGCACGTTTTCGTTTTTCTCCTCTCCTCTGCAGTAATGTTCGAGCTTGTAATTCCGGGAATATCCATATACAGGGTGATAGCATGACAGGTTGCAGAACATGCTGTAGAGCTGTTTCGGAAGTTCTTGGAGAATTGCTCTTGCTTGTAATAGTCGTTTTACTGGCTGCCGCTTTTGCGAACTACTCATCCTCGTTCATTCCACCTTTAAAAAACACTCCTCAGGCAGTGTTTACGGCTTACACCAACGGAAGCAATTATTCTATAGTCCACGGGGCTGGAGAACCACTCCCCTTCTCTGAGCTGAGGCTGGTTGTTACATACAACTACACGTATCCCGATGAAAGGGTGTGCGAGTTCAGGTATAATTACACAGCAGGTAACGTTGCCGTATTCACGTGTGGCAGTGAGAAAGCGTGGCTGTTTCTCAGGCAGGGATACTACAACAGGAGCTGGAGTTTTGGTGAGCTCATGAACGTGCCGAGAAACAGCAGCAGGTTTACGGTAATATCCATTGTATGTGGGGAAGAAACAGTCGCAAAAGTTCACTTTCCGGAGGGGTAAAATGCCTGAGAGAGATAGTTCGGGAATATCTGCAGTTCTTGGAATTCTCATGGTTCTTGCAATCCTTGCATCTGTAATAACTGTAATCGTCGTTTACAAACTGCCAGTCATTGAAAAGAGGGCTGAATTCAGGCACGAACTTGAAGAAATCAGGGCATTCAGGTCATTTGAGAAAGTTTACCTTGGCGAACCTTCTGATGTGAATCTGGAGCTTGGAGCTCCTTCTCTTCCTCTCCTGCATGTAAAAATGGACTCAAGTCTTAGGGTCTGGAATAGCGGGAGTATAGTCGTCAGAATCAGCTACACGTTAAACAATTCGAGTGGAACCGTTACATTCAGGGGAAGGACCTTTGGAGTAAATCTGTCCGTGTACCCGTCATTGCTACCTTACTACAAACTTGCAATGACACCTCTTGGCATTGTGGCCTATCAGAGCGGATTCAGGGAGAATCTCACGAACTTTACCTCGCAGTATCTGGAAGGCTGCATTGTTAATGATGGTAACACTGTAAAGGTTTACGTTGATAACTATACTGTCAATGGTCATTTAACGAACTTCACGTTTGCGGGAACGGGGTTCGCATCACTCTCTGCAGGAGTTGAGGAGAATACGACTCTCACTGTCAGGGCGACAAAACTAACTGTTAGCTTTGAGATTTCAGACTCCCTTTTTGGAAGCAGGACTGTGAGCAGGAGTTTTTCCAACGTGTCTCTAATGGTGATACACAGGAATTACTCTGTGTTTGTGGGGTGATATGTAAGATATACGTACAGGCTAAGGAAAATTCCAAAGAGGATTGCCGCCATTTTCGGCAGGTTAAAGCTGAAACCCATCCCGCTTAGATAGACGGAGATGTTGTTTATGACTATCAGTGAGTAGAAAAGCACGAGAGTGAGGTAGCTTGAAATTTCTGTTATTTCATCGTTTTTGCAGATTCTGTGGATCCCGTAAAGAACAAGGGCAGTTAGAGCGAACTTTACCACATGAAATGCCGGTATGCTGGCAAACATTGCTATGGCTGCATTTGCCTCGTATCCCTTTCCACTGTTTAAAACGAGAAGTGTTGTGATCGAATCAGCAATGCACAGCAGGAGAACTACTAATATAGCAATTATCGTTTTCCTGCTGATCTTCTCTCCCGTATTTTCAACCATACTAATCGCAATCTCATTTATCCTCATGATAATTATAGTAATGTTGAGCAGCTTGATATACTTGCTGGTTAAATGGTGATGATTGTGATAATCTAAAAATAATTTGATTCGCTATCAGAAAAAATGGATAAACTTAAATACTCAATCGTGTTGAAGTAACACGGAGTGACTGGAGGTGGTACGTTGGAGAGAGGTGTGTTAAGGAAAATGAGAAGCGAATCTGCAGTGTCCCCAGTGATGGGAGTAATGCTAATGCTCGTGGTTACAGTACTTCTGGCAGCTGCTGTCAGCTCTTTTACCGGTGCTTTACAGGCGCAAAAGCCAGCACCAACAGCTAACTTTGATGTCAAGATTGTAAAAAATGAAACTACAAGCATGGGTTATAAGTGTACATATATGCAGATAACAGAAGTTTCAGGAGACAGGATACCGACAAAGGATCTTGAGATAATCACTTACAACCCCGATGCATACGGCCCACACAAGACAATGGTTGTGAAGCCGAACAGCATGAATACCCACTTCATGCTTTATGGGCACTGGATTAATGGAACTTCTCCGTACTACAACCATGTCGTTAAGAAGAACGGGTACATATACCTCTTTGGAGAAGTCCTATACGCAAACTGGACATACTACAAGACTGGAGACCCGCCGTTCGATTTTGGAAACTACACTCTTGCACCTGGTGTAACGATGACTGCTGACTGGTATTCCAATTACCCGCAGGCACCGTGGAATAAGAATGGATACTACAGCGGGGCTAACGTTACCGGCTTCTGTGCGTGCATAGCTGACGGGTGGAACGTCACTCCCGGGCATTACATTACCGTGAAGATCGTTTACACACCAACGCACACCGTGATTTGGGAGAAGAAAGTCCTCGTGGAGGGTGAGGGAATATGAAGCTGTTTAGGGATAGAAAGGGAGTTTCTCCAGTAGTTGGCGTAATGCTGATGCTTGTTGTTACAGTAATACTCGCTGCTGCAGTGAATGCATATACGAACTCTGTCAGTGTTAAGAAGCCCACGCCAGTGGCTGAGTTTGATGCCAGAGCATCCATACATGACAAGAATATTACACTGGACATGCTCAGCGGATCTCCAATACAGAAAGGGGACATTCTGATAAAGATACAGACAGATCATCCATTAACGTCGGGTTATGTCAACATGAGTAATGTTACATTCTATCATGCCAACGAAACCAATGCACAGTTTGTAGTTCCGGGAGACATGATAAAAATCAGGTTTACAGTTGGCGTGGACAAGTATTCAACTCCACCAAGAAAATACGCAGACTTCACAGGCCCGCAGATAAGCCTGTGGGTCTATGAGGGAATGCCATTCACGGTAACAATAATTGACAAGGACACTGGCAACCCGATATGGACAGGACATCTTGTGATGAATCCATAATTCTGTAACTTCTTTTTATATTTTATATTGCTGCAGACAATAAAAATTTAAGTTTTAAAAAATCACCTATATATACTTGTCGAGGTCTGAATCGATGTTATCGGGAAAATCATCCAGTATATCATCAAACTGTACATTTCTGTAATCGTACTCTTCAAGACTGTTTGCGTAC
>CAZUMR010000034.1:0-34273 GCA_964622075.1 uncultured archaeon | reverse complement strand
AAACTGAAAGGTACTGGAGATTGCCCAGCGTTCCCATACTGGGTAGATTTAAAGATAAACGGAAATGACTACTCTGGAATACTGGAAAACTACAACACACCAACCCTACCGGGAAAAGTACAGACATACACTTCTACAAACATCGTATGCTACCTCAAAAAAGGAAGATATGAAGCTAAGGTGATTGTCAAAGGTTTTGATGGTTTTGTGCTTGGGAAGAAGGTTGAGGAGGTGACTGTTTCTTGAAATCTTCAAAAATTTTATACGCATTACTGTGGGTAGTTGCAGTAATTGCCTATTCTGTTCCATGGGCAAAAATCATAACCTACACAAAATCTGAAACATTCACTGGCTGGAGTTTTACGGTTCCTTTTTCTTTTACTTACGTTCTAGGGCTTGCCATTGGTGCACTTGTGCTGATTTCTGAATGGAAGCCTTCGATTGCAAGTGTCGTAGCAGGAATTTTAATGTTAGTCGGTGTAGTCGGTGGAATGGTCGGTTACACAATAGCTGCCGGACTTTGCGAGCTGGAGGGTGGAAAGGCTGTGACTGCAGAAGGGATGGGGTTTGCCTTTCTGGTGTCTGTGGCATACATAATACTAGGAGGCTATCTAGGTAAAAAACTTGAAAAAGTCTAAAAATTTAAAGCTTAAAATATTTAAAATAAATTAAATTAAAATATTAAATCGAAAACAAAAAACTTCAGGCACCAGCGAAATTCATGAGGAAAGTCCATATAACGTACCATCCACCAACAGCAAGACCGGCTATGGTCAACCAATCTTTTCCACCGAGCTCTTTTACTCCAAGTTTTGGAAGCAAAAATTTGTTTGCATATATTAGTATGACAAGCACTATGATTCCAATCGGATCTCTCTTAA
Organism: uncultured archaeon; assembly: GCA_964622075.1. Taxonomy (GTDB): domain Archaea; phylum Halobacteriota; class Archaeoglobi; order Archaeoglobales; family Archaeoglobaceae; genus WAPX01. The sequence continues at coordinate 33,392 of CAZUMR010000034.1, read as the reverse complement.
TACTACCAGCCGTAACGACGTACGAAATTATTCCCGCCAAACATCCAAGGGCGAAGGGTACAAAAGCTTTCAGCATTTCTTCGTCCATCTTTACCACCTTTTTCAAGTTTCCTGAATATTTTTCTGAACATCTGGCTATCTGAAAGACGGTCTTTCACTGAGTCTCTCTGGCAGAGGCAGGGGTTTGAACGGCAGACCTTCACACTCCTTCCTGATTCTCTCTCCCAGCTCCTCCACACTCATTTCAACTTTAACACTTTTGTTAAGCGTTGATTCCTCTCTTACTGTCACAGACAGCTTACCGCTCTCAACTTCCCTCTCTCCAACCACCACGATGTACGGGATCCACTCGGTAGAGGCGTCCCTTATCTTCTTTCCAAGTGTCTCATCTCTATCGTCGATGTCAACCCTGACTTTCATTTCTTTCAGCTTTCCGGCAACTTCCTCAGCATAACTCAAAAACTTTTCTGAAACGGGTATTACCCTGACCTGGGTGGGAGAGAGCCACACCGGCAACATTGGCAGCTTTCCCTTCTCTTTTTCCATGTAGGCCTTTTCAAGCAGAGCGTACATGCACCTTTCAATTGCACCGCTCGCGGAACAGTGCAGAATTAAAGGCCTCTTCTTTTCTCCATTCTCGTCAACGTAGCTTATATCATACCTCTCAGCATTCTCGACATCAATCTGAACCGTGGATAGAGCAGAGGCCTTGTCAAGAGCATCGACAAAGTTAAACTCAAATTTCAACACGAAGTAAAAGAATCTCCTGTCCCACATTTCAATCAGTATCGGCTTGTTCAGAATTTCGGAAAGAGAGTTTATGAAGTCTCTGTTTTCCTCATAAAAGTCCTTTGTCACCCTTACTGCAACTTCGTAATCCTCCGGACTTAGACCTATTTTCTTCAGGGTTTCAACTCCAAGTCTGTACTGGTTTAGGAACTCCTGCTTCGCCTGTTCCATGTCCTTAACGAGCGTGTGCATATCCGGCATTGTAAAAGCTCTGAGCCTCCTTAGACCGACGAGTTCTCCCCTCTGCTCCTTTCTAAAGGAATATCTCGTCAGCTCGTACATCTTCAAAGGCAGGTTTCTGTACGTTATTACCGCATCACTGCACATCAAAAACTGTCCAAAACAGGCAGCAAATCGGAGGAAAAATTCCCTCTTGTCTCCCTTTATTATGTACTGTCTTGCAGGGAACCTTTCAAGGTACCTCCTGAGTGTGGGATGATCTCTGCTGTACATTATCGGAGTTTCTACTTCCATGGCCCCATACTCTATGCACTTTTCCGTTACGAACTCCTCAAGAAGGGACTTTATCAGCCTGCCCTTGGGGTAATAACGCATGTGTCCGCTATCGCTCGCACTCTCGTAATCGGCTATTTGCAGTCTCCTCATCAATTCAACGTGAGGAGGTATCCTGTCAACAGCCCTCCTCTTGGAAATCTCGTAATCAGCAAACTTTTTGAGGTTTGGATAGTCTGAGAAATCGAACTCGTCAACGTTTACAAGTTTTCCTCTGTGCAGTATGTACCAGTAGCTCTTTGCCTTTTCCTCATCTTTCAGCGCCTGAGTTAGCTCCTTTTCCTCTTCCTTACTAACGCCTGCCACTCCTTCTAAACTTACTCCACCTTTTCTTTCCTCCCCTTTGAGCTCCCTTGAAAGTTCACTCAAAGGGTGGCCTTTGCAGGATATTTTAAATGCTTTATACCATCCAAAAGGAGCTCTGTAAACTTCAAACTTTTCTGAGAGTCTGGATTCCAGAGCTTTTAACAGGTCAACTGCCGTTTTTGGATCTGAAAGGTTTGAAGAGAGGTGGGCATACGGGTAAACGATTATTCTTTCGGCTCCAACTTTTTCAGCTACTTTCTCTATTTCCTCCACTGCTTTTTCTGCCACTTCCTCGTTATCTCCTTTTTCTACCGCGGTAAAAACGACGAGCGGTTCTTCAACCTTCACGTGTTTCCTGCTCTCGTCTATATCTTCAGCAATTCTGGTAGCTTTTTTTACTTCGTACTCCATGTAATCAGCGTGAATGAGTAAAAGCTTCATGAGGCTGGTTGACTGAAAGAGGTTACTTAAACTTTACCTGACTGATAGGCTGGAAAAGTGCCCCAGAAAAAAGTTAAGTCCAACGACCTATTCTGACGTGCGTGGATAAACCTGCAGAGAGCTCAGGTCCGCCAGACGATGTGGACATGGAACTGACAGAGCACATAGCCGAGCTCAGGAAGAGGCTCACGAGAATTATCATCGCCCTCGTTGCCGGGCTTGTTGTCCTCTTCAACTTCTCCGACACTCTAATAAGGGAGCTCTGGAACTACCTGTTTCGAACAAACGTTCCCATGGTCGCATTCTCACCGACAGAGTGGATAATGGCAAGACTTGCCGTATCGCTTGTACTCTCCTTTTTCATACTCTACCCGTACATTGTTTACGAGCTGTACTTGTTTGCAAAACCCGGCCTTTACGAACATGAAAGAAAGTTCCTCAAGCTGTTTCTCCCTTTTTCTTATCTTCTGTTCCTGACAGGTGCTGCTCTTGCACTTTTCGTAGTTCTGCCAAGAATTTACGAGCTGTTTGTGAGGGGATACCTTGGAGCAAGACCGTTTTTATCCGTTAAAAGAACCCTTTACAGTGCATTTAAGGTAATTCTCGCGTTTGGGCTTGCTTTCCAGATTCCAGTACTTGCAGCCATTGCAGCGAGGCTCGGACTCATAAATGCAAAGTGGCTGAAGGAAAAGAGGCTGATAGTTTACATAGTCGTGTTCCTTCTGGCTACCAACGTAACACTCGATTTTACAGGGTTCAGCCAGCTTGTGGTTCTTGCAGTCGTTGTTGTGATGTACGAAGTGAGCATACAGATAGCAAAAGTCATGGAAAGGGAGAGGAAGAGAGAGATTGAAAATGACAGTTAATCGAATACGGCCGAATGGACAGGTAAAACAGACAGAAAAAAAGAAAAAAGTTAGTGGGTGCAGGGAACGAGCAGCACCGGCAGTACTGAATTTCTGACAACAGTTTCAGCCGTGCTTCCCATGAGCAGTTCCTTCAACCTGCTCTTGCTCTTCTTTCCAATAACTATCAGGGTCGCACCTCTAACAACGGCCTCCTGAATTATCTCTTCAGATGCAATTCCTGCACTAACCTCTATGTCGCACTCAAACTTGAACTGCTTTGCGAGGCATTTCAGCTGTTCCATTGCCTTTTCAACGTTCTTCTCAACCTCGTCGTGCTTTCCATAGTCCACTACATGGAGTAGGGTTGCCTCCTTTATGTAATCTTCAAACAGAGCCTTTACAGTATCTATTATGTGCCCGCTACACGTACCGAGGCCAAGAGCTATAAGGGGCTTCTCAAAAACCCTCCTTGCATCCCAGAAACACTTCACACTCTTCTTGGCCTTATCCCACTCGTACTTGACAAGCAAAACTGGCTTCCTCGCAACTCTCGCCACGTTTGATGCAGTTGTACCTATGATCATGTGCCTCAGCAGGTTTTCACCCTTGGAGGGCATGTAAATCAGGTCAACGTTCTCCTCGTCAGCAGCCTTGGCTATCTCTATTGCCGGAGTGCCGAGTCTAACTAGAGTTTTGACGACATTGATTCCCATGTCCCTGAATTCCTTCGCAACGTTCTCAAGCTTCTCTCTGACTTCCTTCCTGTACTCGTCCATTATATTCGGCAGGGCAGTTGTGTCTATGACGTGTATGAGCACGAGCTCCTCCGCAACGCCAGTGCTGAAGAATTTGGGAATGCAGTTTCCTATTGCATGTTCACTAACCATTGAGAAATCCACGGGAAACAGTATTCTCCTAATCACAATCATCACCCCCGAAGTTTTTCAGTTATATCATTATTATGAGAAACTATTTATAGCTTTCTGAGCTCTGAAGTGTTCTTCAAAGGCTCCTTTGATTCGTATTTCTGGAGATTTGCTTTTCCAGAAAACTTTCAAAAATTAAACTTCCAGAAAGGAAGATTTAGCTCATCAGATCCTTAACGCTGTAAAGCACCCTTATTTCTTCTACACCTTCCATTTCCGCCACTTCTGATTTCACCCTTTCTATCGGCTCTCTTGCCACGGCGTGAACCATGAAGTATATCTGATACGGCCACTCCTCAGGCACGACTCTTTCGACGAGGTGCGTTATCTCAGGCCTTCTGGCGAGTTTTCTTGCAAGTTTTTCAGGATTCTCTGTTTTCACGACATTCATCCCGTTCTCCCTGAATCCCACCTTTCTCTCCTTTAAAACACCGCTGAAGTCCCTGACAACCCCAAGCTCTATGAGCTCAGATATAAGATCTACAATCTCCTCCTCACCATACCCGTACTCCCTGAATTTCAGGAAAGGTCTCTCGACGACTTCAAGTTTCTCAAGCTTCCTGAGCATGGATTTGTCAAGACCGAGCTCTTCCACCTTCGGCACATCGAACTTTTCTTCACTCTTCTCACTCCAGGACACTCCTCTTATGAGGTCGTACTTGACGTCCATCTTGTAAACTCTCTTTGTCGGCAGAATGACGTAATCTCTAATTCCACATCTGTCTAAAACCTCTTTGGCAAGCTCCTCCACAGCTTCGAAATCCTCGGCTTTCAGAGTGAACCAGACGTTATACTCAGCATCTCTCCAGTAGTTGTGCTTGGGCCTGTAAGAGTTTATTATTCTGGCTACCTCCTCAATTCTGCTCTCCTCAACTCTGGCAGCAATCAGAGCCGCCCTCTGCTGTTTCGAGAAAGCACGATAGTTAAGATTTGCACCGTATCTCTTCACAGTTCCATCAGCGTAAAATTCTTTAATTTTCCTGAAAACAAAATCCTTAGATAATCCCGTTTCCTCTGCCAGACTGACAAGTGGTGTCGTCGTTAACGGCATTTCGTACTGAATTGCCATCAACAACCTTACTGTTTTTTCGTCAAAAGCAGGATCAGAAGCTGATTTTGACGAGAGATTCATCTATCTCCCTCTTGCCCGACACGTATTCATCCACAAGTTTTTCCACGTACTCCTTAACGCCCTCCACATCCTCATTCCTCACGAGCTCTCTGAATTTCTCGTCAGTTGGAATCACGAAGTAAAGTTTCATCCTCATCTGAACGGGAACGTTCTTCTCCTTCATGTACTTCTTCAGGTGGTACATGGCCTTCAGGAAATACAGGAGTTCCTCATCCTCTTCTATCATCTTCTTTATTGAATCTCTTACCTTCCTTGCCACCACACCGCTTTTGCCTTCGGTCGTTACGGCAAACCTTATCCCATCAACCTCTCCTTCGAAGGGAACGACTACCTCGGTTTTTTCTGCATCGTTTGCGAGGTTTACGAGAGTTCTGTACTTTTTCGCTATCTCGATTACCTTGCTGTTCACACTCAGCGGAGGAATTGCCACCGTAACAAGATTCGCCCAGGATATGTTATCCTCAAGCGTTTTCTCGTCAAACGCGTCACCCTGCACAAGCTCGATCTTGCCTTTTTCAGCCAGCTTTTTCAGCTCATCACTAAACGCAAGGCTCAGCACTCTAACGTTTGCTCCCGCCTCAAGGAACTTCTTTGCTCTTGATGTGCCCACTCCTCCACCACCAATTATCAGAACGTTTTTACCCTCGAACTCAATGTAAAGGGGAATTCTCATTGCCCTGAGTTCGCGATGAAAGTAGAAATAGTTTTTGAGTGGTCTTTAAATTCGGGAAATTCAGACCTGTGAATCTGTAAGTTCAGATCATCCGGAATTCGAACCTGCAGTTCTTGCTTCCAAGAGCCGAACACTCCACCTCCTCACCTTCAAATTTTCTGTCAAACAGCCCCTCAAGCAGACCCCACATGTATCCGAGCAGCATCCAGCACACAGGATGACCGGGTTTTTCTTTCAGCTTTCTGTAGCCAACCGCTTCAAGTGAGTCCTCAACGAGTACCTCAAATACCCCATCTTTCGACTCGAAGCTCATCTTCCCCCAGCCAAAACACCTGCCCCATATGGTAACCATGTTTCTCGCCACCATCCTCGCTCTTTCGTCATCCATTTCACCGTACTTCTTTTCGTACCTCCTTCTTATCGCACTGCCTGCTATTTTCCCTCTGTTTCTTGAAGCGTTCACTATCAGCCCCTTTGCAGCCCTGCCAACGATCTTTTCGAGTTCGATGTATATTCCAGCAAGAAACGTCGCGTATATACAGCCAAGGGGAATTCTACCAAGAAACTGTTTCACACCATTCTCGTGCGTTACAAATGCTCTGTCAAGCTCTTCCTCACTCAATTCCCTCAAATCCTCACTCACGAGCAACTCAAACATCTCCACCACTCCCGCTTTCAACCACTTCAACCGAGCAGATCCTCAACCTTCTTACTCGCCTTACTGAGCTGCAGAAGTATCAGACCAAGATTTGCTTTGGGTGTTGTCATTACAACGAGCAGGGCTTTCTCCCCAGCACCAGTGGCCACTATTTTACCCTCGCCACTCTCAACAACAACCCTGTCGGGAACACCTTTTCCAAGTTCGGACATCGCCGTTTCTGCTGCACCAAGCATTGTAGCACTCATGGCAGCAAAAGCGTCTGCGTTTACACTCGAAGATATGTCTGCAGCAATCAGCAATCCGTCTCTCGACACTATAGCTGAAGCTTCTATATCTCCCGTCGATTTGAGCTCCTTAAGAACGTCCTCAAGCTGGGATCTCAAACTCATCCTCACTCACCTGCCAGCTACCTGTTAACAGTTCAAGTAAAGCGTCAATAACCTCGTAAACTCCTTCACCCTTAACAGCAGAAACAGGAATTACGGGCACTTCCTCTGGCAAAAACATCCTCTTTCTTATTTCTTCCGGAGGAAGGGCACCGGGCAAATCCTGCTTGTTCGCAGCAACCACGTAAGGCAGGCCGAAGTGTGCAACTTCTTCAAGCATCTGCTTCGCTCTCGGAAAAGTCTCCGGCTTCGTAGAGTCAACGACAAGGATAACTCCAAGAGCTTCTTTCCCGAGCATTTTCAGTATAGGGTCAAATCTCTCCTGCCCGGGAGTGCCAAACAGGTCTATTGAAAATCCCCTGTATTCAAGGTGACCGTGATCGAGTGCAACTGTCGTTCCAAGCCTGTCTACGGATATTGCCCTCATGGAAACTGCGTGAACGAATGTAGATTTTCCAGCGTTATACGGCCCGGTAACGAGTATTTTTGGTATGTAGGCTCTTACCCCACCAGGCCTTACGAGTTTAAACAGAATTGCCTTGCTCTTTATGTTTTTCCAGTCAACCTTGATGAGGCCGTAGTAGTAGCCGAGTATTACCCTGTGATGAACTCCTCCAACCTTCACTATTGCATTTGAGATGTCAGAGATCGACTTCTTAACGTTCTTAGGATACGGCCATGAAACAAAACTCAGAATTAGCCTCGTCCCAGAATCTCTTGCAATGTCGCACCATTCCGGGAGAAGATCTGAGACCTCCTCCCCACAGACGTCTATCATGCTCGAAATGGGGATGACGACAAGATCGCACTCCCTGATTACTCTCCTGATTAAAGAGTTTACAGCTTCCCTATCTGTCGGGTCAGCGTTTAAAGAGCAGGACGATGGCATGCCGACGTATGGGGAGTAAAGATCTACCAGCTCGAATCCATCGTAGCTGTTCACATCCCAGCCAAACTCCTCAAACTCGCTTACCACCACATCAGGTGAGAGAGTCAGTGTTAAGTATGCACACCTGCAGCCCTTTTCAAGGTTCGTAAACAGTGTCTGCATCGCAAACACGTTTCCCTCAACTTCAGGATCTATCCAGTAGGTTAGAACTTTCCCCTCGGGGATTTCTCCAACCATATCGTCAAGAACGGGAATTCCGGTAACGACTTTCATAAGCTCACCTTCTTCTAAACCTTTCTTTTAAACCACGACAACAGCATTCTCCTCAACAGCTATCTCGCTCCACTCCGTCTTTTTGAACGGACTTACAAATCGAACGTACTTCTTCCCGTTTTCTTCCTTGAATTCTATCATACCGCTGAAGAGCTGTTTCAGCGTGACTATCGTTTTCTCGTCGTGCATACCTTCTTCAACGATGTAAAAAGCCACAGCCCCTGTCATCTTTACTCTCCCGGTCAGAATGTGCAGAAACCTGAAAACTGTCTGCAAGTTCATGTACATCAGAATCGTTGATAGGGAGTCAAAAACGAGTACGATATCCCTTACACCGCTCCTCCAGAATTCCTCGAAAAACTTGCTTATCTTAGCAGATATTCCCGTAAGATCCATTACAGTTTCCCTCTTTATCGAGTCCGTATCTCTTGCATTTCCAAGCATTGATTTCGTAACGCAATCGATTATCTTGATCTTCTTCGGATCGTAATACTCACCCAGCCACTCTATCAGTGATTCGGCAGAATCTCTTGTAAGGACGTATATTCCTCCGTAACCCTCAGAAGTAAGATCTCTGAACAAACTCCTCACGAATATCGACTTCCCTGAGAACGTTGGACCGTAGACCATGATGTTCGAGCCTTTCTTCAGTTCGACTTCTGGAAGTATCCTGCAGATCATTTGACTCATAATTATAATGACAGTGATCTCGTATATAACTTTTTGCGAAAAAACGGGAGATTCGTCAAAATGCGAAACGACGTCGAAATATACTTTGAAGGTACTATCAGAGCTCAAAATCAGAATTCAAAACGCATGAGGTCTTCAGCGAACTTTCCAAAACCAACTTTCTCGGCAATCCTATCTTTCACAGCGAGAGTGTGAGAATACATGTGGGTAAAGTAAACCTCCTTCTCCCTCAAAATGTCTGAAAACTGCATTATGGAATCGGGAGTTGTGTGATTCTCAGAAAAACCTTCGGGGAGAGAGAGCTCGTGAATTATGATGTCAAAATCCCTTTCGTACAGCTCCCTGAATGGAGAAGTATCTCCCGTAACGAACACTCCATCAATAACATAACCCCTGCTTTCAACGGAGTGTTTTGTTACAGCACTCTCCACGCTAAATCCAGAAACTTGAAATTTTTCCTCCCCGGAAACTTCGAAAATGGAGTAACTCAGCTTCCCCCTGAGAAAAGGATACGCCTCAAGCTGGGACTCAAGCCAGCTGGATGTGCCGGGAGGCCCGTAAATTTTGAGCTCCTCCTCAACGCCCGACAGCCACCTTGCCTTGAGAAGTGGGAGCAAATCTCCAGAATGGTCAAGGTGTATGTGTGTTAACAGAACAGCTTCAACATCTTTCGCCTTCAGGTTAAGCTGACCAAGCCTCAAAAGGCAGCCATTTCCAGCGTCAACGAGAATTCTTCTAACTCCCTCAGAGAACTCTTTTTCAAAAAGTATCGAGCTCTGAGCTCTGTCAAAACTTTCAGCAGTTCCCGTTCCGAGAAAAGTTACTCTCATTCCAGCACCCCCAGAAGGTGAGTTGGTGTGTGAGCCTTTATCCTGACCGAAACAGTATCTCCAACGTTCAAAGAGTTTTCGAGTCTGACCGCCCTGTAGGAGTTCAGCCTTGCGAGAACCCTACATCCAGCCCTCTTGGTTACAGTTACCCTGAATTTTCTACCCACAAGCCTTTCGTTTCTCTTTTCCTTTATTCTTTCAGCAAGCCTCGTTATTGCTCTTGATCTGTCCTTCTTTATCCAGTCAGGCATATCCTTCAGCTTCGATGCTGGCGTTCCCTTCCTTGGAGAGAACCTCGTAACGTTAACGAGGTCGGGTTTGCTCTCCTTTATAACCTCAAGAGTTTTCCAGTAAGATTCCTCGCTCTCTCCCGGGAATCCCGCTATTATGTCAGTTGAAATCATGCAGTCTTCTCTGTCAAACTCCTTTCTGAAGGCCGAAACGACTTCAAGGTATTCCTCAACCCCGTGGTTTCTGCCCATAGCCTTCAGCAGTTTTTCGTCTCCACTCTGAACGGGGACGTGAAGGAACTTGTAGATTTTCTCGTTTGAAAAGGCGTTTAACAGGTCGTCGAGCATCTCGTAAGCGTGCCGGGGATTCATCATCCCCACCCTGACTCTGAAGTTGCCTTCAATCCTGCATATCCTCTCCAGAAGACCGGGAAGTTCGTAACTTCCTCTGTCAAGTCCGTAGGCTCCAGTATCCTGAGCAGTTATCTGAATCTCCACGAATCCCTGCTTTACAGCCCTCTCAACTTCCCTGATTATAGAGTCCGAATTGAAGGATCTCAGCCTTCCCCTCGCAAATCTCGTTGCGCAGAACGTACATCTACCTACACAGCCTTCAGCTATGGAAACTATCGCTATTCCAGCTTCAGCTCCCGAGCTATCCTTCCTCAGCCTCACCTTTTCCAGAGCTGACTTGTCAAGGCTAGCTTTCATTATGTTAAAGTACTTCTCACCCCTCAAAGCTGACCTGACAGCCTCAGCTATGTCAAGAAGGTTATCCGGGCCTATGGCTGAATCGGAGATTTCCCTTACTTTTCTACTCGCTATTCTCGGCAAACACCCGGCAATAACGACTTTCTTACCCGTTTTTTTGAGTTTCTTTGCTGTTTCCAGAATTTTCTTCTCAGTGTACTGAACGACACCGCACGAGTTCAGAACAACTACTTCCGCGTTTTCAACATCGGCAAGCTCAAAACCGGCCTTCAGGAGCTCGTGTCTCAGTATATCTGAGTCGGACTGATTCATCGTGCACCCGTAAGTAATCAGGGCAACCTTCATCTGAGTTTGCTCCATACGGCCTTTCCTCTGTACTTCACTTCCACTATCCTGTGAATGGGTATCATCGTGTCTCCCAGAACGAACAGGAACTTGTGACCAACGTCCTCTATCTCCCAACCCCACACTGAAGAGTATCCACTCCCCGACACTCTATCTATATAAACTACTTCCACTTCCTCGAAATCAAACCTCGGATCCCACTTCAGCCTGTTCAGCACATCTCTTATCGATTTTTCCTTGAGGTTTTCCTCAAAACCGGTTTTAGAGTCGTTTTTAGAGTTGCTCACTGAAGTTTCTTTTATTGCTCTTTCTTTTTCAGATTTTCCAGACATCTTTCTGAATTTCTGCTTATTTACAAAAAATTTAAATTTCCTCTTCCTTTGCAAGCTCAACGAGCTGTCCCTTCACGTTCAGCTTCAAAGACCTCTTCGCCGCAGCCCTTATAACGAGCCCCTCAAGGCCGAGACTTCTGCTTATGTGCGGAACGGACATCCTGCCAGCCTTTATTTCGTCAACTATTCCGCTAACAATTTTTTCAAACTCGTCATCGGGCATGAAGACTATTTCAAGTATTCTGTTCAGATCCTTCAGGGACACGTAAAAGTTGGCACTGAGGTGTGTGTAGCTGACGTGATACTCTTTTTTAGGCGTTTCTGCCGGTGAAGACGGCATTCTCCACTTCATTTCGAGCATTCCTGCATTCTTCAATATCTTCAACGCCTCTTCCACACCCTCTCCGAATCTCTCTACAAGTTCGTCGAAAGTCAGCCATTCGCTAAGCAGCGTTTCGTAAACGTTTCTGTAGAGGTTTGTTGAGAAGATGTGCAGTATTGGTACGAGTTCCACGACGTCGTTCACAAGTTTCGCTCGTTTAACCATGGCTATCACCTTTCAGAACAACGGGAGAGTAAATTGCTGCGATATTTTTACTTTTCTGTAGTGATTTACATTATCACAGTGTTGCTGTTTAACCGTGCTTGTCAGTACACACAGCTCAAACCCCTAACATTCCGCATGGTACTCCTGTATTGACTTTATCGACATACCCCTCTTCTTTATCGCCTCTATCCCCCTCACAGCGGCTTTAGCACCACTGATTGTCGTTATGTACGGTATTCCGTAATCAACAGCTGCCCTCCTTATCATGTATCCTTCAGTCTTCCCCTTCTTTCCGCTTGGAGTGTTTATTATCAGGTCAATCTGCCTGTTTATTATTGCGTCAAGCACATTTGGCCTTCCCTGACTGATTTTCTTCACAACATCAGCCTCTATTCCGTGTTCTCTCAGAAATCTTGCGGTTCCGTCCGTTGCAACTATCTTAAACCCGAGTTCCTTGAGTTTCTTCGCCACCTCAACGATCTTCTCCCTGTCTGACTTCTTGACACTTATGAAAACAGTCCCCTTCTCAGGCAATCTCATTCCTGCAGCAAGCTCAGCCTTGTAGTAGGCGATACCAAAGTCGTAATCTATGCCCATAACCTCTCCTGTTGACTTCATCTCAGGTCCTAAGGTGGGATCTACTCCGGGAAGTTTTATGAATGGAAAAACTGCCTCCTTAACCGCCACATGCCTCAATTCAAGTCTTTCTCTGACTCCCAACTCTTTCAGTTTTTTGCCGCTCATGAGTTTTGCCGCTATTTTTGCGAGGGGCAGGCCTGTAGCCTTGCTGACAAAGGGTACAGTTCTGCTTGCCCTTGGATTTGCCTCAAGAACGTAAACGACATCATCTTTAACAGCATACTGAATGTTTATCAGCCCCACAACTCCAAGCTCAAGAGCCATTTTTCTCGTGTACTCCACAATCTTCTCAAGAACTTTCCTGCTGAGGTTCTGGGGCGGGAGAACGCAAGCAGAGTCTCCGCTGTGTACTCCAGCCTCCTCTATGTGCTCCATTATTCCCCCTATAACGACGTCCTCTCCATCACACAGAGCGTCAACTTCAACCTCCACAGCATCCTCAAGGAAGCGATCTATGAGAACTGGCTTCTCAGGGCTGACCTCTATTGCTTCCTCCATGTACCTGATAAGAGTTTCCTCGTCGTAAACTATCTCCATCGCCCTTCCGCCAAGCACGTAACTTGGCCTTACAAGCACGGGATATCCTATCTCGCCGGCGATTTTTACTGCCTCTTCAACGCTGAAAGCTATGCCGTTTTCCGGCTGTGGGATTCCAAGTTTCTTACAAAGGGCTGAGAACCTTTCTCTGTCCTCAGCTATGTCTATCGAATCAACAGACGTTCCAAGTATTCTGGCTCCACTGCTTTCAAGCTGTTTGGCTATGTTCAGAGGTGTCTGACCGCCGAACTGGACTATAACTCCCTCGGGCTTTTCGTTTTCGTAAATGTTCATGACATCTTCATGAGTTATTGGCTCGAAGTAAAGCCTGTCAGACGTGTCGTAGTCCGTGGAAACGGTTTCAGGATTGTTGTTCACCATTATCGTTTCGTATCCATCTTCCTTAAGGCTGAAGACAGCATGACAGCAGCAGTAGTCGAATTCTATTCCCTGACCTATTCTGTTTGGGCCTCCTCCAAGGATCATTATCTTCTTTCTCTCACTCCTCCTCGCCTCGTTTTCATCCTCGTACGTGGAGTAGAAGTAAGGAGTCTTCGCCTCAAATTCAGCAGCACAGGTATCTACCATCTTGAAAACAGCCCTTATTCCACCTTTCTTCCTCAGGTTTCTTATTACCTCCTCGTCAACCCCGAATATTTTTGCGAGCTGAACGTCTGAAAAGCCAAGCTTCTTCGCCTTTCTTATAGCTTTCAGAACCTCCTCAAGTTCCTCCTCTCCCACATCTTCCAGTCGGATTTTGCCCGCTATCTCTCTGAGATACCTCTCATACTCAACTATGTTCTTTATCTTCTCTATGAACCACGGATCGATGTGCGTCAGCTCGTAAATCTCCTCAACGCTGATTCCAAGCTCTATGGCTCTTCTTATGTAAAGAACCCTATCAGCATTTGGCGTTCTGAGCATTCTCCTCACACTTTCAGCATCGGAAGTTGCAACGCTCTTCTTCAGCTCAAGTCCGTAAAGTCCGGTTTCAAGGCTTCTGAGAGCTTTCTGGAGAGCTTCCTCGAAAGTCCTTCCTATTGCCATTACCTCTCCCACACTCTTCATCTGGCTGCCAAGAGTTGAGTCTGCAGTTGGGAACTTGTCGAACGCAAACCTCGGAATCTTTACGACCACGTAATCGATTGTAGGTTCGAAGCTTGCCGGAGTTTCCTTGGTTATGTCGTTTGGAATTTCGTCAAGAGTGTAACCAACTGCAAGTTTTGCCGCTATCTTGGCTATCGGAAAACCCGTTGCCTTGGATGCCAGAGCTGAGGATCTGCTAACTCTCGGATTCATTTCTATTGCAACAACCCTACCATTTTCGGGATGCACTGCAAACTGAATGTTACTTCCTCCGGTCTCAACTCCAATCTCCCTGATTATCGCTATTGCGTAATCTCTTAGTTTTTGATACTCAACATCACTTAGAGTCTGTGCTGGAGCGACTGTTATGCTATCTCCCGTATGAACACCCATCGCATCAAAGTTCTCTATAGAACAGATTATCACCACATTATCCGCCAGATCTCTCATTACCTCGAGCTCAAACTCCTTCCATCCAAGAACTCCCTCTTCTATGAGGACCTGATTTATCATTGACATCTCAAGCCCGTGGGCTGCTATTTCTCTGAGTTCCTCCCTGTTGTACGCTATTCCACCTCCAGTGCCTCCAAGAGTGAATGCAGGTCTGACCACTACGGGATACCCTATTTCATCTGCTATGGATAAAGCCTCCTCGACACTCTCAGCTATGTCGCTTCTTGGAACCTCTATCCCTATCCTGTGCATGCTCTGTTTGAACAGTTCTCTATCCTCCGCCTTCTTTATGGCGTCAAGTTTCGCTCCTATCAGCTCTATGCCGTACTTCTCAAGAACTCCCATCTCCCCAAGCTGCACGGCAAGGTTAAGGGCTGTCTGCCCTCCAAGGGTTGGAAGAATTGCATCCGGTCTCTCCCTCTCCACTATTTTGGCAACGACATCAGCTGTGAGTGGCTCTATGTACGTCCTATCTGCCATTCCCGGATCTGTCATTATTGTGGCAGGGTTTGAGTTTACAAGAACGACCTCGTATCCTTCCTCTCTGAGAGCTTTGCACGCCTGACTTCCAGAATAATCAAATTCTGCAGCCTGTCCTATGACAATAGGCCCGGAACCGATAACCATGATTTTTTTAATGTCCTCTCTTTTTGGCATCTCCTTCACCTGCCAATTAAGCTTCTCAGCCTGCTCGCTTTTTGAGTTTTTGAGTTTTATGTTCTCCCCCGGATCTTCTGCCCAGTTTATCATGTCATTTTTATTTCCTATCTTCAATTTTGTTTTATTTAGCTCAAAATTACCACCTAATTTTCTGCTTTCTATGCCAGATTATACCAGATTATACCAGCCTGTAGCAACGAAAGCTGAATCAGTTACAAACGTACAAACAAAGCAACCTACATATCCGACAAGTTTATTATCTAACAACACCAACATAATAATCATGAGAATCACAGAACAGAGAAGACAGGGATGGCAGAGAAAAGGCAAGGAGAGAGCTGCCAGACTCGCAGTAATATGCTTTATAATTACAATTAGTTTATTCAGCACAGCTCAGGCTTTGAGTACCGGAATTAACAGCAGCAGAACTTTGAAAGTTAACGCAATAAACGTTGCCTTCGTAAACGGCACAGCCGTATGCTCAGATGGAAAAACAGTTTACGCTCTGAATTCTTCAGGTGTTCTGTGGAAAAAAGAGATAGCAAGCAGTCTACTTGGCACTTCAAGAAACTACATCGTTGCTGCCGGTGGTGACAGTATTACTCTCCTATCTCCAAACGGAACTGTAGTTTGGAGCAGAAAGGTGGAAGGTGTCAGGGCTGTAGCTGTCTCCGACTCAGGATACGTCGTTGCCGGATGTGACGATGGAGATGTTTATCTCCTCAACTCTTCCGGAGGTATCGTGTGGGTTTACAACCTGAAGGCAAGAGTTGAAAGCGTCAGCATTCTCAGGAACTTCATAGCCGTTTCAGACGTTTACGGGAACATTTACTATTTTGAAAAATTCGGGAAGTTTCCATGGTCATTTACGAGCGAGAACGGGGACGTTTCATGGATGTACAAGACGGGGTGGTGCATATGGAAGTTCAACGGTCTGAGCAGAATGTGCACGTATCCAGAGGTCGAGGTTAAAGCAAGTGATGGAGGAGTATTTGCTGTATCGAAGTTCATGCAGTACGCTTACCTATTCAGCAAAAGTGGTTACGAGCTCTGGAATTACTCCTTCGACTACAGACCTGTTTCATTCTCCGCTGATAGGAGAGGTGACATTTTCGCAGTTGGTTGTTCGAACGGGGTGATGTACGTTTTCGGGAAAGATGGCAATGTCATGTGGAGAATGAAGTTCAGCAAAGGCGCAGTCGTCAGCGTTTCGGAGAATGGCAGATACATAGCCGCAGCGAGCGGAAATCTCGTCTGTCTTTTTAATTCATCTGGAAATTTACTCTGGTTCAGCTATACTCCGGACAGGGTTGAATGCATAGCGGTTTCAAACAGCGGTCAGATCATCACATCCGGCGGAGAAGTTTACCTTGTAGTGCCGGAAGTTCCACAGTTTTCTCTCTCAAAACTCTCCCCGACTCCAGCTCCTACTCCAGCTCCAACTTCAACTCCAGCCATTACACAGACACCAACACCAACGCCATCTCCCACTCCAAAGCCCACACCTGTCAGCAAAAAAGTTTCAAAAAAGACTTCGAAGAGTGAGTCACCATTCGGCCATCTGTTCAGCTATCTGATATTCCTGCCCGCTGGAGCTGGAGCTGTGGCTGGAGGTTTGGCTTTCCTCAGGTTCAAAAAGAAAAAGGCAAAGGCAAAGAAAGGTAAAGAAAAAGGTAAAGAGAAAGGCGTTAAGAGCAAAAACAGAGGAAAAAAGGTCAGGAAAGGAAGCAAAAAAGTCAAAAAAGTAAAAACAAAAAAGACGAAAAAGTAAAAAATCAGTAAAAGATTAAATCAAATTTAATCTCAAATTTAATCAGAATTCCCTGATCATTTTTACGAAATCATCGAAGAAGAAGTACGTGTCGTGCGGGCCGGGAGAAGCTTCTGGATGGTACTGAACGCTAATCAAGGGGATATCCTCATGCTTCATCCCCTCAACCGTCCCATCGTTGAGGTTTATCTGTGTAACCCTGACATCTTTTGGAAGTGTTTTATCGTCAACTGCGAAACCGTGATTCTGGCTGGATATGAAAACTCTCCCGGTCTCAAAGTCCTTTACCGGCTGATTGGCTCCCCTGTGTCCGAACTTGAGTTTGAACGTTCTGGCACCCATGGCCAGTCCAATAAGCTGATGTCCGAGACATATTCCTGCCATCGGAACTTTTCCCATAAGTTTCCTTATCGTCTCTATCGTTTCTCTGACTCTTGAAGGGTCTCCCGGACCATTTGAGATGAACACTCCATCAGGGTCAAATTCCATTATGCTCTCTGCAGGATAGTCGTAGGGCACGAGAGTTACGTTAACACCTCTCCTCACCAGCTGTCTGGCTATGCTCATCTTTATCCCACAGTCCACGAGCACAACTTCCAGCTTACCATCGCTCTCAATTCTTCTGGGTTCCTTCACACAGACCCTTCCTACAAGATCTATTTCGGTTATGGATGGTTGCTCCACAGCCCTTCTGAGCATCTTTTCCCTATCGTAATCTCCGGTGGCAAGCACTGCCTTCATAGCCCCGTATATCCTGATCTTTCTCGTCAGCATCCTCGTGTCAACACCTTCAATTCCCGGAACTCCGTACTCCTTCAAAAGCTCGTCAACGCTCAGCTGGCTCCTCCAGTTACTTGGTTTCCTGCAGAGCTCCCTTACAACAAACCCCTCTACCTTGACTCCATCGCTTTCGAAGTCGTCTCTGCATACACCATAGTTGCCTATGAGTGGATACGTCATCATCAGAATCTGTCCAGCATAGCTTGGATCTGTGAGTGCCTCCACATAGCCAGTCATGGCTGTGTTGAAAACGAGCTCACCTTCAGCCCAGCAATCCTCACATCCAAAAGCGTAACCTTCGACAAAAGTGCCGTCTTCAATTGCAAGGGCTGCTTTGCATTGTGATTTACAAACCGTACTTTTCTGCAACTTCCAGCACCTCCCTAACAACCTCCTTCAGACTTCCAACGTCAAAGAACTTCCTTCCCACGACCTCATTGCAGCAGGCCTTGTACATGTTCGAAACGACTCTGAGCAGATCTTCTGGAAGTGGAGGTGGTACTGCCTTCTCTCTCCAGTTAACGTCCTTTCCTTTCAGTTCTTCAACCTTTTTATACCAGTCAGTTTTCCTGTAGTACTTCCTCAGGAGCTCCTTGCTTATCTGCACACCCTCAAAGCTGAACCTGCACTCATCCGGAGTTCCCACAGCGTCAACAAAAACGAGTTCTCTGTTCTCATCAAAAGCAAACTCGAACTTTCCGTCAAGGTTCTCTATTCCAGCCTTTTCAGTTTCCCTGCTTATCAGCCTGTCCATCTCAAGGGTTAACCTCTTCATCTCCTCAATTTCCTCTTCGCTCATTCCGGATATTTCCCTTGCCTCCTCCCAGTCGATGTATCTATCCTCGCTCTCAAGCTTGGTGCTTACCTCCACGACAGGTTTCTCCAGCCTTTCTCCGGGAACCGGATAGTGATCCAGACCAAGCTTTTCAATCGTGACAAGGCCTTTTTCAAGTCTTCTGAAAACGCTCGATCCTTCGGGAAGGACGTTTCTGTAAATCACTTCAAGAGGTATGAGGTAGTTGTTTTTTGCTTCTCTAACTCTTGAGTAATCGTAGCCGCTTTCTGTCCTCTCAGGCTTTATTACCCTGAAAAGCCTGACTTCAAGCGTTCTTGCAGGATTTTCGAGCTCTTCAAGTTTAACGACCTTTCCCTCCTCGTTTACAAGTCCAATGTAGTGTGTTTTCATCCCCTCCTTTTCTGCAAGCTCGAAAAAGTAGGCAGTCATTATGCAAAGAGAAGCTCCCTTACCCTCCACAAGATCCGGCATCTCTCCATAATCGAAAACAGAATAACGATCTGAAAAAACGAATCTGCCTATACCCGGTTTATCACCCGGCTCCCTTATTACATGCAGATCCTTTACGCTCCCCATCCCCGCTAAATCTACCCGCCATTTTTTATTCTTTTCCTTGTCTTGTTCTTGTAGTGTTATCTACTTCCTTCACCTTTTCCACAACCCTTATCCACTCCACTGCCGTAAAGGGATACCTGCCTCTCTCGTCTTTTTCAAGGGATTTTACCATGTCCCAGATCGTGAGCAGGGCAACGCTAACGCCGGTCAGAGCTTCCATTTCAACTCCAGTTTTTGCACTGCACTTTACTTCACAGGAAACCCTGATACCATTCTCCTCAACCTCGAAATCCACTCTAACAGACGTTACCGGGAGGGGATGACACATGGGAATTATATCTGGCGTTTTTTTCACTGCCATAACTGCAGCCACGCTGGCTGTTGTGAGGACGTCTCCCTTGGCAACATTGTTGTTCCTTATTGCGTCGATTGTTTCTTTCCTGAGCCTGATGAATCCCTCTGCTCTCGCCATTCTGAAAACGACGTCTTTATCCGTTATGTCAACCATTCTGACTCTCCCATTTCTGTCCACGTGTGTAAAACTCCTGTTCTCTTCTGTTTCCATACACACACCTCTTCGCATTTTCTACCGTTCATGAAATTAGAACAGAAATATTTAATTTTTATCAAATTTTTCAATTAAATCTTTTAAATATATTTTGTATTTCCCCAGCTTCCCACCATAGTTTCCTGCAGATATTCTGACGACTCCATCGACCTTGCTTGCCACCTTCATGCAGACGTACATAGCTCTCTCAACAGCCTCAAGACTAACACCATTTATGACTATTTCAGGTATGGATCTTACGCCATCCGGAACTCTGGAGTCCGGTATCTTTCCTCTGAGCACCGGGCAATACGGATGGTTTGTCGTTGGGCCTATTTCCGGGTACTTTGTCTCAACTTTGGAGCCGGCAGAGCATATGTCAAAGGACGTTATAACTCCCTCAATTTTCCGGAGTGCTTTAACTGCAAGCTCTCCAGCCTCAAGAGCGGAATCCTCGCTCTCACAAAAGAACCAGACGTTTCCTCCAGCCACCCCCTCAGCGTATCCTATATACCTCTCAATCGTAAACTCACCAAACATAATCGGGATGACTATCACCTCTCTGCCCCACCTTTCCTCAAACCACTGGTAGTCATCGCCGCACCTGCCAACGTTCACATTGGCATCAAACTTCTCCTCACTATCGGTGGCGTTGAAGACTCTTGTAGTTGGAACGACGAGTATTCCCTGCCTGATTCTCTTTCCCATCTCCCTCATCAGCTTGTCGTACCAGTTCCTTGTTTTCGGAATCCATATCTGAAGAATTGCCCCCAGCCTTCCATCCGGAGTTTCTTCGGGTGAGAGAAAAGCTTCTACCCCACCTTCAGACTCGCCGAAAACTGTTGATGGTAATGACGTCGATCCATATGCAGCCTTCTTCAGAAGCCAGCCGTGTTTTGCCGTTACGATAATTCTTGAGTATATTCCCTCAAACGCCTCACAGTACGTATCCTCAACCTCGACTCCGTTAATCTCAGGCATGATCAATATTAGGGGAGGGAAGGTTAATAACGTTCCGCAAGATGTTGCTCAAAGTCTTTAAAAAGTCTTTAATTAGCTTAATAAACCTGATTAATAAACTTAAAATAAACTTAATTAATAACCTGAACTTAATAATGGCTTAACAGCTTAAAAAATCCCATACCAAAGCTCGCTTTTGCACCGGCCCCAATTAACTCGCCTATGGAGAGCAATCTTAGTGCATTTTCATCCGCACTGAATCTGTAGATTGCATAGCCTGTATAACCGTAAAAGTTTCTCAGCCCGCCTCTCTTCGATCTGTGAGTCAGTCTGTGAGATTTCCAGTTCGATTCGAGTATTTCATCCTGACACGTGTAATCCGGAACGGTACCTTCTCCATACTCGTTCACGTACAGAATTAACCTCCTGCGAATCATGTGGATCAGGTGGTTCAGAGGTAGGGGCACTTTTGCCTCGATAGGTGTTGAGTATTCAATTCCTACAGTACCTACAGTATCAGACTCTGTTTCAATCCCTGTTTCAATCCCTCCTATCTCAGAGAGGTTTACCGGGCTCAGAGCGTTCATTTTTATACTCTCTCCATCGTAAACGACCTTTCCAGAAAAGCAGTCGATTATTTTTTCAACCTCATACCTGCTTTTTGCATTTAGGCCAAGTTTACCAAGGTATTTCAGGCCGTAAATTATGTGAGGGATGTATCTCTCATAATCTCCGAAGACGTTTATTTCCAGTTCAAGTTTACCTCTTCCCGAAACGGGTTTTCCGAAAAACGGTGGAATGAACACTACTGGTCGAACTGGCTGGCTTTTTCCTCTCTTCTGTTTATTTCTAACGTATAGAGCGTAATAAAGGCAGTCGTCTCTGCTTAAACAGTTCTCGCATTCAGGTTTCAGATGCCCGCACACTGCCTTAAATAAAACGCTCCCAAATCCACCTCTGAACTTGTTACCAAGCCAGTACGGCAGGCTATACTGGGGAAAGTTCAGTGTTGCCCTGAGTTTTGTCAGTTTGAGTGTGAATGTCATGGTATCACTTTCTTTTGTTTGTAGTGTCATGTGATTGTTCCGATGTCGTTTTGTTTTTCATATTCGCTACTCCCAACACTTGCGTACCTTTGCTCGACAGTATATAGATTACGCCTCTCCCAATCTTTTTCTCTTCAAGGTAACCGGTATTAACGAGCTTTTTAAGGATTCTATAAGTTGTCGTCCTCGATTTTCCTATAACTTCGGCAAATTCATCCAGTTTCACTTCCCCAATTTCTGCCACTTTCCTTAGAACTCGTATATCCGATTCGTCTATCGGCTCAGGTTTAAAGAATTCTGGAGCAAGAGTAATAATATTTTCAAGATTTTCAGTCTCAAGTTCAATTAAGGCATTCCTGTTGCTACTTAAGACAGCAGCCAGTGTTATGAGAATTAAAGCTCTCATCCCTCCTGAAAGATTTGCAATTAATTCGCATTTGTACTTTGAAATGTACTCTTTAATTTTATGTTTCGCAGATTCGGGATTCGATACATCAATTTCAACGACTTCAATGTTCTCAATCCCTGCATAGCTCTTCAATATGTTGAGCAAAGTTTTCAGGGCTTTCTCTGCTTTCTCAACGAGAGGTGAGGCTGTTATTATCATCACAGTGTCATCAGGCTTTGGAGCATACCTTAAGATACCTCTAACAGCAAATTTTTCATCAAAGCCGAGAGTTAAAATTATCAGTCGCATAAGATTTCCCTCGGAATATTTACAGGTACCCAGTATTTTTGCTTTCTTCCTCCTGCATTACCCCTATTTTTACTTGCTGCAAAGTTGTCTCCTCTAATAATGGGGTGCAAAATCAAAATAGAAAATACATAATTCATGTTATAGTCATTAGAGCTCATATGTTCTTTAAAAAATCTTTCAAGCACTCTCTTTGCATCCTCAAAAGTTATAATTTCGGGAAATTCTGCATTAACTCCCACAACCTTCGAGAGTTCACTGCTACTAACATCTAAAAATATTTTATTAGATTTTATCGTCTTCTGAATTCTATTTAATCGAGCGAAAATTTCTGAGTGATTAGTTCCAGATATCGTATGATGATGATAAAGTATTGAAATAGCAAAGGGTAAATATTTAACACCAAATATTTTGTAGAAAATTATAGACGAAAATATTTCGTGTCCAAATGCCGAATTACCACACTTAATTCTGCTTTGATAGGGTTCGTAAGCCTTAGCAATATCATGCAATCTCGCAGTATTAATAAGCATATCTTCAATTACTTCTGCAGAATTGCACATTCTACGGGAAAGCATAATGTGGTAACCCCGTTTAAGATAATGCTCTTTGATAAAATTTACACACTCATCTACATGCTCTTTAAGTGTCTCAACATTATTATTATCTTTATAAGCAAAAATATCTTTGCTCAAACAATACCCACCTCTTCTCTATAGGCTGAAGTATCTATACTAATCCACTCAAAACAACCTTCCAGCAAGAGATTTTCAAGGTAACTTTTACTTTTAACAAATTTTATTAAGCTTTCATTGCCAATCATCATTTGTGCTTTCTTATCTCTAATTAGATTAAACGCAATTTCCGAAGTAAGAGGTATTGCATTTTCTCGACTCTTTGTTCCCACATAACATGGTATAATTATATTATCCCTTGTAAAACTACCAACAGCCCTTACCATTTTTAACGCATCGCGCGAACTCCATGGTAAAAGTATCAACTTCATAAATTCACTACTATATCCGATATCTATTCTATTTTTATGAACATATTCAAGTAATTTAGAGTATCCATTTTCAATGTCAGGTAACTTCCAGTTAATATCTACATATTTTCCATTTTTGTGATTATTGAGATATCTACGTGTTTGATCAACTAAATCTTTAGAATACGGCCCCTCTTCAATGTCTTTAACAATGTACATTTCTCCATACTCACCCACATATCTTGCAACCCTGCCAGAGCGCTGAACTAGCGATGAAGCGGGGCAAATATCTGTAACTAAAACATCAGAAGAAATATCAACTCCTGCTTCAACAACTTGTGTTGAAATGCAAATCCAGTTATTCTTATTTAAAAGTCTACGCACCTTATATTCTCTATCTTTCTGTCTAAACCTTGAATGCAGTAAGATAGGATTATAGTCAGAAAGTTTCTTGTAAATTTCAACAGCTCTCTTTACAGTATTTACAACAACTAAAATTTTATTAAAGTTTTCTTCTTTAACAATTTCAGAAATTTGGATATCATCAATTAATTTTGTTTTCAAATTAATTGAAAGCATTTCGTTTCTAAAATCTTTATCTTTATCAGATCTATATTCCACAATTTCAAACTTTCCTACCCTCTTCAAAGCATCCACCACATTTCGAGGTAGAGTTGCACTCATAAGAGCTATCGGCGTTTGTGTTTTTAGCAATGCCTTTACCATAGTAAAGAAATATCGAGTTACCTTAATTGAATTTTTCTCATTTAGAAATAAATGCATCTCATCAAAAACATTAAGTGAACTAAAAATTGATCCTCTTGAAAGTTCGTAATGTCCATAAAACTTATTTTTTAGTTTTTCCATTTCAATTGGTGGCAACTTAGCTAAGTACAGAGAGTATGTATCAATTGTTGTAAATGAAAGTGGTTTTAGCAAGAATTGTGAACTATGATTAAACATCATCTCCGATCCATAAATATATTCATTTATATTTATTGTTTTCAGTCCATTTACTAGAGCTGTTGTAGCACTCTCAACTATAGACCTCATTGGCAATATATGAATACATCCGCAGAATTTTTCCCAAGAAAAAAGAGAGTAAATTCCTGTTGAATAAACTACGGCAGTTTTACCATATCCAGGTGGGGCTGAAAATACGACTGGTCTTAATCGCTCAATTTTTTCAAGTGCTTCTGAAACTAGTGGTCTTTCGGTTCTTCCCTTAAAGAATCCTTTTTTAACGAGCTTCGAATAAATTTCTAACACTGAGTCCATAGAGTATCGCTTCAAATTCCTTTCCTCCATCTCCACGGAAAAGCCAGTATCCTTTTTTATGCATCTGCTCAAATGCCTTTTGCGAAAGTTCTCTACCAAAGAAATAAATCATGTCATAGGCATCGTGAGATTTGTGTATAGCATCGTAAAGCATAAACGCCGCTCTCTGATATTTGTCAGTCTTACCCTTCCCGCTCGAAACGAGACGTACGATTTTTCCCAATGCTTCTTCAAGTTGAGTAATTTCAGACAAATCCTTACCTAGTTCCTTGTTGTAATATTCAAGATATTTCGCAGCAAATTCAAATATCTGCGAAAAATTCTGCTCTATCTTAGACGTGAGTGTAAAGGTATTCCCCTGCCTAGAGATCTTGTAGATCGTCAAATTGAGCGTGGATGGATCAAAGAAAATTTTGGATTCTTTACGCATATACTCTCTAAGAGTTGAAAGAGATATCAAGATTACATAAGCTTGAATTGGATCGCTCCCTTTAGCCCTAAGTGAGCTCATTGTGAGCCCGTCGTAAATACCAATATCGTAACTGAAGTCTTCATATGGGACAAGTAGCAGTACATTCTGATTGAAATATCCAGAATACGTGAAAGAAAACCCCGAAAGCAATATTCCAAGCCAAACGTCATTGACATGGTATCTGTAAGCGAAGTTCGTAAGGTTAGATTTCATAAACCTACTCGCTGATGAGTATTTCTCCACACCAAACATCTGAAAGAGTGCGATCTTTCCGTCACCAAAGTATATTCTATCACCCTTTACTTTAAAATTAGCTGTATTTTTAACACTGTCAATATTCAGGCTGTTTGCAAGAGATTTACAGAAGTTTATCGTAAACTGACAGCAGTATTCAGAAGAAACATCAACGCCATTCTTTTTCAGACTGCGAATATCGTTTTTGTGGAGTTTTATGTCTCCAGGCCGGGTATTTAGCTTGCTTTCCATAATATCCGACGCTTCCTTAAAAGTATCTATAAACGCGTCAAGTAAGTCTTCATAGTCACATTCTACAACGAACGAATCTCCTTTAAAGCGATATTCAGCATCCCGTATTCTAAGGTTACTGCCCAATTTAAGGAAAAATGCAGTTGAAAGTCCCCTCATCAGCGTCCCATAAGGAGGCAAGGGAATTTTAAGCATAAGCGATCACCTCGTCTACACCATCTGTAAAAACTTTCCCATTTTCAATTGTGACCCATACTTTCTCAGATTTTTGTCTTCTCATACTATACGGAACATTTAACGGAACCTTTTTTGCGTTGACGTAATCACCAATTACATATTCTCTAAAATCGACAATATCAAAAGAAATTAAGTCACCCTTGATGAGTTTCGCATAACCCATAAAGTAGTAATCTGTTTCGATTTTATCACGCTCTACGAGATTTGCTTTTCTCAGCTCAACATCTTTAACGCTCACAATGGATTCTTTAGAACCTATTCTCGATATACCCCACGCCGCAAGTTTTAGAATGTTCAGATCTCCAACTACACGTTCGGCTTCGTTTTCGTCGACGACATATATAATATCAATGCTCCCTTCACCAGACACACTATATACTTTCTCAAGTGAAATTGCATCACTTTGAACTGTTTTTTCTTCTTTTCTGTACCAAAAAACCCTAGTTATGTCTCCGTACTTAATTATGGGAACATCTATCCTTGCATTCACAGAAATGAATAAGTTTCTGTATCTGTCTGCACCACTCACTTCACCGTTGTTTTCTGGAATTCCAAGCATAATATTAAGTGGATAAGCCAAAGCTCCGATCAGCGTCGTTGGTGGAGGTACTGGCAACGCTGGTTTGGATTTACTGAACGGAACAACTCTTAAAGCATATCCCCAGTGCGGCTGGACTGAAACTTTCAAGAAGTACATATTTTTTCAACTATTTTCTTTATTACATCCTCTGGAGTACCCGCCAACTCATCTGCATTTGCATTGTACCCAATAGTGGTAATTGATTTATTCAAACCAAGATTATTATACAACTCCTCAACGCTCTTCTTTCTTTCCATCGTTTTAACGTCGTACTCTGGATATGCTGGCGACGAGACTGTAAATGGTAAATCTGAAACACTTGCTACCATGTCAGTAATCTCTACTATTGGCAGAAATCTCGTTCTTTTTCCTCCAAAATCGTGCAGTGTCATTTCAAGTGCCAACATCGCCACTTTCTTCCTTCTTTCTATCTCTTCATCATCCAATACCTTTTCAACGCTCGTCATCGACGTGTAACCGATTCCTCCGAGGTTTACGTTGAAGAGCAGAGCGTATTCGGCTGAGGATAACTCAACGTAATATATCATTTGCGAAGCTCTTTCGGTTACATCCTTCGCTTCGTCGCCTTTCATCGTCTCGGACGGAGCGTGCCTTGCGTGGAACTGCGTCTCTGTAACAGCAGCATAGATCGATTCCACCGTGGGAATTATGTAACCAACCTGAAATAGCGATGTTCTCCTTACTGGAGGATCTTCGGCGTGTAGAAAGCCTCCGATGTCCTCGACAAGACAGCTTTTTATGACTGCCGCTTCGAACTCTTTCTTGTACTTCGGAACTTTCTTCTTGTCTTTTTTGACTTTGTCTTTCTTTTTCCACACATCCAAAATTTCGTCGTCGATATGGTCTTTATCCATGTGTTTGTAGAATTCTCCGATTTTGCACCATTTACATAATGGCGGAGAGTCATAAAGCATTTCTGCCGCCCTAACGAGATTTTCCTGATAAGCATGTCCAAAGCTTTCCCCACTTATAGCTGGAACCCATTTTATGCTGTAACCATTATCACCTCTGATAACTACAGGCGCTCTTCTGTGTTTTGTAACATTACCAACAGTCTCAACCATATTCAGTGCTTCAAGGTTCGCTACAAATCTAACACCCACAGACACGAACACATTCTCACCTCGTTATATATGTAAACGCCAAAGCCGAGGCAATCCTACAAATTCTCAAATCCTTAGCAGCAGAATCCAAAAATTTTTGGATTATGTTAGAAGGAGGTATATAAGGTGTAATGTTGTAAACCTTGCCCTTTGAATCCACATATACTTTTTTCCCCTCATCATTAGTTCTAATGTAACTCATGCTTGCTTTACTTTCTCTAAGAGCCTCATATATCGTTCTTTCGACAATTTCAATGTTGTATGTGTTTGACAGTCTGTCTACATACCCATAGTTACCAAGCTCAATGAAAAATCGTAACATTCTAGCTATCTCTCTTGCAACGCTCCATTCCTCGTCGGAGAGTTGTTTTTGTTGCATAATGTGATGTTGTCTAAGCATATATTTATAGTTTTCTATTCGCTTTGAGTTTAGATTTATTCCAACAGTAGTTGAATTAACGCAAAATATTCCAAACACTCTGAAACTATAGTCGACCATACATCTTATGAGCTTGCTCAATAGTCATTATATCAAGTATTTTAACAACCCTTTCGCTCTCAACAATTCTATAAAAAACTGTATAAGATTTGGCTATGTGCATGCGGTACAATTCGTAATCAGGTAAATTCAATTTTTTCTTACTTCCACTTCTCTTTGGATATGGATCAGCACTTAAGGTTTTGAGCTTTTCTTTTATTATTCTCTGATTTTTTTCTGGAAGATTTTCCAAGAATTTCTTAGCTTTTTTACTTATTAAAACCCTCCATGATGTAGCCATACCAATATTACACTGCTAACTATATTTAGCTTTTTCTAATGAAATATATACTATTAGATTTCGGAACCATTCCAAATGGTCAGAATATAAGTTCAACAAATTCTTCCTCCTCTTCGATCTTCTTCATATCTCTAACCAACTTACGTTTCTTTTCTTTATCCAAAAGTTCAATCAACAAATCGTTAAATGTTTGGTTTGGTTTCTTTAATGCTTGTAGCTCTTTCCATACCTCTTCTGAAACAGAGATCCTCCTAGTTGCACCCATTGTAATTCTTTGATTCGAGCAAGTAGTTAAATTTTTTCCTTTGAATTTTTGTAGATAAAGTTTTATGGAAACTAAAATCTTCTGAAATTCCACATAAGAGACTCTACTTAAAATAGATGATCTGAGCAAACTGCAGAAAGTTACTCGCAGAGAAAAACTATATGATATTGTTTTAGACTTAATCAATACGAAGCGCAAAATTACTTAAAAAATGAAAAAGAACTTAGATGCTGCTAAAGAGCCATCCAACAAGTTTTACGTTTTCAGAAGGGCTTATTAACAATGCTATACCTCAAAAGTTCTTCTTTTAGTCAAAAATATTATAAAATTATAAAAGAAATTAAATCGTCTGTCGCTCTCTGTTTTCATGCCAGAAATAAAGAAGGTTGCAAAAAAGTACAAGATGCACTTAAGCTATTTCAGCCAAATTTCCATAGAAAAACTACTAAATAAACAACTACGACCACAAAATCCATCAAATTGAGAGAAGAGACTTACCGAAAACTGGTAGAAATAGCCGGCAAACTGCAAACTGAGTTAAAAATCATTCCAATTTTTGATGAAAAAGATAAATGATCTTATGGATTAATAGAGGTAAGTGATGAAGAGGTTTGTGAAAATCAAAGAATCGCTAAGAATGGGGTGGAGGACGTGAGCATTCTGTTTAGACATAGGCATTCCTCATAAATTCTCTGAGAGGATGGAGATACCTATGATTGCAGGAGTAGTGCTGGAAAACGATGCCACTCTCTTGGGGATGAAAGGCAATAAGTACGGTGATTAGCATCAATATTTGCCCGCAAAAGGGCAAAGATTAAATCAGAAATTGAATGCAAAAAACCTCACAAAATTCATCAAATCGGAAGGTTGGATAGATACAAAAGATATATAATGAAAATATATCTGTAAAAAATAGAGTTTTATGACTAACTCCATAAAGAAAGTTACCCTGATTCTTCTCTTAATTCTTTTAACCACTCTAAAAAATTTGCCCCTCAATCGTAAACATTTCCCCATTCAACAAGCACAATTGCAGTAAAATTCATAACATTGCCAAAATAAAATAACCTATGATCCACCTCATAGTATACGATATAAGTGATAGCACAAACAGAACAAAACTTGCAAAGCTCCTTGAAAGGTACGGACTTGAAAGAGTACAGTACTCAGCATTTAGAGGAGAGTTAAACCCAAACGACAGAGATGCCCTATCAAAGCAAGTTAAAAAGTTTGTCAAGGATGAACACGACTGCATTTTCATAATACCCCTATGCAGGAGGTGTGTTGAAACAGCAATAGTCATAAGCAACACGGGTGTCGAACTCGTAAAAAACCGTAAAGTGGACTTTGCTTAGTTTACCAGAATTTAATTTATCAAAACACCACTACCTCTAACATCACAAGTGCAAATCAAACAAAATTAAATCATACATAAAACTCATACACAAAATTTTGAAACCTCACAATAGTTGCACTTCTTAGACTTACTTACTTGTGGATATTTTTCTTCACTAATTATCTCTTCTACTTTCTGAATTATCTTTATCAGAGCCTCCCTATCTTCCGGCATAATCTCCACTTCAATCCAGTCTTTTCCTTCCGTGAGGTAGATGTAAGCCTTTCTAACCTTACAGCCAAAGTTCTCTTCGACGAGGACAGAGTAAGCCACAAGCTGCATCTTCCACTGATAAAATAAACTTCTAAATCTGGAAAATTTAACATCAACAGGTATGTACTCCTCCCCTTTTCTGATTATAGCATCAACGCAACCTTTCAGATTGTACTTACTGCTTTCGAGGTAAACGTTACTGATTATCTCACCTTCTATCTTTCTCCTTTTAAGGGATTCCAAAACATTTTCATGTATCTCCTTTCCAACATCCATCTTAGGTTTCGATATTTTTATGCCCATCACCTTAATGAAGTACAGCTTTCGAGGACAGTAGAGGTATTGCACTATATCACTAACATCTATCATCATTTCACCCCTAAAATCAAAGTCATTAACGAATAGCAAGACGAACAGAATCGATTACCATCCCTGTTTGAACCCTGAGTACTTGCATTCTCCTCTTAAAAAAGACGCTATCTTCCTTGCCTGCTGAAGAATTATTAAGGAGTAGCTCAAATTTCTTCCTATGTACTGAGTCTTCGTTTCAAACCTCTTAAGAACTTCACCAAGTAAAGTCCTCCTTGCAGAATCGTTTAAAGAGCAAACGAAATTTTTCATCTCACACTCGTTAGCTTTAATTTGCCTGTACGATATCAGCTTTATTACAGCTCTATCAATGATGTGCTGTCTGAATTCTTCCATTAAATCAAGAGCAATAGATGTCCTACCAGAACGATCAGCGTGCAAAAATCCAGCGTAAGGATCTAAGCCCGCAAGTTCTACAGCACGTATGCACTCTGAATGAAGAATTGCGTATCCGTAATTCAGCATTGCATTGATTATGTCTTGAGCGTACCTTGTTTGACCTGGTTCAATACCCCTTCTACCCTTAAACCCATATTCTGGAGGAAATATCAGTACCAAGCTGTTCCAGTACGTTTGACTGGCAACTCCTTCGATTCCAAGAATTTCCTCCCTCACATCATCTATCTTACTCCCATACACGCTGTCAAGTCTGTCAATTGATGATTTGATCTCATCTCTTGCACTCATGAGTTTTTCGGCTATTTCTGGTCTGCTATCTTTTCTTGCTTTTGCAAGGTTTGTCAAAATAGCTATCTGATTTTTGAGTTTTGAGTGTACGAATTCTTTAGCAAGTATAACACTTCTTTCATCATTGTACGCTAAATACTGCTCCCTTCTCGTTTTAACAGTACCAACAAAGGGATGCATAAGTCTTCCAGTAACTTCACCACGTCTATTAACAAAAACAACGTCAACAGCGTTTTTAAGCATCAAATTGATGGCATCAGTACTTATAGATGCCTTCCCAGATATTACAACCTGCTCGAGTTCGTCTGGCTTCACCTTTTTAACAACTTTACCCTTCTCTTTCACAACAATTAATTCGTTTTCTTTTCCAATGTACTTACCATAACCATCCACTATCAATCTCATAAGCAGATACTCCTGAACATACACTTAGGGTTACATTCATCAGGTTTGCCCGGATCAACCTGATTGTAAACGATTTCCGCTTTCTTGTCTCTCTCTTCTATCCACCAGTTTCTCAAATTCGCATCAATGTAGTAGATATCTTTTGAGAGTGCCAACCTATCTTTTTTAAATGAAACAGAAACTGTGCAACCTATATCAACGGGAATCTCGTATAAACTTTCGATTACCAGTGCATAACCAGTTGTGTAAAGTCTCATATTTTTAGAGGATGATAATTTCACATCAAATACTATATTTCTCAAGTAGTTGTAACAATCGACGGCAATAATACCAGAACAGCCCAAAAGTGTTCCATCCATTCTATGTTCCACGAGAAAGGGAATAGACGTCGCTATTACATCCTCTTCACTTGCATATGGCTGTTCAGCTTTTGCTTTGAGAAAGGATGATTTGCATGCAGATATCGTGTAGTCCCACACTAAGTTTACTGCACATTGAATGGTTTCGTTTTCCTGCTCAGGTGGCTCAGCGTCAAAGTTTAACTTCTTAGCCTCTCTTATTGCACCTGCTATAGCCTCATGAACGGCTTTACCCAGAGAGATGTTAAAATCTTCTTCCCCTTTCTTTCCTTCAACCATAGTTAGGTAAACATCTCTTGCTGTTTTGCAATAACTGCTACAGACAAGATACATCGGCAATTTTACATCGTAATATGGTTTTAGTGGAGGAGAGTGCCAGTTCCACCCTCTAAGTTCTTCCGGAACAGGGTTTGCTCTTATTTTTGGTCTCAAATTCATGACTATATATTTGTGCTCCACATCGTTGAGGAAATACACCATAATACCTGTATTTTTCGGCAGATATTTCTTTTTTACGGTACAAGAAACTAAACCATTATATAAATTTAATCTCCAAAATAATTTTGGAATTCCTATTTTATTCGTGATTATTATAGACATCGGGATAAGAAAATGAAGAGTGAATGGAAGGAGAGAGTGGGAGATACAATTGATTGATGGATTTTCGGAAGTGAACTCTGCCGAATTTTGCAGGAGAGTGATTAAATCGTGGAATAGAGGTAGGATATTGCTCAACTCCCACTGGAATTCCTTTAAATACTCGGAGTCATTTTTAGCTATTCCGGAATGCATTGATTAAAGGACAGAAATTTATTTATATCTTGGACAAAGAAAGGATTTGAGGTGGGGAAGCAAAGGTGAACTCCTGAAAATGGAGATTGAAAGAACATACTGTAAGTACGCTCTTCTAATGTCGTCGGGCATTGAAGCAAAGGTGAACTCCTGAAAATGGAGATTGAAAGATCACTGTTGCTACCGTAGCGTGAGTAATTAGAACATCGATTGGAAGCAAAGGTGAACTCCTGAAAATGGAGATTGAAAGAGTATCTTCCAGCCACTCTTGAGAAGTAAAATAATAACTACAAGAAAAAATTCGATGACCTACTCTTCCAAGAAACAAAGACAAATTAATAAAGGTATTAAGGTATTAAAAATATTGTTATTCGAACTTATTAGAAAAATTTTAATAAAGTATAATTTGTAAATAGTGAGAGTGTATGACGAACGGAAAATCTGGAAATTGGATAAACGCCGTAATAGGATACCTACTAGCGTATAGTCGTGTTGATAGTAATAACTATAATAAAGACAATATTTACATTGTTAGGATATCTACCTTGTCTTTATATATTACATCTAAATAATCATGTAAACTAAATAATTTAAATAATAAGTTATTTTACATCAAAGACAAAGATAAATAGAAGCAAGTTAAAAATATAATTATCAATATAAAATTAAAATTTACTACTCGATCTCTATTTTCTTCAACTCTCTGGGGTTTTCAGCCTTCTCCTCCACCTTCTTTATTTGGTTGTCTATCAGGCACTTGGCAGCTAAAAGCAGCTCTTTGTAAGCGTTCGCCAGATGCTTGACGAACTCTTCAGAGACAACGTCTTCCGGTGTCGGGACCTTTATCTTTATCTCCTTCGGCATGAAAGAAGTTCAACCCGGAGACTAATTAAACTACCGTCACAAACGTCATCGAAAT
>CAZUMR010000033.1:0-2931 GCA_964622075.1 uncultured archaeon | reverse complement strand
AATCCCGACCTTTTTCATGATCTCTTTGGCTTCATTGCTCTTCTTGCCATTATGGCCGTTACAGTTATAGTAAACCCCAAAATAGCGCTTTAAGGCCTTGTATGTCTTTAGATGCTCTTCGATTTCCTTCGCAATTGTCTTGGCTGAATACTTAATCCCTTCAAAAAGTTCTCCGTCAATGAAAGTCTCTTTGTAGTTGTATTCCAGATATAGCTCAATATGTCCATTCCTGCCATTCTTTATATCGTATATATCCCATTCGCTGTAGTCCTTGATTACACTGCTTGCTACTTCTCTCACTTCCCTCTCGCTCAACCCAAAAGCTCTTATTTCCACCCCAAATACTACTCTCTGCATCCAAACCTGCATCTCCAACCCCCTCCTACCTACCTTTTTCCTCCCCAACGGCAGGATGAGGGGAGGAGCTTGAGAAATTTGGGGTAAGATCCGAAATTGCTGGATTTGAGCCCCAAGGCCTTTGCTTTCTGACGAATGGCTCTGGAACTTCTACCCAAGATTAGCCCGATTCGGCTTGCAGGCATTTTTCCGTAATATTTTCGTAGTATCTCTAACTCCCAATCTTCCCACGGCTCGTACGCCCTCCTAACATCCGCCCTGACAAAATCCCCATACTTCACCAGCCCTTTATCATCCCACACCTCACTACCCCACATCATTACCCCCTCCTCTCAATAACCTCCACAACCGCATCGAAGATCTCTGTGGAGAGAAATCTCGCTAAGTCCTCCCTCAGAACGAAATTCGAGCAGAGGTCGTACATTCCCTCCTTCCCGCATTCCTCCCTGTTCCTACAGAAATAGCAACACTTCCGGAAGATCAGATAAGGGAACTCATTCATCTCCATCAACCTCCCAATTCTTCCAATAATTCCTCATCAAAACGAGGAGCGACTCGTAGAATTGCTTCTCAAACTCCATTGCGTTGCTAAGATCGATAATCCTCTCCTCAAAAATCATCTCGTGGACTGCAGAGTTCACGAGTTTAGTTAACCGCTTAGATGCTATGCGATTCAATAACGAGATTAAGGTTCTTCTTTCGTTCTCTGCCAGCGCCCTTCTGATTTCTTCGTCGCCGTCCACTCGTTCGAGCTCCTTTATCCTCTCCTTGATCGCTTGGATTTCAGATTTATCCATTTTCGTAAACCCATTCATCTTCTCCAACAACACGTCGATTTCAACCTCAATCATCTCCATCACCTACTTAAAATTGAAATTACCTTCTCAGCTATGCTTCCAAGCTCATCGTAGATCTTATTTAGTTCCTCTTTTAGATTCTCGTCAGTTAATACTAAACTCGCATTCTTTAACGTCGTTTGTGTTTCATTGATCTTCTTTATAATTTCAACCATAACATTAACGAGAACTGTTTCAGACATAGCCCACGACCCCCTTTCCGTTTAGATAGTTGTTCAAAATCGGATAAATTGAGAGAAGAGTCGTTTTTACTTCCTCAACCGTTAAACCATGTGCTCTGGCAAAAGCTTCAATGTCTTTCTTCAGTTTTATTCGTTGCTCGATGGTCAGCCCACCATATTTAGCACAATCGGCATACCACTCGAATTGAGCTTTCATAAGTTTCGTCGCTTCTTCTCTTCTCTTCCTCTCTTCTTCCTCCTTCTTTTGCTGTTCTTCCTTTACTTTCTGTTGAGCCTTCTCAATCGATTGCTTTAGAATTGAAAGTTCTCTCTTGAGTTCTGCCCTCTCCTTTCTGGACTCTTCTAACTCATTCTGAATCAACTCAAGAATACTCTGATATCTCTCTTCAGACCTCTTCTCTAACTCTGCAAGCCTCTTTTCAAGTTGAATGACTCTATACAACGCTTTATCTATATCTCCATCATTCTCTGTGATTAGTCCTGCATAGTAGCGAATCGCTTGTCTGATGAATTCACTTCTTTGACTTTTAGGAATTGATTCAATAATCTCGATAATGTCTGCATCACGTTCTGGATGAACTGAAAAGGTGTAATTTTCTTGTTTAACCATTTATAATCACCTCACCATCTTTTAACAAAAATTGTCTAAGAATATCTCTGATTGCTTCAGAATCGCTTTCGATTGCCTTTTTTTGTTTATACTCTTGGAGAGCCTTATACAACTTCTCTGGTAGTTTAGCCCCTACAAATCTTGACATCATTACATCACCACTTTACTTTTTACAGTTTACTGTAAAATTTGTGGTATTTAAAACTTTCGTTTTTACTGTATTTATGTAAAAAACACAGTAAAACTGCTATTAATTCCGCAAAGCCATAAAAATTGAGAAGTCAACTATACTTAAGGCGATGATGGAGTATATTTTTCAGAAGGGAGTATATGATATCCTTTTGGAGATTAAAAAGCATGGTAAGGTCCAGCCTTCTAAATTAGCTGAAAGTATAAAGAGTATTAGCGAAAAGACATTGTATAAGAGATTAGAGGAACTAACTAAGATAGGTTTGCTTAAGAAAGAGCCCGGTTTCAACGAGCTTGGAAGACCCATTACCCTATATAGTCTTACACCACTCGGTGAAGAAGTAGTAAGAAAGTTTATTGATGTAGAAAAAATATTAGAAAGAGGATATAAAGCAGAATCAATGTCTTGAGTTAATAACAATTTGGTTGTGAGTTAATATATTATTTGGAGGCAGTTAATATGTATGTATACTAACAAATAATAAATCATGACAAATTAGAAGGTAAATTGGATGATTCAACCCACGATTGAAGATTGAAAGTATTGTTAAATGAATTGTTAAAGCAATTGTTAAAACAAAACTTAACAACAACTTAGTAAAGGGAATTAAACTAACTATGGACGAAGATCTTCAAAAGAAGTATGAGCTTATTAAGGAATATCTTGGTGTTAAAGCAGACGCTGAAGTTGTTAGAATATTAATAAATCAATTTTATAGAGATGTTGTTGAACCAA
>CAZUMR010000032.1:0-17281 GCA_964622075.1 uncultured archaeon | reverse complement strand
AGAGCAGACTCACTACTCTTCATCAAGTGATACCGATGATGCATGGACCTGGGACAGTATAAGGGACTTTACAGTGAAGTACTTTGAAGTCAGTGTTGTCAAACTACCAAAGGAGCCTGTGAGAAATTACATGAGAGAGGCCGCTCACGTTTACCCGCACACGTCCGTCAGCAAATGTGCAAGGGAGATGGTCAGGAAGGATATAGACCATATGCCGGTGCTTGACGCTGAAAACAGACTTGCTGGACTGGTTCATGATAAAGACCTGATAAGGGTTTTGCTTGAGTAGTTAACTTACAATGCAGTTAACCTTATTTTCCCGGAAGTAGTTTTGCAGAATGTTATAGCAGAATGTTATAAGCGGGGGTTGCCGAGCCAGGAAAAGGCGCAGGGCTTAAGACCCTGTCCCGAAGGGGTCCGCGGGTTCAAATCCCGCCCCCCGCATTAGTTTTAAAAATTAATCGTAAAATTAATGAATAGTTAGTTATCAGTAATTACAGGTGTTATTATGTTTGTAGAAGGAAAGTTGGATAAGTTTATTCAGACTCTTAAAAGTTCTGGGCTGGATGAGTTTGTTGAAGAAGCTTTAAATTTGGTTGCAATGTTATACATTTCTAAGGAGATTCCATCTATGTATAGAGATTCTGTAACTCTTGATATTATTCGTTCTGGTAGAAGAACAAATAGGCCACAATACAAAACTACTATAGATCCGAAGGTTCTAACCATATTGAAAAATTTTGGATTGGTACATGAGAATGCAAGAGGTAGTGGGGAGCTAAGGAAGTATTTTGCCTATTTGACAGATGAAGGAAAAGAGATCGGTGAAGAGGTTATCTTAAGTAGGATTAACGCTTATTCTAAGGAAATCGATGACATTATTAGAGAATTCGGAAAAATGTCTGCGGTAATTGTGGCTGGAACTGTTGAAAGGTTTGCGAAAGAACACATTTTGAGATTTGAATTGGATGAGGAAGACATCTTTGAACGTTTACTTTTATATTCTAATAGATAAAGTTGGCGATTACTACATTCATCGTGAACTTGTAAAAATGGGAAAAGAAGTCGAACTAAAATATGGGAAGAAAGAAAGAATAACTCCTCTTTTGTCATTAATATGTCATTTCTTAACGTATTATAATTACAGCAGAAGTAGGAATTTCTTTAATCGATTAGAGAGATTTGGTTTGGCTTACGAAGTTCCAGTTTACGATTCATATGCTCGGTTTATTCATTATGAGATTAGATGCCCGTTGGAAGTCGCTGAGTATGTATTAAGTGATGCACCTGCATTCGAAAGCGAGTTATTGTGGGAGTTTGGATCTCTTGTTACAATACTTGAGCTTAGCAAATTAAGAGATCCAAGAGTTGCTAGGGAGAATTTTGAAAGGTACTTAGATTTCTATAGAATTCCAATTGACATCGTAAAAAGAATTCTTGACGAATTAAGTGAGCTTGGCATCACATCCAGATATATTGGGCTACCAGATTCTGGACCGTTTTTGGTTCTGGATAATAGAAGGTTCGAGGAGATTGTGAAAAGAAGACTGATTGATACAGCCTTGATGTTTTTAAGGTGAGAAGTTGCCAAGCTGGAAAATTCACAGGAAATATGGGGAATTACTTGGTATAAATAGAGAAATTCAAAAACTTGTTGATGAGTACATTGACAGCAAAGACCACCATGATTTCTACGACTTTTTTACTGAAAAAATTCAGACTCCAAAACTTAGATTTCTTAATGATAAAAGAGTAGTCCTCTATTACTTCGATTCTTCAAGTTTTGTGAGATCTGAGTTCGGAAAAAGGATAGAAATGTTCGGAGAAGATGGAATAAAGTGTTTCTTTTTGCACATGTTTCTTGACATAATTGAAAGGAGAATGAGGTACAAAGATTCACCAGACTTAATTGGGTTTGATATCTATGGATCTGGATACCGCACAATTTTTGAGGAAGTAAAAAAATTCGTTGAGGAGAACTATCATTGGATTATAGAAGATATAAAAAAGGAAAAATTTAGGAAAAGAAATAAATTAAAAATAGAACATGGAATGCTTAAAGGGAGATATAAAAGTGCCGTCTTATCGACCCTTTTTAGAGGGATGGTTGGAGTAGTTTACTCTTACGGACCTAAACCTGCATACTACAGGAGAATTATAAAAGAAAGTGGTGTGGATTATTTTATCAGAGAATTAAAATCTCATGGTGATTACAGTATTTTTGTTAGTAATCTTTTAAGGAATTTTGAAAGATTTTACGACGAAGATGTATTTCCAGAAATTAGTGAAATTTTAAAAAAGTACTCAGCAAATGAAATTGTTGAAAATGAGAGTCTACTAAGAGAATTTTTAAAAAGAATTTTTAAAACTCATTGATACTTTATCGATACTTTATCTTGTCTCTGTGGGCGGATATCAATTACTACTTCAAGCTTCCGATACATAATATTTAATTTAAGTTATTTTTATTTTCTAAGAAAATTCTGTCGGAGACTTAAATCTATATCGAACTGTTTTGAATTTTCGATAGCGTTAAAAGCTTTTCAGAAAAATTGATCTCTGCTACTGGACTATAATATAGTTAAATCCACGTAGACGATCTTTCCATCATTTTCAAGTCTGATTTCGGCCATATTTCCACCTCTGCTACTTCCTACCCTTTCTCTTCCCGCTCCAATTTCCCAGTGGAAACATCCTGAATTTACCTTTACCATCGTAATGGACGTAGGCGGCAAACCCCTTCCGTTTCTTTGCAACGTTCCTTAGCTTCCTTCTTTCTTCTTTCGTCAACCTCGCTGAATAGCTTTTAACTTGCACATACGTCTTAACGCCGCTTGGAGAAACGGCATAGACATCGTAAGCCCCTCTACTGCCCTTGCTCCTTCTTACATTTTTGAAACCCAATTTCTTGAGCCAGTTCACAACTTTCTTTTCGGCTATTCTTCCACGCCGGTACGTATTCACCATGTTAGTTGATTAATTCAATCATACTTAAATTTTTCGTTCAATAGAAATAGGAAGCATTCAATCGAAAAATTGAAACTTGATGAAGTTTTAAAGATAGTCAGAATATTGAAGTTTAGAATGTAAAATTATAAGTCAGCATGGTCTAGCAATCTAATTAATTCTCTAATACTGTTCAAAGTAAAATCCGCCTCCTCACTTTTGTCTTCAAAGAAGTTCCTATCTCCGTAGGCAGCATAAACGGTAACCATTCCAAGTCTTTTTCCTGCCTCTATATCTCTCCTCACACTATCTCCGACAAGTATGGCTTCTCTTGCATCAACCCCAAGCTTCTGTAAAGCCAATTTTATTGAGTCCGGTTCAGGTTTCTTCTTTCCCGTCATGTCCGCTGAAACCACAACATCAAAAAGATGCAGTAAACCAGTCTTACGCAGCCTACTCAAAGCGTGCCCGTTCATGGCATCCGTAACAACTGCGAGCTTCAGACCAATCTTTCTTAGCTTTTCGAGGGTTTCCTTTACGTAAGGATATGGTTTAATGTTATTGAGCTTAACCTCTTCGTAGATTCTGCAGCACCTCTCGTACTTCTCCTGGCTGTAAACGTCATTATCGCGCATGTAATCCAATATATTCTCCAGATCTTCGAACCCGTGTATGCCCCTTAAGAAGTATCCAAGCAGTTTTTCCCCGTCTCCACAACCCAAATACTCAGCAACAGCCTTACAAGCCTTCAGCTTTGCCTCAACAAAGTCGAATAAAGTGTTATCCATGTCAAATATTACAGCCTTTATTTCTCTGGCTACTTTTCTACCCCCAGGGCCATAAGTTTCCTGCATATTCTCAGATCCCTCTCAAATTTCCCTGCCTTTTTCTCGTCAAGAAATCTCAATTTCAGCTCCTCACGCCTGCTTTTTCCTTTAAACTCTCCGAAAATCACAGTTGAATTGAGTCTGATAACGCCAAAAACAACTGCAAGGCTATAAACGAGTTCGAGCATCTGCTCAGCCGTGCAGCAATTCGCATTAATCACGTGTGGACACTCAAATAGAAAGTATTCAACGCCTTCAAGTTCGCAGATGTCCACCATTGATGTATCTGCCGTAAGCAAAACTGGCAATGCATTTCTCTCCCTTTCGAACCTACTGACAGATTTAATAATTATTCTGTCGTTCTGCTCGCTATCGCTTGTTGATTTCTCGACGCCTTCAATCTCCACTGCCATATCCCTAACTTCTCTGTACTCTCTCAGGGCTATGTACGCAGCCTTTCTTGACTTTTTCATACGCTTGTTTGCCCATTCATCGAGCAGAAATTCCTGATACTTCACAAGATTTTTGAGCTCAGAAATTTGATAGGGACTGTACTTGAAGTTAAGAGCAGACTCAATCTCCTCCTTAACGGTGTCAACGAGCAAAATCTCGTTCTGTTTAAAGAGTGATGAGTTTGAGATGAAGCGGTGATAAATTACGTTGGTGTCGGGGCAGAAGTACACCCTCTTTGTTAAGTTCCTATAATGTTTGAGTTTCTCTCTGAAATCGGCCTCGTTTTTGTATTCCATTATTCCTGAACTCAGCAAACATTCGAGAAAATCCGGATAACCGGGCATTTCTCTGGCGTAGTGATCAAGTTTCTCCACCTCTCTGTCAAAGTCGTACTTGCCAGCAAAAACCTTCAGCCTATATCCTTCTCCTTCCGGCTTGGCTGTCAGCAGCTGGAAATGTTTGAAGAAGGGGTACATTATACTGATCTCGTCTTCCATGTTGAGCAAGACCTGCAGCTCATCCCTCGAAACGACAACTTCATTCACTGGCATCACCTTCTTTTATGGACTCTGACATCCTCGACGAAGTCTCTAAGCTCCTGAATCTGCAATGGAATCATTTTATATGGCTTTGATACGTTATCAAGCGTTTTGATAGCTAAGTAGAAAACGTGGTCAACACCAATTTTGGAAATGGGAATTAAAGCTCCAGCAACAAGTGCCTTCCTGCCGGGTGTTATGTCTATCGCCACCTTGTAGCCGTTTTGTTTTAGATCTTTAATTAAGGACGTAATTTTTAATCCAGCCTCAACGAAGTCCAATTCCCTGACAACCTCCTGTTTAATCTCAGGTTTAAAGCCAAACTCCTCTGAAAGAATTTCTATACCTTTTATCGCTTTGCCAATCTGGTCAGCGTAGATATCTTCTGCGAAGATGTAAATCAACTCAGGATAGTACGCTTTCTCAGCTAAGACTGCATAGTAAGTGTTGATAAGAGCCCATGTGGAGCGGCCGAGGATTGTTATGTAAGCTTTCACTGTAGTTGATTGAATCACAAATACTTAAATTTTTTGTTCAATTTTTAGTACAGCGCTAACATCAGGTTATTTAAGTTCTGGGGTTGTACACTTCATTACTTTCCTACCTCTTCAACCAGAACTGCCTATACATCCATCTGCTTCATCACAACTCATTTTGAGATTCAATTGAGTCACTGGGGTTGAAGAAGATATTTGGATTACTCACTGTACATCTGCCTGAGTTTCTCGAGTACATCATCGCTGAATCTGATGCCCTTCAGTCTGAGCTCCTTTACGAGCTCATCGAATTCTTCTTCAATCAGTCCTTTCTTCTTTGCAATGTACAGAATTGCTAAGCTTCCTATGACTTTCAAGCCAAGAGATTTGGCTATGATTCTCGGAATTCTTTCATCCATAATGAGGAAGTCAGCATTGAGTTCTCTTGCAAGAAC
This sequence comes from uncultured archaeon, assembly GCA_964622075.1. Lineage (GTDB taxonomy): Archaea > Halobacteriota > Archaeoglobi > Archaeoglobales > Archaeoglobaceae > WAPX01. The sequence continues at coordinate 11,585 of CAZUMR010000032.1, read as the reverse complement.
GATTGCTTCAGCTTCACCAATCTCAACTTCGCCTTTTAAGATTTCAACGCCCAGTTTGTCTTTAGCATCCTCTACCTTAATCCAACTGGCTTTTTCAACTTCCTCAGCTCCAGGCTTCCCCCTACCTTTTTCAACAACTTCTACCCAAACGGATTTTGGAATTATTATTTGACCAAAAAGCTCCTTTAGAATGTTCAGCTTCCTTATTTTTGCCAGTGTGATCAGAGGACTTGAATTTGAAACGACAATCATAACAGTTTCTCCAGCGTTTCAACGTCCTCTTTCAGATCTTCTTCATCGTACTGCAGCGGGATGCCCTTTGATGCAAGAACTTCCATCATTTCCCATTTGCTGATTTCTGCTATCTCAGCAGCTTTTCCCAGACTGACCTTCCCCTCTCGGTAGAGTTCAGTAACAAGGTAAAGCTTGACGATCCTGGGAAGTTCTTTCACTCTCACTCCGAGAATTCTCGCGAGGTCTTGCGGGATTGAGATGGTTACTTTGCTCATCGTTCAACTGTTTGTGTTTGAAGTTTAATACATTTGCTCTTATGCTATCAGGTTGAATGCTTTTCTCACTTCACCTTTGCTTCTGTCCAGAAAAAGAATGTCCATAATACGTCCCCTTTGGCCTCAAACAACGTAACTTCTACCATCTCTCAAAACCACTACGTTCTCAAAATTCTCCACGAACCAGCTTGGATTTTCGGTGTGCACTGGAATGATGACATCGGGATTAATTGTCTCAATTACCCATTTCAGATCACTCTTCGACGCATGGCCAGAAGCGTGGTATCCTTTAATGAAACTTGGAACAAGCTTGCCACCTTCCAGTACCATCTCAAAACCATAAATCCTGAAATTGAAGTACTCTAACCAGTTGTAAAGTCTTAGGAAGTCAAATTTCTGCTCTTCCGTAAATGCCTCACTCGAGGAGTAGATGTAGGATCCGCCGTTGGGCTTTATGTCGAGCAGGTGCTTTATATCGTGGAAGGAGAAGCAAAGAATGTACTGCTCCTTGTTTCTTGCCACCTCTACAGGATCAATGTATCTGTCGCCCCACCTTTCCATGACAATGTCCGTTTCCCACTTGCTCCTCGACCTGTCCTTTAGTTCGTAGTAAATAAGCGTATCATCACCCATCCTACATACTCCATCAGCGCACTCAATTGCATGGAGCATGTAAGCATCCTTTGCAGTTATAACAAGCAGTCTTCCAGTTTTCTTTGCTATCTCCATGAACGTCTCAAGTCTTTCGAAGTTCCTTGGCGAGAAGTCTGCTATAACAAGACCTTTGGACTCTTCAACGGCTTTCAAGCAGTTCTCATAGACTACTTCTTCAGACTCACTCACGTCTTCCCTTTCAGTTCTCGTGCCTTCTATTATCAGAACTCGAGCATCTTTCGCCTTTTTAACGAACTTCTTGGTTTTGTCAGCATTTCTGCCGTGGAGTCTGAAGTCTCCCGTATAAGCTATGGTTACATCGCCGTGAAGTATGTACGCGTTCGCTCCGTAAATCGAATGATCGACCTCGAACACTTTCACCTCGAATGGAAGTGCAGCATCGGAAACATGGCACATTTCTCCAGTTTCAATCTTCTTCTTGCCCGATCTGCTTGAGATAAATTCTATAAGTTCTTCTGAAGGGTCAGAAGTGCAGATAAATTTTCTGCCAATGTACTTACCGCTGGTTGGGGATTTGAGGTATCTGCCATCTTTATCAGGAACCTTGGGAGAGAAGTACGTTATTTCTGAGCCGAGCTTTGTGTGCGAAATGTCCCTCAACGCCTTAAGAATGGCGATAGTTATTGGAGAGGCAACGACAGCTATGTTCTCATCGAGCAAGCCAGCACTTCCGCAGTGGTCCAGGTGTGCGTGGCTGAGTAGGACAGCTTCAACGTTAAGCTTGGGATAGGACGCAACATCGAGGTCTGATGGCACGAGATCTTTGCGGTAGATGTTTAACTTTGGTATCAGGTTGAGGTGGATGAGGTCGTGGATACCCCTCCCACTCCTCTCCGTGAGAAATTCCTCGAAGAACTCGCCGTATTTAGCAAAGTTCATGCCGAAATCGAGGAAGACACCTCTGCCTCTCTCCTCTACGTATATCTTGTTACCGCCGATCGTTGTAGCGCCATCGTAAACGGTTATGGAAGTCATCTCATCCCTCCGCCTGCAGACAGCTCCATAACTTTGCTTGTTATTTCCGTGGCAATCTCATTGTCGAATACATCTAAAACTATACCAAGAGTAGCGTTAGATATCCTTGTTAAGAGCTCGTTTAGGTCCTTAGTGATGAGGCTATTTTTATCAATCTGATATCAATCTGAGCTGTTCTTCCGCTCTCTTGTACTATATACAAGAAAGTCTCCACCACTCGAACCCTGCTGTAAGGTTTACGTGCTTGTATTTCGACAGTTCTCTGATGGCTTCTCTGATCTTGCAAAATCAGTATCTGAGCCTTTTCTCAAAATCTCGGCAAACTTCAAGATATCAATCAAATCGCTCTCTTCAGCATTTCCACATCTTACAGCTTCGTATGGATCTCTTCCAGCCCTTTCAACAGCACTTAGCGCATCCTTAATGCTGAATCCACGGCCAAAAACTAGCCAAGCGGCGAGAACGTGTCCGGTTCTACCCAGTCCGCCGGAACAGTGGACTACGACTCTTTCCTTTTTATCGTCAGCGTCCTTGAGGAAATGCAAGATTTTTCTAAGCGTTTCTTTGTCGCAAAGGTGAAAGTCCTCTACGGGTGCCCATAGGACGTTCTCTCTTCCGAACTCCTCTTCGTAAATATCTAAGAGAGGGGAAGTGTAGTATTCCAGTTGTTCTTGAGGTAGGAGACAGACGATACGCTTTATACCATTGTTCTTCATGAAATCAGTCCACTCTCTGATTTCATATTCTTCAACGTTTCTAAGTGGATAACCAGCCCTTTGCGCCCCGAAAACTATCTTTTCCTCTTCAAATGCTGCACAGAAGCCGAACTCGTTCATTTGAATCCCTCGAATTTTAAGTTAGGTAGCTTCAACAACTCTTGAAACCCCATCAACTTTCTCCATCTGATAAACAGTATCAGCGATCTCCTCAAGTTCTCTATGGTGAGTCACGACTATCATCTGCGGCACTGCAGCACCTTCTTTGAAGAAGCTCTTCATGATTTCTACGAGCTCTCTCCTTCTCTCTTCATCAAGATGAGTCGTTGGCTCGTCCATAATGATCGTGGAGATTTTACCTGCGAGAGCCTTTGCTATAGCCAATCGCAAGGCAATAGCAACAGCAACCTTCTCTCCACCGCTTATCGATTTGATCGATATCTCTCCGCCCTCCTTTATTATCGAGATATAGAAATCCTCGTTGACAGAAATGTCAGTTATGTCGAGGTTAAAACTCTCAATGTACTTTCTGGCAAACTCGGACATGAGTGGAGCAACCTTTTGTCTCAGCAACTTTTGAACACCATCCCTTGAAAATGCACTCCTGATGTTGTTTAGTTTTCCTATGAATTTTAAGATTGCTTCAAGCTCTTCTCTAAGTTTATCCAGGTCCTTTTCAAGCTCTGCAATTTTTCTTTCTAATTTTTCTAAGTTCTTTTGGCTCTTCTTTAGCAATTCTTTCTTATCTTCCAACTCAGTTTTAGTACGTTGGAATTTTCCTAACACATCCTCGTATCTTTTTCTCGCCTCTTCGTGCTCTCTCTCATCGTATCCAAGGTCTTTGATCTTTTTTTGGATTCTTTCTTTTTTTGCTTCCAGTACCTTCAGCTTTTCTTGCTCTTCACAAAATATTTGCTTTATTTCATCGTGTTTATCTGCAATTGGCTTTAGGCGATCGTATTCTTCTTTCTTCTTCCTTAGCTCCTTCAACTCCTTTTCGGGATCCTCTGGTTTGTAGCCAATCTTTTCAACAAGATCATTTAGTATTTCTTCAATTTCACTTATCTTCGCATCAACTGCCGAGATTTTTGCCCTAATGTCACTTTCAAGGCTGTCGACGATTTGAGTAATTGCGTAGAGAGTCTTGTAAAGTTCTGTAACCTCTTTTTTATTCTCTGCAATTTCCTTCTTTAACCTTTCAATTCTCTCTACCTCGACCTTTGACACACGATCGATCTCTATCTCCACTTTTTTCTTTTGCAACTCCAGCTCTTCAAGTTCTTTCTTAACCTCTTTCAGCTTTCCTTCCAGAAGCTCTATCTCTTCCCGTACTTCGTTCTTCACCTTTTCTCTGTGTTCTGGAGTAAGCTTCGTTTTACAAACAGGACATGTGTCCGCTTCGCCAAGCATCTCTAAAGTCTGCCTTAGATCGCTTATTCTCCCCCTTATTCTGCCCCGTTCATCTTTTAGCCTTGAAATGGACTCTTCAATCCCCTCCTTTCTTGCTTTAAGCTCCTGCAATTTAGCATCTTTAGCTTCGACTGTTGGTTCTGGCAGAACCTCCAAAGCCTTGGACACAAGCTCCTCAAGTTCACGATTTATCTTATTTATCTGCTCGATGGTGTTTCTCACTTCTGTGGATGTTTTTGTTGCAAACTTCTCGATTGCGGACAGCTCCTCTGGCACTTCTACCTTGACTTCTTCAACTTTTTCCGTTTCTATGTAATCTTTGCACGATTCAATCGATTCTTTTGTCTCCTGTCTTATGTCAGAAATTCTGTTCAAATCTTTGTTCAGCTGATCCCTTTCCCTAACAAACTCATTCAATCCGTTGGATTTCTTAACATACTCCTCCAAGAGCGGAATTTTATTTACTTCTGGCTCGAGTTCTCTTACTCTCTTTTTAGCTTCCTCAGCCTGCTTAAGTTCACTCTCAAGCCTTCTAACTTCCCTTACTACAGCCTTTATCCCCTCAGCCAATTGATCGAGCTTTCTCGTAAGCTCATCGTACTTCTTCCTCTTCTCATTCCACTTTTCAAGCTCATTTTTAGCAGTTCCAAGCTCTTGTGCAATAATGGCCAGTTTTTGCTCAAGATCCTTTATCTTAGCTGTTAGCTCCTTTATCTCCTCCTTAAGTCTATCCCGCTGTTCTCCTCGAACCTCCAGTTCTTTTTCGATCTCTTTAACCATAGTTTCCAGTTCACTCTTGATACCTTCAAAAGTGAGACACCACTTCTTTCATGTTCTCCCAAGCTTTCTCCAGTCTGTCTAAACCAATCAGTTTCCCCAACAGGTTTTTCCTTGTTCTTGGATCAGCATCAACTAATCTTGCTATTTCACCCTGCCTTACAAAAATTGAGTTCATCGCGCTCTCCTTATCCATCCTGAGAATTCTTGATATCTCCTCCAAGACAGCCTCCTTAGTGTTGGCAATAACTCCAGCGTCGCTCCTCGAAAGTGTTGCCTCAACACCCCTCTTTTTTCTGATCCAATGGACAGTGTATTCCTTACCCACTTCAAAAGTTAGCTCGACTTCAGCGGAGCTGGTGTTTCTCCTTATTATATCCTCGACTTTCTCTCCTAACTTTATCTCCAAACAAGGCAAAGACAATTGCATCCACAACAGACGTCTTTCCAGCCCCGTTTGGGCCTACAAGCACAGTTACGCCGAGGGGAAACTCGATTTCCGTGTCTGCATGGGAGATAAAGTTCTTGAGCTTAATTCTCCTGAGAATCATGTTTACCACCCTCCAAAAACTCTTTAGCAGATTTTATCGCACCGCTAACATTCCCTTCGGATAACAGCTCGTAGAGTTCAACTGCAAGCCTCGCAAGTTCCTCTTCTCCCAAATACTCACACATGATCGATTTGAGGTCTATTGGCCCTTTGGGCAACTCTTTTAGCTGAGGCTGGCTCAGATCTCTAAAGGATGGCTTAAAGCTTAGAACCTTGCCTTGAAGCAGTTCGTTGAGTTTCTCGATAACGTACTGTCTGTTTATGCTCTCGCCTTTGATGGTGACGTGAAGAATTGGCGGCTTTGGATAATTTACGTAATTCAGAATCTCTTCGAGATTTTCCTCCTCAACTTCTACCTCTACCTGAGGCCTGATGTCCAAGTTGACCTCGTGAACCTCAGGTTCATCTCCATCCAAATCCACCAAGTAAAATCCCTTACCCTTCCTGCTCCAAGAGCTTATCTCGTCTCTTCTGATTATCTCGGTTGAGCCAGCGTAGGCAAAGTATCCATTGCCAAATCTTACCTTAAGCCTTGAATGCAGGTGTCCGAAAGCGTAATATGTGGCCTTTCTCGGCAAATCATCTTCTTTCAGCTCGTATGCTCCCTCAAAGGGTAGATACTTCTCAATTGCCTGATGTGCGATGAGAACAGACTTTTTGTATTTCTCCGCAACAGCATCAAACTTATTGAGCTCCTCCTTAAGTAGCTCTACGCCCCTGCCCCTAAGATTTGAAATACCAGCAATCAGAACTCCATCAACTTCATTCCACTCAAGCTTTCCTAATCCCAAAACCCTGATATCGAAGAGTTTATGCGGTGGCATTCCTCTTCTCTTTGGGATGTCGTGGTCGCCAAGCACCGTGAAAACCTTCATTTTATCCTCTATTTTCTTCAACGCACTCTTTAACACATACAGAGCTTTGATTGGTGGCGTTGGAGAGTCGAAAAGGTCTCCAGAATGGATCAGTACATCTGCCCTTTCTTCGATCGCCTTGTCTATTGCTTCGTTAAACGCTTCATAGAAGTCGTTCTCCCTCTCGTCGAGGTTGTACTGTCTGTATCCCAAATGTGTGTCTGATATGTGGGCAATTCTCATATTCATTCCTCCCTGAAATTCCATTTCGAAGATGTGTAGACGCCTCGTAAATTAACGTCTGATCTTTTTGCAAAAAGGATTACAATACCACGATCATCAACAGTTCGTTTTACATACTCGTATCCGTGAGATGCAAGTAAATTTTCTAACTGTGGATTCATTCTGCTTTGATAACCTGCTATTATCATTGGTTTAGACAATCTTAATACTTCTTTGATATTTTGAGTGGCAAGGAGGAGACTTCCATTAATTATTAAATAACCAGTTGCCTCTTTTGTGTATAAAATATGTAAGTCCTGGTATCTATCGTCGTATTTGTATATCTTTTGCATTAATTCGCACTCTACTAACAACAGTTCTCCGAACACGTCATCATCACGAAGTGATCTGTATTCTGGATCCACAGCTCGAAGGAGAATATCTATAACTCTTAAAACATCTCTTGAAAACTCAAAAAGGCTATATTGCACTCGTCTAAGTAATGAGTATCTATTGTAGAAATTTTTTTCTTCTTCAATCATTTTAAAATAGTTATCGTCAACTTTTTCTTCTAATTCTACAATATAGGGCACAATATACTGTCTTACAATTCTGCTAACGGCTTTCCACCACTTTGCAACTCTGTCTCCCTCTCTCCCAATATTTTTTAGTATTTCCTCTACATCCATCTTTACACCTCCATAACATGTTTAATTAACCTCAATAGGAAATATTCTGTCGTCTTCTCCGCTATGCTACCTCTCTCAACCAGTTCGTGGATTGACATCTTTCTAATTTCTCTATCTTCTAAACCTAACATTTCAAGCAGTAATGTACTACATCGCTCCCTTCCTCAATTCTTACGGTTATTGGCCTAAATCTACTTGGCTCCATATATAGCCTCCACATTTTTTTGTGTACTGCTATTGCATCTCCACAATACCTCTTATTTTCTCAGCTTCTTCTCTTAATCTTTCTTCCCTACATTTTTCTTCCTCTTCAGCCTCCTTCACAGCTTCCCTGAGCTTTTCAACGACATCAATGTCTGCTCCACCTTCCTCAGTTTCTCTCTGTCTTATCTTGACCATGACAGGAGCTCTGCTCACTTCACCAACGATAACAGCCTCACCAACGTTTAAGCCCGGCAAATCGTTCAGCAAACTTTCGCTCACTCTTTCCGAGCTAATCTTCACTGCCTTCTGATCCTCGGGATTCGTCATTCTCATGATTATCTGGCTGTTACATTGGCTTAAAGCATCTGGATCGATCTTATAGGGTCTCTGAGTAATTAAAACGAGAAAAACTCCGAACTTTCTTCCTTCGGCAGCGATCCTCTTTATAATCCCCTTGGATAGCGTATTCTCCTTGTTGGGAATGAACCTATGTGCTTCTTCAACGAAGACGAAAACGGGATACCTGTACTGCTGAGTTTCTGCTTTCTCGTATATCCCGCTCAGGATTCTGAAGGCTATGTAGTCCGAAACTCTGTCGTCCAGTCCTGAAAGATCGACTACAGAAATGTGCTTTGGCTTGAGCAGTTTTTCAATATCCGTTGTGGCTGAACCAAATACTTTAATTTTTGACAGCTTTCTTATATAGTTCAGAGCATTCAGGGAGTAATCATCTCCTTCTTCAAGCTTCTTTATTAAATCATCTAAATCGTAACTTTCACCTAACTCCTTACCTAACTCTTTAATTGCTTCTTGTATAGCTCCGATTATCTTCGTCCACCTCTCGCTTATTCCGCAAACAGTCACAATTTCATCGATGCTTAAATCCGAGAATTTCACTTCATACGTGTTTATCCTCCCTATCTGACTCTCGTCGTACCTCCCAGTGCTTTCTGGTGTTCTAAAAACACTTATTCTGTCCGAGAACTTGCTTCCATCTTTTCTGCGTGAAAAGAAAACGTAGTCAGCATGAGGGTCAAGGACAACAACAGTTGCACCCTTTTTAAGCAGCTCCTCAAGTAGAACACCAGCTGTATAGCTCTTTCCAGCTCCTGTCTGAGCAAGAATGGCTAGATGTCTCCTGAAGCCCCTCACACTTATGCTGATCGGAATGTCCTGTCTTGTTATCAGGTGTCCTATGAAAAGCCCCTCTTCTTCAGGATACGAATAGAATTTCTTCAAGATGCTTTCTGGAGCTCTGAACACGTCGTTCCCGGGATATATTGCCCTTCTTGGCTGTAAAACGTTTTCTTCGTAGAGAAAGCCAAGAACTCTGGCCTTGGCGAACAGTCTTCTATCCACCAGTCCGGCATCCCTTATCTTCTCAACAGTATCCAAGCTGGGCTTCCCGCTTAAAGCCATGCTTGATGAATAAATCGCGTCGATTTGAGCAATGACATCGACTTCAACCTCTTCTCCATCGATATTTTCTGTGGACTTTACCAGAACGTATTCCCACCTAGGTGGATGCTTATTTTCGTCCGTTACGAAGTAAAATTCGGTTGGACTTGTATCTCCAAAAACAACACCTATCCTTTCAAGGGAACCTGACACGCCTATACCCCCTCGGAGTTGCAAATCTGCCCACGATCTCCTCGAACTTGGGCAGGTACAAGTCCTCGAAAATGTCCCTCCTCAACTTAACTTCATCATCAACAGCCTTAAGCCAGACATTGTAGTTCTCTAAGCCACAGTAGCCAGCTGAGATAAGTCTCAAAATCTCAGTTAGATCTAAGCTTACCGATTCCGGCCATCCAACCTCAGATAGCCTTTCTTCAATCCCAAAAACCCATGCAGGGATGTCTACCCTCATCGGCGTATCGTTTATCGCTGGAAGGAGGTGGAAGGATACGATAGCTGGGAGATCGGGTATACTCTCCACAATGCCTAACGCCCATTCAACGAAGTTTTTGTCCCTTGATGAAATGGGGAAGTTTGACTTAACGAAACCCTCTGGATCCCTTGCAATTCTCTCATAAGACCTCCTCCACCTTATTGAGGCTCCAAGCACAAGTGGCGTTGTATAGCCTACTGTCTCCGCATAACTCAGTATTAGCTGGAAGTCTGGTCTTCTTGCAAAAAGCTCTTCGATTAGATCTCTGAGAATACCGACATCCTTTTCTTTTTCTACCTTTTCGAGTTCTTTTATAGCCATTCTCCTGTTATCTAAAGCCAGCGAGAGGAGTTTTTCGAGCTTTTCTGCGCTCAGCCCTATTTTATCCCTCATTTCGCTGGCAATTGCTTTTATCAGAAATTCTCTAAAGAAGGCTGTCCTGCTCTCTTTGCTTATTCCGATAATGGGAATGTCCTCTTTTTTACAGGTTTCCAGCAGTTCAATTACTGTTTCAAAGTACTTTAGCATGAATGCTCTGTCGTTTACGTATCCAGTTTCGATAGGGATGTGCGCAAGTCTTCCGTAGATAGATCCGTCAAGCAGAATGTAGCCATCGAAACCATCCTTTACAGCTTGAAGCGCGACCCTGTGCTCCAACCACTCCATTTTCCTGTGAATAATGTGCGTGGCATTGTAAGAAGAATCTGAGGTAAAATCGAAGTCAGCAATGAGATCTCGGTATCTCCTGTTTTTTAATAAAGCGAGAGCTCTCACAACGTAGAAGACGCCACCGTTACTCGTTACTATGTGCTGGGAGCTGCTATCAACGGCAAGAACGGAAAACTCCGATGGAGAGCTATTGGGCAAGTCTTGACTTATCCAGAACCTCTTGAATATCCTTTCGAGCTCTAAAGCTACTTTTGACGATTTTGTGCTATAATCTTTACTTTATCCTTTCAGATTTTGCATTTAGCTCTCTGATATATGATTCGAGAAAATCTGGCATGTGAGAACACCTGCGATAATACTTCCTAAACTTGTGAGCTCAATCCTTACGTTCCTTCCAACTTTCTCCCTTCTGACGAAGCCTGCTTTTTCAAGCTTTGAAATGTGGTGGCTCAACCTGCTTCTTTCACTTTTGAACTCCCTTGAACCTTTCTTTATGCCGGGGTTTAGCCTGAAAACGAGTTCGTCAAGTGAATTAATTCCGCCGTTTATTGCAGAAATTATCTCAATCTGCTCCTTACCGGGGAAATCAATGGGTAAAATGGGAAGTTCAATAATCTCTTCAACACCAACTTCGTTATCGTTTTCATCGTAGCGAGGTATCGACGTTATTATTCTTGAGCCAGTTATGCAAGCGGCGATGTATGCAGCGATGGCAAAAGTCCTGAGAGAGCCGGATACGTTTAGTATGACGTCTTCACCTTCTCGTTTTATCAAAGAAACGAGTTGAGAGGTAGCTCTAATTATATTTTTCTTGTCTATCTCAACAATTTCAGTATCCCATACGGTCTTAAGCTCTTTTGCGAGTTCTTCGGCTATTTTTCTTGCCTTTCTCTCACCACTTGAGTCCTGTTCACCGACGGCAAGTATGATCTTGCGTACTGGATACTCCCTCAGCGCTCTGATGGACTCAAGCAATCTTGTCTTGTGGTGTCCTACAAAGACTATCTGTGTAGCCACGATACTTGATTTGTTTTACGGTATTTAAATATTTTGTTCAACTATTTAGGTTGCGTTCAACAGACATCTTTTCTGTGGTCGTTATACTATTGGCTGTATAACCTAACCTAACTTAACAACAAAATAAAGCAAAAAAAAACAAACAACCCAAACAACCCAAAACTCAGAACACAAAAACACAACATCGCAACATCGCACAGCAAAACCCGAACCTGAAACTTATATACCCGTTTCTACCACCCCAGTTCTAAACTTTAGGGTGATGCTCATGTCGTCAAAACTTCAGTACGAGTTCAAAAGGAAACTTGAGGAACTTGAAAAGTATAAGGGCAGGGGAACTGAGCTAATCACTCTCTACATTCCTCCCGACAAGAACATAGCAGATGTGGCCTCCCAGCTCAGAAGTGAACTGAGCCAGGCCTCGAAC
>CAZUMR010000031.1:0-7279 GCA_964622075.1 uncultured archaeon | reverse complement strand
TTCCCCAGACTTCAAGTTCTTCCTCAAGCAAGTGCACTTCAAATTTCACGTCTTTGTAGGTGGAGGCGTACTTCACAAACGCAGCTATGGCCAGATCTACAGCCTCATCATCTATAGCTGAATCTTCCGGCATCTCTGCATGTCCGGGCGGATAGCACTCAAGGAGCTGGGCCGGTACAACTCCAAAGCACGGCCTGAGGTAAAGGCTGGCAGGTAGCCCTGAGGAGAAAGTGGCAACGACAGCATTTGATTCCGGAGGTACGTTCAGAACTCTCTCCCAGTGCCTCCTTACTGCCGGCCTCATCAGACTTTCCACTCCTGTATAGAAGAATCTGCCCTTGATGTTTGGGTCGAGCAGTTCGAGCATTTCCTGATATTTCCCTTCCTTTAAAAGTCTCCACGCATTCAGAAGGTATGGGTGAGACCTGATCCTGCTTTCCACGAGCTCGAAGAGCGTTTTGTTCCTTATGGCCTGTCTTACAGTTCTTATTTCCTGAAAGCTAACGTAGAGGTTGTGTTCAGCTAAAAGTCTGTCCCTGTCCTCTCTATCCATCTTTCTGAGCTCTTCCGGAGTGTAGCTTGAGCATACAGGACAGCAGCACGGAAACTCGTTCATCTCCTCAAGCTTCTCAGTCCCCCTGACTGTCATGTACCTTCCATCCCTCGCATACAGGGCGTATGCAGCTGAATCAAACAGATCACAGCCAAGAGCTGAAGCTATGGCGAATAGCATGGGATGCCCAGCACCAAACAGGTGAACTGGAGAGCAAAGGGGAAGGGCAGACTTTGCCTCAAGCACAGCTTTAACAACGTCGGAAAACCGATAGCTGTCGAGCAGAGGCACAACTGCCCCCACCGGAAAAACTGCCCTCACATCGTAACTTTCAGCAATCTCTCTTGCTCTCTCAGCAAACTTCCTTCTCATTTCCGGATTTGTTGAACCCTGAACGGGAAAGGCTATAAGGCTCTCACTTCCGCTGAAAATCTCTGCTCCCTCTCTTTCCCTCCTGAGAGTTTCTTCCATATCTTCCAGAATCAGGCTCTCATCCGCATCCGGTGGTGTTGGTATGTCAAGGGGAACGGCTATATCACTTCCAATCTCTTTCTGAAACAGAAGTATCTCCCTGTTTTTTACCTCGACATCACCGTAAACCATCAGCTGGTAACTTCCACTGTCAGTCATCACAGGCATGTCCGTTTTCAGAAGAGAGTGTACCCCCTTTTCAACGGCAACCTCTCTCAGCCTCTCATTCCTGTATATAATGTACGAGTTCGTTATCAGGATTTCAGCACCGAACTTCCTGAGCTCTGATGGAGGTATGAAATCGATGTTTGGATTTACAACGGGCATGAGTGCAGGAGTCTGAATTGTGCCGTGAGGAGTTTTTAGCCTTCCAACCCTTCCCATTATGTCTCTGTGAGTGACTTCGAAGTAATCCTTTTTCATAGGTCCCGGCTGATTAGCTGGTTATATAGCTCTTTTCGGCTTTGTGCTGAAATACTGGAGCAATTTATAGCATTCTGCATTCTGCCATTCAGGCATTCAGGAGCTTTCCACCCGGATCTCCTGAAATTCAAGAACGGCTATGAAAGGCAGAATCATGAAAGAAATCGCTATTGAATGGATGAAATCGAGGTAGCTCGATAGAAAGAACAGGTTGTTCAAACATACGACGATACCTGTTAATGCTGAAAGGAAGAGAAGCCAGAAAGCCGTTCTGTTGAAACCAAGAGCTTTTAAAACAATAAACGAGGTGAAAACTGTGGCAATTCCAACCATTTTTAGCGCGAGAAAGCCCGAAAATCCATAACTTTTTATTGCAAGATTTGCGACAGAATTAGCCTCATGCATCCCGCACATGAGCCCTCTGAGTGTTAAAGCAGAATCACCAACACCGTAAGTAAGGATGAAGGCGAGGGCTGAGAGAACGTTCTTCATCGGTTTAAAATCGTTTGGAAACTATATATTTTTTCTCTTCACAATTATTATAACTATTACAGTTAGTATTATGATGTCCTTTGCCATGCAGTATGCATGGAGCTCATGAGAGAGGAAGATGCTGAGTTTTTCCTCTGCTGCATTTCATGTCAGAACAGGTTTCCCGGACATTTCTGCGTCATAACTCCTGAAAGACCCTCTCCGTGCGGTATAACTTACGAGCAGGCAATGGGCAGGATAGAATTCTTTAAAAAAGTTAAGCCGGGAAGAAAACTTGGAGTGGACGAGTACGAGGGTTTAAACAGTTTTGCAAAAACCTTTGGCTGTGAAAGGGTAAAGCTCCACTCCGTCAGCAGATACCCTCATCCGACCTCACCTCTTCAGCAAATAATTGCGTTTGTGATACCGGATGAGGGAATAGGGCTTGTTGACAGGAGTTTCAGGGACAAGACTCCAGCAGGTCTGACTTTTGAGCAGATGAGCATTCTCTCAGCCGGCAGACAGGTGGATGGATTTACGGGCGTGAGCTTCGCTTACCTGAAAAGCAGAAAATTTCTCTGCGGCGAAGGCGGGTGGAAGGCAATCGTGTGGGCGAGTCCGAAAGTTCAGGAGTTCTGTGACGTTTGATGCTCTTATTTCTGCAGTTTCTCCCACCTGTACAGCTCCACTACCTCTGCAAGAGTTCTTCCTTTCTCCTCTATTTCTCCTCTAATTCTTTCCTCGTGCTTTTTGACTTCCAGAGCTCTTCTGGCGATTTCGTACGCTCTTTCGGAGGGTATTACCATAACTCCGTTGTCGTCTGCGATTATCCAGTCCCCGGGTTTGACCTTAACGCCTCCGCAATCTATGACCACTCCAATTTCCCCAAATCCCTTTGGCTCTCCAGCATTTGGAACTTCCTTCTTGGCAAAAACAGGATAGCCAAGCTCTCTTATATCGTCAACATCTCTGACAGCCCCGTAGATGATGACTCCCGAAATGCCCTTGTTGATGCAGCTCCTTGTGGCGAGCTCTCCCCAGACAGCGGAACTATCTCCAGAGCACCTTATCACAAGAACATCTCCCTTTTCAGCCACATCTATCGCCTCGACACTCTTGGCCCAGTCCCCATCCATGGTGTTCACGGTAACTGCCCTTCCGACGACCTTCTTTCCCCTGACGAGCGGATAAACGTCCGGTATTGCTCTGGCTCTATGCATGGCGTCGCTCACGTTTGGAGTCGAAACTTTTTCAAGGATTTCCCTTATTTCCTCTTCCATCTTCTTTCTTCTGATCTCAGGGCTTTCTCCTTTCCTTGCTTTGTATGCTTCATCTATTGCCTTCCTGATCGTTCTTGCAGAAGCTCTGACATCTCTTGACTTCACTATACTGCTTCCAACAATCACTATCTCGGCACCTTTTGAAACACAGTAAGCAGCACTTTCAGCGTTTAAACCACCAGCAACGGCAACAGGAATGCTGACTCTTTCCACAACCTCTTCAAGCACTGCAATCGGGTTTATTCCCACCATCTGCTGATCTATCCCTACATGCACGCAGATGTAATCTACAAGCCCCTCCAGTTCCACAGCTCTCTCCACGGGGTTCGGGCACTCTATTAAATCGGCCATGAGTTTGCATCCGTACTTTGAAGCAGCCCTCCTCGCCTCCTCAAGTGTGGAGTTAGAACTCAGTGCAAGAACTGCCACAACATCCGCCCCGCTCTTGGCGGCCATCTCCACCTCAAGGCTTCCAACATCTATTGTTTTCATATCCGCTACTATCGGGCAGGAAAAGTTTCTCCTCAGTTCTCTAACAGCATTCATTCCCTCGCTCTTTATGAGGGGCGTTCCAGCCTCAAGCCAGTCTGCCCCTCCAGAAATAGCTTCCTTTCCGATTTCAACTGCCCTCTTCAACTCCACAAGGTCGAGAGCTACCTGAAGTACGGGCTTTGACGCAGAAGGCATAAAATTGCTTGATATCTCTGCCCGTATATTCTTTTGCCTTCCCACTCTACACATTCCATTCCACGCACGATCATAGCATCAGCATGATCCATGATCCATGATCATAGCGTCACTGTAGGAATAAGTACGGAAAATAAGATAATAATAAAACAAAAAACAAAAAACTAAACAACCCTGATGGATCCGCTCTCGAACAAAACCTTTCCTGCCACCGTGCTGTCAACCTGCACGGGCTCGCTCTGGGCAAGAACACCTCTGAGCATTGAGTAAACGTTTCCGTAGAGCATCGCTCTCACGGCCTTACCTCTGCAGAACGCGTTCAGACACTCAACGCTAAAATCTCCGCTAACAGGATTTGCAGTATGGGCTCCAGCCACACAGTGAACGTAGAGGCAATCCTCCTCAACTTCTCCCTTCTCTATATCAAAAATTACGTTTGAGGGTGCTATTGACGGGTATGAAGTGGACTCCTCTCTAAGAGCGTTTCCCGGTTGCTGGTTCGTTATCCTTGAAAATCTCCAGTCGGATAGCAGAGATCTAACTTCTCCATCGTAAAGGCACTTTCTGCTGGATTTTACCCCCTCGTCGTCAAAGGGATAGGAATTGAGGCCAAACTCCAGAGTCGGATCGTCAAAGATTTTGAATTCCCAGTCAAAACTCTCCCCGAGCGAAACGGGACTTCTGCCTTTCGCAACGTTTTCAGCTGAAAATGCGGGGTAGAGAGCGTGGCTCACAATCTGGCTGAAGGCTATGGGGGAGAGTATGACCCTCATTTCTCCAGAAACGCTCTCCACCGGTTTTTCTGCAAGAGCCTCTGCTTCTTCAACAACACTCTCCACATCAATTTCCACATTCCTGCTCTGAATGTAATTGTATGCACTGCCACTTCGAAGAACCTCTACGAAGAAAAATGCAGAGGTTTCTGCATACTCCTTGCTGAAATCAGGATTTTCTATTCTCGTCCTGATTCTCGAAATTTCTATCGCTCCGGAAGCAATCTTACCTTTTTTTAAACTCTCAATCGCCCTCTCTCCCAGATTCTTTATGAAGTCTGCGTCAACGTCCTCATAACGTCTGTCGTAAACATTCACATCTGTTTTATCTTTTGATGTGGGAAAGTCACTCATTTCGCAACCGTACTTTGCAAGCTCGCATGCCTTTTTTATGATCTCCTCAAATCCCGCTCCAACAGCACCTGAAAACCCGACTTTACCGTCAACTATAACTCTGACTGCCCTTCCAGCCTCTCTGCTAAAACTGATGCTCTTGATCTTATTACCCTCTATGTTAAGGTGCCACTTCTCCTCAAGCCTTTCGAACTTCTCCAACTTCTCCAACTCCAGTACAGAGTGCATTGAATCACCTCTAACTACCTAACTAATTGTAACACCAATCACTTCTAATCGTTAACCGTGGCCTCCAACCCTTGCCCTTACAAGAGAGTTTGGAGCCCCATCACTTACAGGTACAAGCTGTCCGGCCTTACCACAGAATCCGGGATCGAACTCCACTTCCTTGCCGAGTTTTATATCTCTCAGAATTTCGAGTGTGTTGCCTGAAAGAGCAACGTCTCTCACAGGCTCTCCAATCTCCCCGTTCTCTATCAAATACCCGTACTGAGCACTGAACTGGAAGTATCCTGTTGCGGGATTTGTCTCTCCGCCCCTCGTGCCAAGCAAGAACACACCGTTTTTTGCCTCTTCCAGCAACTCCTCAAGAGAGTAATCTCCCGCCTCCATGTACGTGTTGCTCATCCTTACAACGGGCTCAAGGGCAGCCTGAGCTCTCCCGTTTCCCGGCCTCGCACCGAGTCTGGCAGCAGTCTCTCTTGAATGCAGGTAGTCCACGAGAACACCTCTATCAACAAGAACTCTCTTCTCAGCTCTTACGCCCTCATCGTCAAACGGGTAATACCCGAACTCGGGTAAAGCTGGATCGTCACATATGGTAACGTTATCTCCTGCAATTTTCTCTCCAAGCCTTCCTTCAAGGACGCTTGCTTTCTGCAGTACATGATCAGCTTCAGCAGCGTGTCCAAATGCTTCGTGAACGAAGACCCCGGCCAGAATTGGATCCATCACAACGTTCATCTCACCAGCCGGCGGGAGTCTGGCTTTAAGCAAATCTTTTAGAATCCTGACGACTTCCTCTGCCAGATCTAATGCCGGGTTAATACACTCGTAACCTGCTGGCTTCAGAATTCTCCTTGAACAGAACTGCATTACACCGTTTTCCTTTGCGACTGCCTGTATTACGATTCCCGTCCTCGGAACGACGTAACTCAGCTCGCTACCGCAGCTATCCGAATACTCAACTCTTCTGACGTTTTCCATGTAAACTATTCTTGTACTGACAACTTTCTCATCTTTCAGCCTCTTTTCTACCTCCCTCAGGAATTCCACCTTCTCCTCAAGGCTCACGTCTTCATGCCTTATCTTCGGCTTTAATTCGAAGCTGCCTGAAAATCTTGTCTCAACGACTTCAGAATCTCCCTCGTAAACGATGTTTTCTCTCGCCAGCCTTAAACCCTCTTCGACTTCAAAATCTCCGTAGCAAAAACCCCAGAAACCGTTTTTCAGAACTCTGAAAGCCCTGCTTTTAAAAACTTCATACTTCGGCCTTTCCAGAACTCCGTTGTCAAGGGTAAGTGTGAGGGAGTAACTCTCAACAAGTCTCACGTCTTCAAAGTCCTTCAGGCGTGAAGTGCCCAGGTTCGAACAGCCCGAAATGTCTGAGTCCATGCCCACACTTGTTGTGTCTTTTATTTTTCCCTTTTCCTTCCTCATTCATCTGATATCCTGTAACATGACATAAGGCTCAAAAAGTTCGAAAACTTTCTTAAACGAAACGTCCGGGTGTGATGTGTGATAGCCATAGTCTATTACGGAGTCGGGAATATCAGGAGCATTCACAAGGCTGTTGAGTACGTTGGTGGTAAGGCGGAGGTAACTTTCGATGTGGAAACGATAGAGAGTGCCGATGGAATTATCCTTCCCGGTGTAGGGGCTTTTCAGCCAGCAATGCAGGAGCTTGAACCGTTTAAGGAAGTTATAGTCAATGCTAAAGTGCCGGTAATGGGAATCTGTCTCGGCATGCAGCTCTTTGCAACTGAGAGTGAGGAAGGAGGACTGCACAGGGGGCTGGGCGTAATACCGGGGAGAGTTGTGAAATTCCCCAGAGAAGTTGGAAAGATACCGCACATGGGCTGGAATCAGATAAAGGTTGTTAAGGATCACCCTCTCCTCGACGGACTCGATGGCAGCTACGTTTACTTCGTCCACTCGTACCACTTCGTTACAGAGGATGATTACGTTTTGAGTAAGACTGACTACGGAATAGAGTTCACATCATCTGTCGTCAGAGATAACTTCGTCGGATTCCAGTTCCATCCAGA
>CAZUMR010000030.1:0-8013 GCA_964622075.1 uncultured archaeon | reverse complement strand
CAGATACAAACCCGAAAGCTACACCAGAGCGGGATTCAGAAACATGCTTGAGACTTTCGGAAAGGTGAGGGAAAGGATCGTGGAAAGAATACCCGAATGCATGGACTGCGTTTTTAGGAACATATGCGGAAGTCCCTGTCCCGCAGAGGTTTACTCAGAGTTCGGAACGTTCTTCGCAAAATCACCCTCGTGCGAGTACTATAAAAAGGTCATAGAGCACGCGTTTAAGGTGATTATCAGAGGGGATTACAGGTACGTTTTGAGGATGGAGAATCTTAGGAGGGTTTACTGACTGCCAGATGTATGATTGCCTGATGTATAATAGATAATGCCGCACAACCGTAAGCAACATCTATAAAGCCAATCAATGAGCTGCGGTCATGTTCAGGCAATTCAGAAAGGAGGTCATTAAACTTCTTGGCGATTACGGTGAGGAGAGGTTTCTGAGGGAAACTGAGCATGCTGACCTCTGCTCAACAGTTGCCTTCAAACTCGCAAAAAGTGAGAGGAAAAAACCGGCAGAGGTGGCAGAGGAGATCGTCTCTTCCCTTGACTTTTCGGAAGTTGAATACGTGGGTAAAGTGGAGGCTGTAAACGGATACATCAACTTTCATGCAAACTACGAGTTTCTGGAGGACACCATCAGCTATATACTCGATTCAGATGAAAACTACGGCTCCTTCAAAATGGAAAATGCCGGAAATATTCTGATAGAGCACACCTCAGCCAATCCGGACGGGCCATTACACGTTGGACACATCAGGAATTCGATAATAGGGGATACCCTCGCAAGGATGTTCAGCAAAGCAGGATACGACGTCAGAACCCAGTATTACGTCAATGATATGGGCAGGCAGATAGCCATAGCCTGTCTTGGATACAGAAAGTTCGGGGTAGATGGGAGCAAAAAACCGGATCATGCTGTTGTTGAAGCATACATAAAGATGAACAGGGAAATAGAGGAAAATCCAGAACTGGAAGAGGAAGTCGAAACACTGATGCTCGAGTACGAGAGAGGTGAGGAGAGTGTAATTCAGCTTTTCAGAGAGGTTGTGGAGTATGCTCTGAAGGGCATAATGGAAACGCTATCCAGACTCAACGTATCACACGACGATTTCGTCTGGGAGTCAGAATTCGTGAGAAATGGCTACGTTAACAGAATAATAGAGATGCTCGAAAAGACAGGAATGCTGAAGGAAGAGGATGGAGCTCTCCTGATAGATATGAAGAGGTTCGGATACGACAAAGATGTTGTGGTCAGGAGAAAGAATGGCACGACACTGTATGTAACAAGAGATCTTGCATACCACCTCTGGAAGAACGAGAATTTTGAAGAGTTCATAAACGTGCTTGGTGCCGATCACAAGCTTATTGGAAGGCAGTTGCAGGATATACTCAAAGCTTTAAACCTTAAACCTCCAGAAATCGTGTTCTTCGAATTCGTCTCGCTGCCAGAGGGGTCGATGAGCACAAGGAAGGGCAAGTTCATATCTGCAGACGAGCTGATAGAGAAAGTTTACGGGGAAGCAAGGAAAGTCGTAGATAAGAGGAGTGATTTGAGTGATGACGAAAAGGAGGAGATAGCGAAAGCTGTTGCTACGGGAGCTCTGAGGTACGACTTTATCAGAATAGCTCCGGAAAAGCCAATGACGTTTGACTGGAACAGGGCTCTCGACTTTGAAAGGCAGAGTGCAGCTTACATACAATATTCTCACGCGAGAGCGTGCAGTATCCTCAGGAAGGCCGTTAAAGAGGGGATGCCAGAGGTGGAATTTTCAGCCGAGCTCTGTACGGAAGAGGAAAGAAAGCTTGTGATGCTGCTTTCAAAGTTCTCGTGGATTGTTGAAAGGTGCATCAGGAGTCTGAGACCGAACACATTTGCCGATTATCTTATGGACGTCGCATCTGCGTTCAACGACTTTTACACGAAAAATCCGGTGATAAAAGCTGAAAGCCCTGAACTGAGGATGCACAGACTCGCAATAGTTGATGCATGCAGGATTGTTATAAGGAACGGTCTCGAACTTCTTGGAATTCAGGCTGTTGAAAGGATGTAAACATTGAACATTATAGTTATATGCTATATTCTCATTATCTTTTTATTTACAATCAAACTGATTGATTGGGCTGATCTTATCAACTCATCACAGCAACCGGTAAATCCATGGTTATGCAGTTAGAGTTTCAAGCCCTGTCTGCAACGACGCTCATTCTCAGGGCAAGAAGTTCGTCAAACAGCTTTCTCACATCTTCATCAAAATATTCATAGCATTCCTCACAGCACCTGTTGTATGGGCAAAGTCCATTTATGCACGGAAAACTGTATCTGCCTCTCCTGTCCTTCGAACACGGAACCTCAACAAGTCTTAACTCCATCATTTTTCCTCCACCCCCAAACTCCACATTATTGTGATGATGATTGTGAATATAAATCTTTCGGATAGTTTTTGCGAACTGATAAAAAATCTGCAGAATCTTCCAGAAATCCCTGCATATTTATTATTTCAACCAAAAATAATTATATTTACTTCTGAAGGTGTCTGGAAAAAGGCTGGAGAATGGTCTGGAGAAATGGCAAGCTTATTAAGTTGCAGCCCTCTATGCGAAGGCATGGGTGAGGAAATCAAGCTCGGGCTTGTAGTTGCTGAATTTAACAGAGACATTACCTACGCAATGGAAATAGTGGCAAAAGAGCACGCTGAATTTCTTGGAGCAAAGGTTACGGGAGTTATAAGAGTTCCGGGAGTTTTTGATGCTCCAATCGCCATAAAGGAAATGCTGCAGACAGATGTGGATGCAGTTGTGGCAATTGGGTGTGTGATAGAGGGGGAAACTGAGCACGATGAGATTGTCGCACAGCACGCTGCAAGGAAGATAATGGATCTGAGCCTGGAATACGGAAAGCCAGTGACACTCGGAATTAGCGGTCCGGGAATGGGCAGGCTGGCAGCTCACCAGAGGATAGACTATGCGAAGAGAGCTGTTGAGGCTGCTGTAAAGCTCGTCAGGAGGTTGAGAGCTTTCAGAGAGCAGCACTCCTGATACGGGGGTGATGATAATTTTTGAGCTGAACGAGAGGGTTCTGAGGGTTCAGCCCTCTGCGACCCTTGCTATTTCTGCTGAGGCCAAGAGGCTTGCTGCAGAGGGGAAGCCAGTAATAAACATGGGCGTTGGAGAGCCGGACTTCCCCACACCCGAGCACATAATCAGAGCAGCAGAAAAGGCAATGAGGGAGGGAAAGACGTTCTACACTCCCGCAAAGGGAATTCCAGAACTGCTGGAGGCTGTAGCGGATTATTACAGGCAGAGAGGTATCAATACCAAGGCAGAGAACGTAATAGCGACTCCCGGTGCTAAGTACGCAATATTTGAGGCCATGCTTGCAACACTGAACGAGGGAGATGAGGTGATTCTCCTCGACCCGAGCTGGGTTAGCTATGAACCATGCATTACGATGGCAGGCGGAAAGGCTGTCTGGGTTCCACACTCCGAAGGATTTGATGATGCTCCTGTAGAGGAATACGTGAGCTCAAAAACAAAGATGATCGTGATAAACTCTCCAAGCAATCCCCTTGGCGTTGTGTATCCTGAGAGTTTCCTGAAAAAGGTGAGAGATCTCGCAGTTGACCACAACCTGCTTGTTCTGTCTGATGAAATATACGACAGGATAGTCTTCGATACAGAATTCAAGAGCATAGCTACGCTTGATGGAATGGTTGAAAGAACGATAATCGTGAACGGCTTCTCCAAGACGTACTCAATGACAGGCTGGAGGCTTGGATATGCAATAGCTCCGGAGGAGATAGTGAAATACATGCTGCGCATACAGTCACACAGCGTAAGCCATCCGACCTCTTTCGTCCAGTACGCTGGAGTTGAAGCTCTAAAAGGAGACCAGAGCTGTGTGGATAAGATGGTCAGGGAGTTCAGAAAGAGAAGGGATGCCATGATGAAGTGGCTTGATGATATTGGTCTCGATTACGCACCGCCCAGAGGTGCATTTTACATGTTCGTAAATGTGGAGAGGGATTCAATGGAGTTCTGCAGTGAGTTTTTGAAAGAAAAGTTCGTGGCAACAACGCCAGGAAAGGCATTTGGAAAATCGTTTGATACGTGGATCAGGCTCAGCTATGCCACGAGCATGGAAAACATAGAAGAAGCGATGAAGAGGCTGAAAGATTTCATAGGCTCTCATTAAAATTGGGGGGCCACGTTTGCTGTCCCTGATTGCTGTGGCTGTGGTGGAAATAGTACTTATCGGGATCATACTGTATACAGTCAAGCTGATTCTTGCAGACCCATCTACTCTGAAAGTTGCCGGACCAGGGCTCGCATGGACAGTCGTGTTTGCGTTGCTGTTCGGATACAGCATTTACCTGAGTGCAAAAAAGAATGTATGGTCAAAAGCTCTGTATTCCGAAAACTTAACAGAATGCTTGGCTAAACTGGCAGAAAAAGAATTGAGTAAAAAGAATTTTAAATATAAAGTATGTAAATCTATTTTTTATGGATATAAATTTGACATATTCTGTACAGAGAAATCTGCAGAAGAAAAGACAGAAACTGGTAGGCTTGGAACTGGGAATTATCAGATAATAATCAGATCGTGGCTGCACGTTGGATATTTAGAAAGCTTATTCCAATTTAAACCACGTACAGGCACGGTTATTCACATCAAACCTCACCCATCAAAAGCTCCTGAAGAATTTAAAGAGGTTGTACGCTACGTTTTGCTTGGCTGCGGACTGGTAGAATGGGCTGCAGAGTGGTACTGACTGATTTAACGGGTTCACAGGTCTCACTACAAACAAGCATCACAAGCAGAAAACTGACAAAACTAAAAATACCTGACAGTATAAATTAAGAACATGACCAGAATTGGCGGGGCTGGAAAGCTTTTTGGTACAGATGGTGTCAGAGGGGTAGCAAATGAGGAGTTAACAGTGGAAATGGCTGTTAACCTTGGAAGAGTTATCGCCACACTCAGAGATGGTACGCTGGCTGTTGGAATGGATGCAAGGCTGTCAAGCCCCATGTTCAAAAGTGCAGTTATAGCCGGCATAACTTCAGCTGGCTGTGATGTTGTTGATCTGGGTCTGCTTCCAACACCGGCCTTACAGTACTACGTAAAGGAAAGCAAGGATATTGCTGGAGGAGTTGTTGTTACGGCAAGCCACAATCCGAGGCAGTACAATGGAATAAAATTCATTCAGGAAGATGGAAGAGAGTTTACGAGGTCGATGGATGAAGAAAGCGAAAAAATGTACATGAGCAAATCATACAGGATAGTTCCGTGGGACAGGGTTGGCAGGGTTTACGCTGAAGATTGCAGGAGAATGTACATAGAGGGTATAATGGAAAAAGTTGACGTGGACGCAATAGCCAGCAGAGGATTCAAAGTTGTCCTCGACTGTGGAAACGGTGCGGGATGTGTTACAAGTCCTGAACTGCTGAGAAGGCTTGGATGCAAGTGCATAAGCATAAACGCACATCCGGATGGGACTTTTCCATGCAGAAATCCGGAACCTGTTAGAGAGAACGTTGAGTTCCTCATGAAGTGTGTTAAAGATGCGGGAGCCGATATTGGCGTTGCACATGATGGAGATGCAGACAGAGCCACTTTCGTCGATGAAAGGGGAGAGTTCGTAAGCGAGGATGTCATGCTTGCACTGATGGCAAAATATTACGTGGAGAAAAATGGTGGAGGAATTGTTGTAACTCCCGTCTCATCATCAAAGTGTGTGGAAGATGCCGTCAGAGAGGCAGGAGGAGAGGTAGTATACACGGCAGTAGGATCTCCAGTTGTTGCGGAGACAATGCTCAAACTTAACGCCGTATTTGGTGGGGAGGGAAACGGTGGTCTCGTTTTTCCAGAGCACCTGCTCGCAAGAGATGGGGCTATGAGCATTGCAAGAGTTCTTGAGCTCATGGCCAAGGAGGGCAAGAAACTTTCAGAGCTTGTTAAAGACATTCCAAAGTACGTGACTCTGAAAGCCAAAGTTCCATGCAGGGATAAGCTAAAGCTGCTTGAAGGATTGAAGGAAGCTTTTCCAGAGGCAGACTTCACAGACGGGGCAAGAGTTGAGTACGAGGACGGATGGATACTGATAAGGCCTTCAGGCACAGAACCGATAGCAAGAATAATGGCAGAATCAAAATCCGAAAGGAGAGCAAAAGAGCTTCTGGAAATGGGTATAGAAGTCGTTAAGAAAATTCTTGAGAGTTGATAAAGTTAGTTAAATAATAAAGCTAGTTAAAGCCACCACTATTTTTTAATTTTAATTTCAATTTTATAGTTTTCTTGGTTTGGTTCTGATTCAGCAAGTGATTCAGCAAGCAAGTAATTGATCCTTTAATTGATCCTTTCAGATCCCTCTTCTCACAAAAATTCATTATTCATTCATAATTCATTCATACATTCGTACATTCAAAAAAATGCGGGGGGAGGGATTTGAACCCTCGGACCCCTACGGGACCAGACCCTGAATCTGGCGCCTTTTCCTGGCTCGGCAACCCCCGCACCTTGCAACTATCACTCGATCTCTCTCAATTCACAACACCTCGAAAGTATAAATAAACTCTTCGGTTAGGCTGTGCGGGGATGTGCAGGGATGAAGCCAAGGTTCGTGGGATTTGATGATGGGTTCACGTCTCTCAAAGAGAGTTCAGCTCATCTCGTGGGCTGTGTAACAGCCGGTTGCAGGGTTGAGGGATTCATGTACACAGGTATAGAGGTCGATGGTCTGGATGTGAGCGAAAAAATAGTGGAACTGATTTTATCATCAAAGTTCCGGAATCAGATCTCGTGTATATTTCTCTACGGTATAACTTTTGCAGGCATGAATGTGGCAGATATAGAAAGGATAGCCAGAGAAACCGGTAGAGCTGTTGTAAGTGTTGTCAAGAGAAAATCATCTATAGAAAGACTTGTCACTCCAGCAAAAAAGGCCAGCAAAAAACCCGGTGATTTCGAAAGGAGGATGGAAATTCTCAGGAGAGCTGGAGAACCTTTAAGGCTAAACGATGTCTATGTGCATTTCTCCGGCTGTTCAGCCGAAGATGCAAGAATGTACTTAAAACTTTCCACATGCATCGGTAAAATACCGGAATGCCTCAGAATTGCTCACCTTGTCGCCTCCGCTCTTGCGTATGGGGAATCTAAAAAGTCATAGCCGGAGGGGTGGTAGTAAGCCCCCTTCTGTTTCAGGCGGCATCGGTCTGAGCCGCAGAGCGTTGCACCGGCGGGGTCGGCCGTTTCATCCCGCCTGAGTGACCTCATCCTTCCGGAATCATCGCATTTCCTCAGGCGGGTATCGTTTCTGTGCCGTTGCCGTGCCTCCCGGCACAGCCCCTTGCGGGGCTCCGCCACTTACGGTGGGGGGACTTTCCTCCTTTCGGTCAGCCGCCCTCCACCCCTCCAGATGGATTTTATCGCAACCAGTATTTAATGGCAGCGGGTGGTGAACCTGACATTTTTACCAATCTCAGTCTGTATGTTCAATGCCAATATGTTCAAGAGCTGAGTCTTCCATTCTGACAAGCTTTCTGCCTTTTTCAGTCAGTCTGATTTTTCCGTTTGAATCAATTTCCAGGAGACCGAATTTCATGAACATTTCAACTATTAACTCCTCCTGGTTTTCAGTTGCGGAGTTTATCTTATTCAGTTCATCAATCAGCATGATCAGTGTTTTTCTGAGGTAAGGGTCTACCACAACTATTTCAGGTTTTATGCGAACACCTTTTGGCCTCATATTTATCACCTCTTACTGTTGTTATCATTTTTACCTGTTTACCGGATGATAGCTATGATAATGATGATATTTAAGGATTTCTAAAATGGATAAGTGAGATGGTTGATAGTCATTAAGAATAGTCATTAAGAAGGCTATCAAAACAGACAGTTACAGTTTAAAGTCCCGGTGTTTAAATGAGAAATGTGAAGTGTGCAATATGTGGTAGAGAGAGCGATACACCCGTATGTGCAAGGTGCTACGTTGAGAGGAACAGAATAGT
>CAZUMR010000029.1:0-4569 GCA_964622075.1 uncultured archaeon | reverse complement strand
GTGAGGCTTAGAGTGTACGTGCCGTTATATGAGGTGGCAGCTATTGCGCTGCCGGGGAAGTAGAGGCTAACGGTGTTCTCTCCCTGTGAGAGGTAAGCTGTTGTGTTTACTGTGCTGACGGGTGTTGAGGTTGTGCTCTCACTCAGTGTTGCGAGGAATGTGTAGTTGCCAGCTTTGACTGCGTAAACGCTCACGTTTATTACAAGGTAATCGTAAACTCCGTCTCCATTTGTGTCAAGCGGGTAGTCTGAGAAGCCGTTGGGTATTACCTGCAGTCCATATGTAACAGCCCTGTAAGCGTCAACTTTTCCGTAGCCGTAGTATATGTCCCATCCCGGCGCGCCAAGGTCGACTGCAGTGTGGTTGAGTATGTACCTGATTTCCGTGTTCGTCGCGTTTGGATGGGTTGCCCACGTTAAAGCGGCAACTCCAGCCACAAAAGGTGTCGCCATGGATGTGCCGCTGAGGTATGCATAGTCGAGTGGAACGCCATATGTTGTGTTGAGGTAGACCGGGTATGTGGGAGTTGTTGACAGTATATTAACTCCCGGAGCTACAAGTTCCTGCTCAGAGCCGTAGTTGCTGAAGGATGCGAGTTTGTCCGAGCTGTTTATGGCTCCAACCGCTATTACCTGCGGGTAGGCTGCTGGATAGTCAATTGTAGAGGATCCATCGTTACCGGAGGCTGCCACTATAACTGCTCCCTTGCTCCACGCATACTGGACTGCATTCTGGAGGACGAGGCTTGAAGTTGGGCCGCCGAGGCTAAGGCTGATAACTTTGGAGCCGTTGTCAACTGCGTACTGTATTCCCAGAGCAACATCGTAGTCCGTTCCAGTACCGTTAGCTGCCAGAACCTTCTCAGCCATTATCTTGACGTTGGCAACTCCAGCTACACCAAGGCCATTGTTAATCACAGCAGCTATTATTCCGGCACAGTGTGTTCCATGCCCGTTGTCGTCAAGGGGATACGGGTCGTTGTTGACTATGTCGTAACCAAGAGGGACGTAGTGAGGTGCTATGTCAGGATGTGTGTAATCTATTCCCGTATCCACCACTGCAACTATTATGGATGAGTTCGTCGTTACATTCCACGCCTTTGTGGCGTTTATATCCGGCAAACCCCACTGGTGTGTGAAGAGAGGATCGTTGGGTATGTATGTAGCGTGAACGTAGTGGGCAGGTTCTATGTATGACACGGGGAGAGATTTTAGTGATGATTTGAGCTGTTCAAGTGTTGTGTTTGCTCTTATGACGAAGAATCCGAGTTTTCTGCTGGAGCGGAGGATTTTACACCTGCACCTGCATTTAGACATTATTTCGTTTTTCAGCTCTTTTTTGAGTTCTTTCATCTTTTCGCAGCTCATTGGTTTGATTGCCGTCATTTTGCTGAACGAAATTACGTACGTGTTCGGAACCACATCCTTTCTGGCGAGGGCTGTGCTCGATAGGGACACCAGAAGTACTGCCACTATAATTGCAAGAATTACTCCTCTGCACAGCCCTTTTTTCGAAGCCATAAAAAACAGATGAAAAACTGGTATATTTTGGTTACCAAATCGGTCGTTTTTTGATACTTTTATATTCAGTTTCAGCTTTTGCCTGACATACAAAGTCAAACACAAAACTGAGCGGTGTCATGGCAGTTCTCCAAAAACTTCCCTTATATGCCTGATCAGAGCCCTCTCCACTTTCTTCACAGTCGAAATTTTTACCTCCCCGGCAAGCGGGCAGAAGTCGTGAACGACGGCTTTTCTCCTGTCAACGTCGTAAATCACGGGATAAAACCTGCATCCAAGAGGTCTGTACTCGTATATAGAACACCTGTCGTCTTTCAGGAAAAAGCACTTTCCATCCACATTTTTCAGAACTCTGACTCCATCCACAACCACGCTGAACTCGTCCCTTCTGTATCCAAGCTTTTCAATCCTTTTTATGTCCTTCTCACTGAGAGGCATTTCTGTCTCGTAACAACACTTACTGCATCCTACTTCAAGGCACCTCAGCCTGACTTCCACGTGAAGAATTTGCGGAGCTGATTTAAAACCTTTAGTCGTAAGACTCTCAATGAGTGATACGCTGAGAGTTCACATTTCAGCTCTGGAGATGAAAAATCCCGTCATGCTTGCGAGTGGCATCCTTGGTAGCGAGCTATCCTCGTTAATCAGAATTTCCAGTGTTGCTGGAGCTGTAGTGTCCAAATCGGTCGGACTGGAGAAGAGAGAAGGGTACAAAAATCCGGCCGTGCTGAATAGAGAATGCTCACTCATAAACGCAGTGGGTCTCGCCTCTCCCGGAGCTGAAGTTTTCGCTGAAAAGCTCAGGCCTTTCCATGAAAGTTATAGAAAGTGCAGGGGAGATAAGACTCACCTGATTGTGAGTTTGTTTGCCTCAAACCCGGAGGAGTTTTCATCTCTCGTTGATTTCTTTCCCTTCGCCTCAGCTTTTGAGCTGAACCTGAGCTGTCCTCATGCTGAAAGGTACGGAATGGCTCTGGGAGTTGATGGCGATGCTGTTAGAGAGTGCGTGAAGGCTGTGAAGAGGAGAACTGAAAAGCCCGTTTTCGCCAAGTTAACTCCAAACGTAACAGATATAGTTGAAATTGGAAAGGCTGCTGAGGAGGGTGGAGCAGACGGTGTTGTGGCCGTGAACACTCTCAAGGCAATTGCAATAGACATCGTTAGCAGAAAACCTGTCCTGAGCAATGTGAGAGGAGGACTCAGCGGAAAAGCGATAAAGGGAGTTGCCTTAAGGTGCGTCTGGGATCTTTACGAGGAGCTTGAAATACCTGTAATCGGGTGTGGTGGTATTACAGACTGGAGAGATGCCGTGGAGTTTCTCCTTGCAGGAGCATCAGCAATCCAAGTGGGATCCGCATTTTACTACAGTTACAGGGCGATTGAAGGAATAGTGGAGGGGCTAAGGCAGTACCTCATAGAGAGGGAAGAGAAGGTTGAAGATATCGTGGGTCTTGCTCACAGGTAATGTACAGAACGGTAATGTACCGATTTACTGCTGATTGTAACGGGATCGGAAAATGAAATCAGATGGATAAAAAAGGTGTAAGAATGTACTGGCTGAAGGTGAAAAAAGTCAGGAAGTTTGCAGAGGCAAGGACTGTGGAGATAGAGTTTGACAGGGATCTGAGGGGGTATCCCGGTCAGTTCGTAATGCTGAATGTTCCAGATTTTGAGGAGATACCTCTGAGCCTTTCCTCCCCCAAGACCGTAACTGTAAAGGCCGTTGGCGAGACTACAGAAAGGTTACTTGAAATTACAGAGGGAGAGTCTCTTGGCATCAGGGGGCCGTTTGGCAGACCATTTTCCCTGCCCCGGAGGAGCTGCAAGGTATATCTTGTTGCAGGAGGGATAGGGATAGCACCGATCAACTACCTCTATCAGGCAATTAAAAATTTCATAAAAAGAACTGGGATAGATATTGACATAACAGTAATTCACGGAGTCAGAAATGAGAAGGAGATAGTTTACGAATACCCGGAAATGAAAGTAGCAACTGACGACGGGAGTATGGGATTTAAAGGCAACGCTGTAGAGCTGTTTCTGAGAGTTCTCTCCAAAAGTTCAAATGACAGGGTCGGGGTCAGGGTTTACGCCTGCGGACCCAGACCGATGCTGAAAGCTCTGTACGGAGTTGTGAAAGATTATGGCTTAGAAGCGGAATTCTCACTTGAAAGCTACATGAGGTGCGGCATTGGTGTGTGCGGCTCCTGTGTTCTCGGAGGATACAGAGTTTGTTCTGACGGCCCCGTTTTTGGTGTCATGGAACTTGAAGAGATATTTGGAGATCAGAAGTCAAAAATGGATGGATCGTGAGCAGAAAGATGTGAGCCAAGAGATGAATCAAACGAGTAGTGTACAACGTTAAATCCTGAGGATAACTCTCTAACCTCATTTCTCACATCCTCTCCTCTCAGCGCCCTCGCCATAAGCTCAGCTATGTACTCCATCTCTCCCTCTTTCATTCCAAGCCTCGTCACTTCCTGCACTCCAGCTCTTATCATCCTCGTGGATGGCCAGACGTTAACGAATATGCCATTTTTCTCCAGAACATTCTGCTCCTCAGCGCCACCCTCAAACACAACCTGATGAGATTTGGTGTAACCTCTTTCCTCCCCAAACACGTTAAATCCATGAGATGCCAGACTTTCAGCCAAAGCCCTTGCGTTTCTGACTGTCTGTTTGGCGTAGCTCTCTCCAAACTCAAGCATCTCCATGCATGCAACAGCGTAGGCTGATAGGCTATGCAGGTGGTGGTTGCTGACACAGCAGGGCATGACCGAATAGTCAAGTTTTTCCGCATCCTCTCTTGGGTTTCCAAAAATTACTGCCCTCTGAGGTCCGGGAAATGTCTTGTGAGTTGAAGCAGTCACAACCAATGCTCCTTCCTCAAGCGGATTCTGAAACTGCTTTCCAGCTATTAATCCAAGGACGTGACTTGCATCGTAAACGAGTCTGGAATTCACTTCTCTGCAAACTTCAGCTATCTCTTTTACGGGGTGAGGGAAGAGCATAACACTTGCCCCAAGCATAACGAGTTTTGGTTTCTCCT
>CAZUMR010000028.1:0-33768 GCA_964622075.1 uncultured archaeon | reverse complement strand
ATTGCGGGGTTGACGATTTAACCTGTTTTCATGCTGGATGGGATAATGGCTAAAATAATAAATAGACAAAAATAAACAGAAGTGTGTCAAATTTTCCAAATTGCTGTTGAAGAAAATATAAAATTAAAATTAAACCTTTCTTGGATCTGTTATCTCTCCGTAAATTGCCGTGGCAGCGGCTGTGGCTGGGGAGACGAGGTATATCTGCCCTTCTGGACTGCCCTGTCTTCCTATGAAGTTTCTGTTCGAAGTGGATACGCTTACCTCCCCGCTTGCTATGAGTCCAAAGCTTCCACCCATGCACGGTCCGCAGCACGGAAACTCAACAAGTGCTCCAGCCTCGACGAAAATGTCTATTATTCCATCTCTGAGAGCTTTCCTGTATATGCTTCTTGATGCGGGGATTACGATTAGTCTGACGTTCCTTGCCACTTCTTCACCCTTCAGAATCTCTGCTGCTATTTTCAGATCTTCGTACCTCCCGTTTGTGCAGGAGCCTATGAACACCTGATCAACCCTGACACCTTCAACTTCTGAGACACCACATACGTTGTCAACTCTGTGAGGTTTTGCTACCTGTGGTTCCATTCCAGTGACATCAAGCTCAACTCTCTCACAGTTACAGTCCTCATCCATGTAAACAGGTTCATATTCGCCTGCACCGATCTCTTTCAGGTACTTCTCAGTCTTATCGTCAAACTCAACTATTCCCGCTTTACCGCCCATTTCTATTGCCATGTTGCACATTGTAAAGCGATCGCTCATCCCCATTTTCCTGACTGCATCTCCACCGTAAACGCACGCCTTATAATTAGCACCATCAGCCCCTACCATTCCTATGAGCTTCAGTATGATGTCCTTTCCACAGACGTACCTTTCAGGCTTCCCGTAAACGTCAAAGTATATAGTCTCAGGAACTTTAAACCATAGCTTTCCCGTGGCAAAAACGAAACCCATATCTGTTGAGCCTATACCTGTAGAAAAGCATCCCAGAGCACCATACATGCATGTGTGCGAATCAGCTCCAACTATCAGCTCCCCCGGGAGTGCGTGACCTTTTTCCACCATTATCTGATGTGCTATTCCCTCCCTGACATCGTAGTTTAGAATTCCATTCTCCCTTGCAAACTCCCTCAGCATCTTGTGAGTTTCTGCAGCCTTAACGCTGTCTGCCGGTACTTGGTGATCGAACGCCATTATTACCCTTTCAGGATACCTGACCTTTCTCTCCCCGGTTATTCTCTCGAGAGCTTTGATTGCAAGGGGAGCTGTTATGTCGTGAACCATCGCCCTGTCTATCTTTGCAAGAACGAAGTCTCCTGCCTTAACATCTTTGCCGGAGACCCTTGAAAATATCTTTTCGGCTATGGTCTTGCCCATGGGGTTAACAGAATAAAGAGCTATTTAACGTTTGTCTGCAACATTTCTGCAGGGTTGTGGTGTTACAGTTGTGGTGTTACTGTGGTGTTACAACTACAGCTTGCTGATGGTGTGTAAATAAAAAGGAAATTAATCCTGTTCAGTTTTAACGGCATCTACTATCTTCTTTCCTGCAACTATTTCATCAACGCTGTGTATGGCAGCGCCCATGTCCTCTATTACTTTTTTTACTTCCTTGTAGTTTATCTCATCTCCGACAATCGTTATTTTCAGGGTTTCTGTATTCTGGTCTATTTCCATCAGGCTCAGGTTTACACCATCCACATTCTCTATTTCACTTAATCTGAGGGCAAGAAAGACGTTGTCCGGTTCATGAGGCTTCATGACGTCCAGAACGAGCCTTCTTATGCCTGCCACGAAATTACGTTTTCCACCAATATATTTAACTTTGTCGAGTTACAGGCGTTTCCATGTACTGTGATCTCCACGTACATTCAGTATTCAGTGATGGAGAGCTGATACCTTCGGAAATAGCAAGGAGGATGGCAGATAAAGGAGTTAATGGTTTTGCAATAACGGATCACGCTGATTTCTCCAACGTTTCGTGGATAATGGAGAGGCTTTTAAAATTGCAGGAGTGGAGGGATGATTACGAGAAATACTACGGGGTTGAGATACTGTTTGGCGTGGAAATAACCCACGTTCCACCCCGGTTAATGGACAGGTGTGTTGAGCTTGCAAGAAGTGAGGGTGCAGAAATAGTGGTCGTTCACGGAGAAACTCTTGCCGAACCGGTTGCTGAAGGTACGAATGAAAGTGCAGTCGAGTGCGATGTTGACATTCTGGCGCATCCGGGAATAATTTCAGCTGATCTCGCCGATAGGGCATGGGAAAACGGAGTTTACCTTGAATTATCTGCAAGAAAGGGGCACTGCCTTGGAAACGGGTGTGTGGCTAGATATGGAAGAAAGCTCGTGATAAATACAGATACGCACTCTCCCGGAGACATAATTTCCGAAGAACTGGCAATCAGGATTTGCAGAGCGGCTGGAGTCGAAAATCCCGGGGAAGTGCTGGAAAATAATGTCAGGCTATTCAAAAAGCTGAGATCAAAATCCAGATAATTCAAATGGCTGGAGGGGCAAAATGCTTAGGAAAACACATGCAATTTTTGCAATGGCAACGGCATTCTTCTTGCGTTTGACACCCTCACAGGTAATTGCCTCTGGCTTCTTTGGCGTGGTAAGCGATATGGATCACACGCTTGGCCTGAGGCACAGAGGATTCACTCACTCCCTGCTGTTTGCGTTTCTTGCGTACATCGTTACGTCACTCCTCTTTCCAAATCTCGCTTTACCGGCTTTAATAGGAATAACAACGCATATATTTGCTGACATGCTGAATCCGGAAGGTGTGGAGCTATTTTACCCATCAAAAAAGAATTACAGGATTGCCAGGTTTAGGTTTGATAGCCCGGTAGGCAATGGACTGATTCTGGCATTATCAGCTGCACTTGTTATCCTCAGGTTCAAGTACAGTGTGAACGTCAGACCTCTTGAAGAGTTCTCCGTGTTTTTACACTCGATTTCCGGTTTGAAGTGATGTCCTTCTAAAATCTGTAAAAATCAGACAAGATCTGATATGGCCTTAAGAGCATCATCTAAAATTTTTTTATTATCGTAACTCTTCAAAATCTCTTCCAGCTCCTCCCTCTTTTTCTCCTTCATCGATCTTGCAAGCTCCGTCATCTCCGGTATTGCTCTTGTTACGTTGTTTACTATTGTTATATCTGCCATTTTTGCTGTTCTTGAAAGCGGGTTAAGATCTACAGCTATGACCTTCTTTCCGTTCTTTCTGAGAATTTCACACCTGTCTCCATCTTCAAGCATTACAAGTACCGTGTCTGCTGAGTATATTCCTCTCCTGTCAACGATCCTCCTGAAGTGCTCAATACCCTCGATTACAGCATCTCCCGCAAAAAGGACATTTTTGCATCCTTTTTCCATTAAAAATTCTGCTATTTTTTCAACCCGCTCTCTGCTCCAGTGGAAAACATTAACTTCAAGTGGTGCGTTTAACACTTCTGACAGTTCTGACAGCTCTTCCGCAACAAGGGCAGCAGCATTTCCGTTTACCGATATTACCGGTCTCTCTGAAAGGAGCATGAGTGCAACTGCTGCCTTCTCTGCTTCTGCTGCAAACTCTCTTGTTCTCTCACCAAATATATAGTCAAAGGCCTCTCCTCTGCCGTGAGCTATTAAACCCTCCGGAACGACAATCCCCCTTCTGAATCCCTCAACGAGTTTCTCCCTCGTCATCAGAGAACTGTATCTCGGGTGGGATTTCGGAATTATGGGCTTCATGATTGACAGCTGCCATTTAACCTTTCTCGACCTCCTTTTTCATGAGCTTCTGTCTCTCTTTAGCCGAGTATCCTGTAAGATCCTGCAGAAATCTGTTGTACTTTTTGATTGTTTCAATGGCAACGTCATCGGGAGCTTTTGGATTCGTCCTTGTTTCTGCCATTAGCTTTTTACCTTCAAGCTTCATTCTAAGTTCTTCTATCGCTCCAAAGCTCACAATGTAGTAATCACCGTCTTTTCTGAACTCTCCAAAGTGCTTGATTATCATCTCCTCAAGCCTTTCTTCAGTTGGTTTATACCCCCTCTTGAACGGATACGCCCTCATCTCCGGAAGGGTGTTCCTGAGGTAAAATAGATTTTGGGCATGCTGGTTGACTGACATGTTAGACAGTGTCAAGGAAAAGGCAAAACGTTTTAAGAAACTGGTAGCAGGTTTTGGCCATGGAAATAAACGTTCTTTTAACAGGTGTTGGTGGTCAGGGAATTCTTACGTCGTCCATGATACTTGCAAAAGCTGCCATGAACTCAGGTAAAAACGTTCTGACAGCTGAAACCCACGGTATGGCTCAGAGAGGAGGTAGCGTAGAAGTTCACGTCAGGATTGGGGATGTTCTCTCTCCGTTAATACCTCTCGGAAGTGCAGATTACGTGCTCTCTCTTGAGCTCTCAGAAGTACTCAGGTATGCATCCTACTACGGAGAAAAAACAAAAGCCATAGTCAACACAGGCAAAATCGTTCCGCCGGCTGTTAGCAGGGGAGAGGCAAGCTACCCTGAACTTGAGGATGTTGTGAACTCTCTATCCTGGCTTGACCTATACCTCGTAAACGCAAGTGAGATAGCTGAAAAAGCCGGAAACGCTCAGGCAACCAACGTGGCAATTCTTGGCTCTTTCTGCAGGATATCGAGAGTGTTCACTCTTGAAGAGCTTGAAAGGGCGGTCATGGAAGTTTTACCTGAGAAACTGCACGATGTCAACCTCAGGGCACTGAGGATGGGATACGAGGCTGTTTAATGGCTGCTGTTTAACGGCTAATGCACGTACTCAAAGACGGCGAAAGCGATTGCCGCTATTCCGATGGCGATTATCGCAAAGAAGTATTCCGGTTTAAATGGCAAAAATGCAATCGGATATATCAAGTAAGCTGCCATTACTGCAACTGCAAAAACCCCAAGATATCTCGTTCTGCTGTTTTCAAGCATCTGGGCAAGGCAAAACAGGGCAACTATGGCTGGAAGCGATGGCACAGGCTGTGGTGTCAAAATCGATACCATGTATCTTGCAAGATCCGTAAATCCAAGGAAGTTTACTGTGTTGACGACAGATTTGAACAGTGGGGTGGATGGAAAGATCTTTGGCAGAAGCATGAGCATGAGTACTGAAAAGAACTCGAAACTGAATGGATTCTTTTTAAAAATCGTCAGAGCCGGAATTACGGCTATGGGGAGCAAGTAAACAGGATTTATTATCGCTGAGAGAGGTGTTGTTGAGTAGGATATCCACGCCATGAAAAATGCGATCTCGGCTATTATCAGGCTGACAACTCTCCACCCCTTCATGCTCTCACCATCACCGGATACGCCTTCACCATATTGCCAGAGGCCTGTTTACATCAACTTCCACGCAGCTACCACAGCTCCTCAGCCTGCTGACAGCCTTTCTCCTTGCAGCTTCCATCACCATACCAGAAAATCCCTCCTCAAGACCCTTGAGAGCTATCACCTGAACTGGCATCAGTTTTGACAGTTTAAGTATGCTCTCGCCTCTAACTCTCTCGGCCCTTGTTATGAGGATTAAAAGCGGGCTGTATAGCAGAAGCATTTTCTTGCAGCTCTCTATGGCATCGTTTACACTCTCCTTTCCACCTTCTACTTCGAGAAGAGCCCGGCTTATTCTTCTGAACTGTCTGCTTCCAACGTCGGGATATATCATCCTCTTGTCTCCGATAACGTACAATCCAACCTTGTGACCTCTTGAAGTGTAGTGATATGCAAGAGCGTTTGCAACCTCTATGGCAGCTTCGAGGTAGTTCTTTATGCTCGTGCCGTGAAGCATGTAGGGGTTTGCATCAAGGAATATCCACACTGCCTTTTTACCCTCAACCTCGTACTGGTTGACCATCAGCTTCCCCTTTCTTGCAGTTGCTTTCCAGTTGACGAATTTCATCGAATCTCCGGGCATGTAGTCTCTGATCTCTCTGAAGTCAGTTCCGGGAACTCCAATTTTCGCTATGTCTATGCCCGGAATTGGAGATTTAGCCTTACCCCTTATTTCCCTTACCTTCCTTATTTTTGGCGGTCTGTGCTTGACCTCAAGCGTTACGGGAGTTTCAGCAACTCCACGCCTGACAAAAGCTTTGCTGAAACTTTCAACTTCGTATTCAAGCCTGTCAAGTCTGTAGAGACCTCTCCTCGTAGCTTTTGCTCTATAGTTTATTTTAACGAGTTTTCTTCCAAAAACAAGGCTCTCCTCAAGGTTTGTACCGTCTGTAAGCTCAAAGTGCTCAGGGAGAGTGTGTCTAACTCTTACTATTCCAAATCCTATGAGCTCAACCAGAATACTAACGCTGAACTCTTCTCCAACGGAAACTTTCTCGTCCCACTCTCCTCTGACGAACTTTGCCCTCACCCCAAAGGGTATTGCCAGAAGGAAGGCGGGAATGATGGCTAACCTTATCAGTATGGGAGCTGTGAGGAAAATTCCGGAGAGTATGAGGTAAACTGAAAACTTAGCGAGCGAAGCTCCTGCCTTCCTCATCACCTTTGGGCACCTCTACCTCCTTCAGGACGTCTTGAACTACCACTTCTGGTCTTATTCCTTCCACAGCCCTCTCTATTTTCAAAATAACCCTGTGTGCAAGTGCATCAACTGCTACAAGCTTTACATCATCTGGAATTACGTAATCCCTTCCTTCCATGGCTGCTATGGCTCTTGAGATCTTTAGTAGAGCAAGCCCACCTCTCGGGCTCGAGCCTACCTCAACGAACTCGTGCTCTCTTGTAGCTCTTACGAGCTCGGATATGTATCTAAGTATGCTCCTTCCAACGTATATCGACGACTCCACAAAGTCCTGCATGGCCTTGAACGTTGACAGGTCAACACTTGGCTCAACGTCCTCAGTTGGATCGTCCTTCATCCAGGATATTCTCCTCCTGAGAATTTCCATTTCTTCCTCCACGCTCTCCGGATATCCGGGGCACAGCCTTATCATGAACCTGTCAAGCTGCGCTTCTGGAAGAGGGTAAGTTCCTTCCTGTTCAATCGGGTTCTGAGTTGCTATTACAAAGAAAGGCAGCTCCAGAGGATGCGTTTCTCCCTCAATGGTTACCTGTTTCTCTTCCATTGCCTCAAGGAGAGCCGCCTGTGTTTTTGGAGGACTCCTGTTTATCTCATCAGCAAGCAAAACGTGCGTGAAAATTGGCCCCTTGACGAGTTCGAAGTTTCCAGCTCTGTAAACCTTGGTTCCGGTTATGTCTGCCGGCAGCAGGTCAGGGGTGAACTGTATTCTGTTGTACCTTGCCCCTATTGCCTTGGCAAAAACCTTGGCGAGCAGAGTCTTTCCGAGTCCGGGGTAATCTTCGAAAAGAACGTTTCCGTTTCCAAGACTTGCAGCAAGCATCTTTTTTACTATCAGCTCATCTCCGACGTAAACGTCACAGACAGTTCTTATTATGCTCTCACACGCTCTTCTGAAAGCTGAAGGTGTAATTCCTCTGTTAGCCATACCACCCGTTTCGTTCAAGCTATCACCTCTCTTTACTTTTTTATTTTTATTTGGTTTTAATCCAGGTTTTTATTTTAATCTAAAAATTCAGAATCATCAACTCCCCGCCTTACCTGCTTTTTCCTCCAGAACTCTTGTCACAGCATTCAGAGCTTTTTCTCTTCTTTTTCTATTCTTTTTTTCTATCAGAGCTCTTTCCCATGGGAATGACAGTAATGGAGGTTTTTCATCGCAGTGATTTACAATTGGGGCTACTACATCTGCTATCTCTCTCTCCGTGCACCCTGCATCGCTCAGAGCCTTTACAACGCAGGAAACGAGCAGAGCTTTTTCACCGCTTTCGACGAAACTCTTTGCAGCCCTTTCGAGGTTCATCACAAGCTCATCAAACCTCTCGGATATTTTCTGGGAATGCGGTTCGAGATAACTTTCATCGTAACCGGGTTTGAAGTTTCTAAACACGGCAAAAGCTGCAAGGGCGAGTATTGCCCATTCTGCAAAGTCAAAAAGCCCGCCATGCAGGTATGGCTTTGCGAACTCCATTATTGCAACGGCAATCAGGGCAAAAATTACGTATGTTCTTGAGGAAGCTATTCCTCTTGCAACCACACCTTCAAATCCAGAGGCGAGCGACGTCAGAGCAAAGTAGGCAAGTATGGCAGCAGAGGCTATGGCTGCAAGGCTATTGTAGTGGTATATCAGCATGTAAGACGAAATGGCTGCAAGGAGAAAGCCAGCACACGAGGTTATATGCCTCCTGGGCAAATCTGAGGCCACAAGTGCGAGACCTATCAGCAGGATTAGGAGGTAAATGCTGTTTAGCGTGACCGGATAGTACATTTGAAGATTGAAGAGAACAGTGTCTGCTATCAGGTAAAAGGCCACAGCAAACGGAAATGGCTTCAGAATCCTTGCTTTTCCCCTCAGAACGATTCCCAGAAGTAGCAGTGCGTATATTGACAGCAGGGTCGTGGGAGCTACCTCGAACAGAACTCTGCCGAAGTACAGTGTCTGGTGGGTGATTATCCAGTACAGTGCTGCGAACACCACTGTCAGCGTTACAACTCCAAGCAGCATTTTCAACACCCCGTGTTACGATCCACCTCTGTCAGGTTTGCCGGCGGGATTAAAACCAGTAATGAATTTACTTTTATTTTTAAACTCTTTTTCTTCTATGACTTTTTTACATAACTTGTAAAATTCTACTAAGTCTTCTCTGCTACCAGTCTCTCTATCTCCATATCTGTTTGGTTCGAAGAAGGACAGGAGTTCTCTCTTCAACTCCTCATCAACTTCAAGAGCCTCAAGTACCTCTCTTGCAGTGGCATCTTTCATACTTTTACCGGTCTTTTTCTCACAGAACTCTACTACATCCTCGAACACTTTTGCGAGAGCTCTCCAGAATGGCAAAACGTAGAACTTCAGTCTGTCTTTCTCCAGAACCTTTCCTTTTTCGTTTAGAACTTCCGCTTCAATCTCGTGCTCCCCAACATCCGGCTTTCCAGTGTATCTGAACTCACCTTCACCGAATCCCAGCCTCTCTCCATCAACGCTCAGCCTGACTATTCCTTCTGCCCTTGCAGTTATCTCGACCTCATCTCCCGGCAGCCAGACTGGAGGTGGTGTGTAGTAAAACCTCAGAGTCCTCTTTTTCCTGAATTTCAGCGCCAGCAGGGCAATGAAAGGTAACGGAATCAGGTAAACCCAGATTGGCAGGGGTTTACTGATCGTGGCTTTTGAAGGCAGGTGTGTTTCATCACCGGGGTAGTAGATTTTTGCTCTGCTTTCTTTCAGCTTCAGCTTTAAAACTCCCGGATCGTAGTACTTCTTACCGTTAACGTAAACGTATCCTTTCACGACATTGCCCGAGATATCTCTTATCCTCAGCAGCAGCGTATCATCTCTTACCTCTGCATCGATTTTTGTTGGAGATTTAACGTATAGTTTGAAAACGTTCCTGTATCCCATGCTGGGTATTGTGTAGTTTACAGCGTAAACGCCCTCTATTTTCGGAGCAATCAGGCTGAACTCAAGGCCGGAAGTGACGTTCGAGTAAAACGGATATCCAATGTACACCCTAACTCTAACAGGCCTTCCATTAAACAGAACTGTTAAATTTGACTTCCAGTACTTTCCAGCTATTGCCGTGCTGTTTGAGAAAATTACGTTTACGTATCCAGCTTCCACGACTTTTTCAAAGCTTGCGGAGCTTATGAAGTACTTTCTGGAGCCGGGATAGTATATTTTTATCCTGTGCTGGCCTTTTGTCAGGTAAACTCTGAACTCAAAAGTGTTGTTGAATTTTTCCGAATACTTTTTGCCATCCACATACAGGTAGATAGTTCCATTCACTGGCTTTCCGTAAACTACCCTACCAGTTATCGTGCACTCTCCAGCAACGACGTATTTGCCTATGTTAGTTTCTATGTACGGTTTTCCAAGTATCTCCACCACCGGATCGCTCCACGAGGAGTAAAACATCAGACTTCCGGTGTAGTGTGCGAGAACGTGGTACTTTCCAGTCCTGTTAACCTTAACGCTTGCACTGAATCTGCCATCCTTAACCGGAAAGATTCCGAGGAAGACGTAAGACTTCCTGTCGTTCTTGTTTTTTGCGAGGTAAATTTCAACGTATCCTGAGACTTCGTTTTGCAAATAGGTATAGTTCTTGTCGGTAATCTTTACAACACCGCTCACGGTAAGGTTCTGCCCGACGTAAACTTCCTTTGAAACCCCGGTTATTTCCGTTTCAGTGGGTATCTTCTTCTGAGAGGGTGTGGGATCAAACTCAACCCATCCCGTTTTGAACAGAACCTCTGCCCACGCATGTGCTTGGGATGAGAAAACTGTCTGATTGTACGGCTCCGGTCTTGCCTTGTATCCAAATACCATCCTCGCTGGCAATCCAATGGATCTGCACATCATCACGAATGCCGAGGCGAAGTGCTTGCATATTCCAACTTTCTTGACGAAAAGGAACTCGTATATCGGATCGCCAACGTTGTAACTTGTGAAACCGTATGTGTAGTTGGATTCGAGAAATTCTGCTATTTTCTCCGCTTTTTCGTAATCGTTCTTCGCTCCCCTGGTTACCTTGAGAGCAAGCTCCCTTATCCTATCCTTTCCGTAACAGTTCACCTGAAGGTACGGGCTGTCTGGTGGTAACCTTGCTGCAGTTGTGGCTCTTGGTGGCGTTGCAACTGAGTATCCAACGTAAGGCTCTCTGTCTTCCTTTACAGCATATGTTGACGTTGATGGATAGTAAACGGCATTTTTTAGCGTGACAAACACAGTCTTCTGGGAGACGGGTATGTGATGCTTGAAAGTGACTATTGGAGTAACCTTGTATCTGGTCGTGTAAGTGCTTGGAGACTTCTCTTTTCCCGGAGCTGTTATCTCCTCAACCCACGTATGCTTCACGGGGTCGTAGTAAGCTGAGGTGTAGAGTCTCATGAGGTATGTGTAGTCGTTCAGGCCTTCAACGAAGTAAATGGGCGTTTTTGCCGGATTTGAGACGCTGCTCAGGTTGGTCATGCTTGCCTGAGAAAAACTTGCTGGGACGGGATGTACTGGGTTGGAGTTTCCGTGGTATCCCCCAACACCAACTATCCCCGGAAGGCCTGTGTTGGTAAAGCTCAGGCTCGAAACGAATGAGTAGAGTGCTGAAACTGCCAGAACAAGAAGGATGAAGGCAGCTATCCTCTGCAGGTCCGAGAGATCTTTAAGCCTTCCCGCCACTGCCGAGAGATTATTTTTATTCAATTTAAGGTTTATGTTTGTAAATCAGTGTTGATGATTTCAGGCTACAATCCCGCGTCTTGGTTAAAAATTTAAAAAATTTTAAATATAAAAATTTAAACTCACTTCTTTCCAGCCCTTTTTGAACGCCTCAAACGCCTGAGAGTCAGAAGTGTCATGCATGCTATGGCTGCTGGCAGGAGAAATCCCGGCGTTTTCTTTGGTGTGTAAACAGGTCTTGGGCGGGGCATCGGCTTTACAACGAAGTTCTGCAGGGAGAAGTTCTCACTCTCGCTCTCATTCTTAGGCTTTGGCTTTTCAGGGTTCAGGATCATCGGTACTTTCCACGTTTTTTCTATTACATCTCCCCTCCACGCAGTTATCACGAGCTGGTAGTTGTAGTTCTCTGGAACAGTCAGATTTGTTGATATCAGATTCAGTCCTCTGCTGAAGTTGGTATTTATCCACTTCTCGGCCGCTACAAGACTTGTTCCTGCGGGTTTTGCCTCTATGTGAAGTGACAGGTTTTTCTCCTCCTTTTCCGAAACGAAGTACAGTTCTGTCAGAAGTGTGGCCTTGCTATCACTAAGGTTTACGAGTTTAAAGTCCACACCCTTCAGCTTCACACCAAACTCGAGGTTCGGTACGCTTTCGAGGTTTGTAATTTCTACTGGATACGAGTCGTAAACTCTGTTATTCTTCATTATTCTGAAAACGACCTCATAACTCCTGTCCCTGCTGAATGAATAGTTAAAACCGTAAACCTGAACGCCCGGACTGCTCTTTATACTGATCTTCTTCTCTGATATGGCAATTCTGCTTCCATAGAGCATGACCTCAGATGTCAGGTTGTAATTTCCACTACTCTTACTAAAACACCTGACGTAAACATCAAAGTGTAACTTCACATCTGAAGCGTTGGAATCTGCAAGCTTTACGTTTACATGATCAATTATTGGGGGAGGGTGGTAGGAATTTATGCAACCACAGATCGCAGCAACTGCAAGAATTATCGCGGTCGCTTTTATCAGTTCCATTCCGGTTAGTCTATTTCTCATAACTTGGTTATTTTCACAGCAATAATTTGACGTTTTCTGTTTGTGGTTGAATTTGATAACGATTGAATGCAGTAGCGTTTAAATAAACTGAGAAATTTTAACAATTTTCTGCAAAAATAAATTGCATGACCTTCAAAACCTTCAAATTAATTCGAAGGGTGAATAGAA
The DNA here is from genome assembly GCA_964622075.1 of uncultured archaeon. Classification (GTDB taxonomy): domain Archaea; phylum Halobacteriota; class Archaeoglobi; order Archaeoglobales; family Archaeoglobaceae; genus WAPX01. The sequence continues at coordinate 21,337 of CAZUMR010000028.1, read as the reverse complement.
TTATGGTTGCCGGAAATAGAGCCGAAGACAGAAGTAGAGCTGATAGGATTGAGGAAAGGGAAAGAATGGTCAGGCTCCTCAGGGATGAACTGAACATAAGTGACAGGGTAGCTAGGGCAATGTTAAGAGTTCCAAGACACCTCTTCGTCCCTCCCCAGTACAGTTCTGAGGCTTATTCTGACTACCCGCTCCCAATAGGCCACGGGCAGACGATAAGCGCTCCACACATGGTAGCCATAATGTGTGAGCTGCTTGATTTAAAGCCCGGACACAAAGTTCTGGAAGTCGGTGGGGGTAGCGGATATCATGCAGCAGTCGTTGCAGAGCTCGTTGGAAAGGATGGCAGAGTTATCGTCATAGAAAGAATCCCGGAGCTTGCAAAGAGGGCTGAAAAAACGCTCAGAGAGCTTGGATACGACAACGTTATCGTTCTTGTTGGGGATGGCAGTGAGGGATGTGCCGATTATGCACCTTACGACAGGATATATGTAACTGCTGCAGCTCCTGATATACCACAGCCACTCATTGAACAGCTAAAACCGGGAGGAAAGATGGTCATACCCGTCGGGGATGCTGTTCAGGAGCTTTACGTTGTTGAGAAAGACTGGAGCGGTGAAATAAGGAAGAAGAGGTGGGGAAGTGTAAGGTTTGTACCCCTGATAGGAAAGTATGGATTTCGATTTTAATTTTATTTTTTAATTTTATTTAATTTAATTTTCAATCTAATTTCATATTCTGGTCAGGTAGTTTTTCAGAACTTTTTCACACTCCTCCGGCAGAATCATCACTTCCCTGCCTGATTTACTTACGAGATAGACGAATCCGTCTCCACTTCTGTATCCTGCAAAACCATTCCAGCTGAAAAATCCACCGTTTATGTATATTCCGCTTGGAGTCATTCTGTAAACTCTCGGGCATATCCTTGGAGTGTATCTATAACTGATTGCGATTATTGTGAAGTAAGCGATCCATGCTATCAGAAGTAGTAACAGCCCTTCTCTCCAGTAACTGTACGACAGGTAGATCACGAAAAGAGCGAAACATATGAGGGTTGAGGTTAGTATAATCTTGTAAGGTTTGTATTCGCTTGTGTAACTGCTTACGTTCATCACTACACCGGACTCCGGTTAATTTAAAAAACTTGACCTTTCTGGCGAAATAGTAAAATTTAAAAAATGGATTATGTTTTCGTTTTAACTCTTTCCATTCTCTTCCCTGTAATCATTGAACCGAGAACGTTGAAGATTATCACTGCGTAAACGTGCATGAACATTACCATTGCGAACAGGTACATCCCCAGCCTGTGGACTGCTCTTATAACTGCATATCCGTTGCTCGTTCCGAAAAACTGTCCTATTGCTCCAGCTATGCTGTACAGTGGTGCAAACTGCGCTCTGAAGTACATGGCCAATCCTGTAATTCCCATCAGCATTGCAAGCAGGAAGTATATCCACCAGACCATTACCTCTGTTGGAATTATCTTTTCCACGTACTCTCCCTTTTCAGGATCGTATCCCCTTGGATCCTCGATGTGTGGCCCTATTCCGAACCAAGCCATCGTTTCTGCAATCAGGAACTTTATTGAGTAGGGTATTCTCTGGAGACCGAACCACTTCCACTCCTTCACGACTATGTAGTAGAACATCAGGAACCACAGACCTCCAAATATCATGCCCACTGCAAGGTGAGTTGCGAGCACGCCACCATCCGGGAGTATTCTAACGCCGTAAAGTCCGCCCATCTGCATTCCAGTCAGGGCAAGTATGAAGCCTGTTATAACTATGCTCCAGTGGCACAGTCTGTAAAAAAGAGAATGGCGGTAAACCTCCACGTACTCTGCTTTTGCCATCTCTCTCCCCTCCTGAATTTGCACTTATTCACCTTACTATCAACCCTTACTCAACCCTGCCCACATGCACAGCACAGGCTATGCACGGGTCGAAGCTTCTGACTGCAATCAGCGCAAGGGTTGTGTTGTACTCTGCCCCACCAGCTGGCTCAAGGTTGAGTTTTTCAAGACCAAGTGGCTTCAGGGCGGCAGCAAGAGCGTCTCCCCAGCTAACGGTTGCATTTATGCCTACCGGAGAGAGATTGACGTCTTTCTCCGGATAAAGTGCGTTGCATACATCCTTCACGCTCATGTTCTTTGGCAGCCACGTGCCTACAAGGGACTGCTCCACAGCTCCCGGGTTTCCGTTATCATCTCTCGGGCTGAAGTTCCAAGTTGATGGTACAACACACTGGTAATGGTCAATGACACCGTTCTTGACTATCAGCCAGTGTCCGAGAGCCCCTCTTGGAGCCTCCCAGAGACCGTAACCCTCTCCGCTGCTCGGATAGTTCTTGAAGTTTATGACCTTCTCATTCTCCATTCCCTTTATTGCCTCTATCCACTCGAACATCTTGTTGGCTATTATTAGAGTGCATGCAACTCTTGCAACAATTCTATCGAGAACGGAACCTTTCGGATTTCTCATCTCGTAAACGAAGTCTCCGTAGTCCTTACCTGTGACTGGATGGACTCTTGGAATCCTCCACTTGGTACCAAACGTGTTTACCATTCTTGCAAGAGGGCCGACCTCGTAAACCTTACCATCGTAACGCGGTGCCTTGATCCATGAGTACGCTCCACTCTTCTCTCTATCAGGAATTGTGGATTCTTTAAATGGCGTCAGACCACTCTCACCACTGTACCATGAGTACTTTATGTACTCCCTGACTTTGCTTTCATCAAAAGTCTTGAAGGAGCCGTTGCTCCATGCACCGCTTCTGAACAGAGCCTTCTTTCTCTTCGATGGATCAAGCCAGTCATCGTAGTCTTCATAATCCGGAAAAGCACCGTAGCTGAGGAAGTTACCGGTAGAAACTCCAAGACTCTCAAGTCCCTTGAAGTCAACTCCAAGCAAATCGCTTATTTTTTCGCCTATCTTGTCACTGGCGTCTATAATTGCCTCTATGTCTCTGATCATGTCAATGGCAACGAACTCCCATATCTTGACCATTCTTGCAAATGTATCTGCTACCCTTGCAGGAGTTGGATGAGCAGTTAGACCACCCGGATACTGGCTGGCAAAGTGAGGGAATTTGCCACCCCACAGTGCAACGATCTGGTTTGACAGCCTCTGAATCTCCACAGCCTTTGCGTAGCTCTTTCCAAGCCCGAGTTTCGCTATACCTTCCTTGCCGAGGGCGGGCGGGACCATGGGCGGATACTTGCATATTATTCCAAGCTCCGGACCAACAAGGATGTAGGTGTGAATAACGTGGTCGTAGATGTAGTATGCACCGTGCATTATGTTCCTTGAAAGAATCGAGACGGGCGGTGGAACAACTCCGTAAGCTCTCTCCACAGCCTCAGTTGAAGCTTCTCCGTGTGGTGCCGGGCAGACACCGCATATACGCTGGGTGAGGAATATGGCATCTCTTGGATCTCTTCCCTTCAGGAATATCTCAAATCCTCTGAATAGCTCACCGCAACACCTTGCGGTTTTAACGAAGCTAAACGTCCCCTTAGAAGTTTTCTGCTCTGTAAGATCCATTTCAACTCTAAGGTGACCTTCAATCCTTGTTATGGGGTCAACAACGACCGTCGTCATCTTAAATCACCTCTTTACTTTTTCTCTTCCTTTTTCTCTCCACCTTTACTTGCTACGTGCCTTACGGCGTGAATTGCAATTCCAGCTGCTGTAGCTGCAAGAATTCCTTCTCCAATCTTCTCAGGCCCGAATCCAAGAACTGATGGCAGCTCAGCAACTGGCTTGTAGAATGGCTCGAAGTTGTCCGGGAAGCCCGGCTCGGCACATCCAATGCACGGTGCTCCAACCTCGACACAGTAGCTGACGTGCCCGTTCCACTTCCTCAGTGCACAGTCCGTGTGAGTCATTGGCCCCTTGCATCCTATCTTGTAACGGCACCCCTCCTCTCCCGGTTTCTCTGCGAATATTCCCCTGTCGTAGTAAGGCCTGTATGGGCAGAGGTTGTCGTGCATGAGCTTGCCAAAGAACACCTTTGGCCTGTTGTATTTGTCAAGCTCTATTTTTTCACCAAGCATAACTGCGGCAAGGGTAATTACCAGATGGTCAGGGTTTCCGGGGCAGCAGGGGATGTTTATAACATTCTTGTATATACCTTTCTCTTTGAGGAACTCTTCAACTCCACAGACATTCGACGGGTTCGGTTTTGCTGAGGGAACTCCACCAAAACAGGCACAGGCACCGAAGGCAATTATGTGGTCAGCGTAAGGAACGACATCAAGCAGGTGCTCGTAAAAGTCCTTTCCATGTATTGTGCAGTAACCTTTCTTTCTTGAAACAGCTCCCTCCACGATGAGTATTCTCCTGCCCTTGCTTCCTTTTTTCCACCTGTTTATAAGCTCCTCTGCAAGTGTACCGGAGGCTGGCTGCAGTGTTTCCATGTAATCCGGCAGGACTATTGGAAGTCCGGAGTTGCCCACGAGAATGCTCGTGAATATCTCAATTAACCCCGGATTTACCGACTGAGCAAACGAAATCGTACACCCGGTACATGCAGACCCATTGAGCCAGCAAATGTGCCAGTAATCCTTAACCTCATTTATTGCCTCTGCCAGTTCCACACCGTACGTGTCAAGAAAAGCAGCAGCACCCATTGCCGCTACCGTCTTCAAAAATCCTCTTCTGCTGAATTTCACTTCACATCCCTCCCTGCTGTTTCATCGGAATTTAGCAACTGGTCTGCTGAATATATTATTTAAACTTTTCCTGAATTTGTTGTGTAATTTTTACAAAATCCGTAGCATTAAGTAACACTTTAACTCTTATTATTGTTATCAAAATTATAATGATGTCGATACCGGATTTTGAAAAATTTGCCAGTAAGGTTTATCTCATCTGAAAATCAAACTCACGCGGGATTATGAAACGCGTCTTCAGAATAACAGTCAAAGGAGTTGTGCAGGGAGTAGGTTTCCGTCCTTTCATTTACAGACTCGCAAAGAGCATGAATTTGAGGGGGTGGGTAAGAAACACTGGAAGCGGAAGCGTTGAAATAGTGGTCGAAACAGACAGGCTAAATCAGTTTTTAAAGAGGCTGAAAGAGGATAAACCACCGATATCCAGGATAATGAGTGTTGAAGTCGAAGAGGTTAAGTCAGAACAGGAAATTCCAGAAGATTTTGAAATTGTCAGGAGCGGTGGAAGATCAGATGAGCTTTCTCTCCCCCCTCCAGACGTGGCTGTTTGCAAAAAGTGTGTTGACGAGCTTTTTGACCCGTCCGATAGAAGGTATCTGTATCCCTTTACATCGTGCACAGACTGTGGTGCAAGATTTACAGTGGTTGAGAAGTTACCATACGACAGAGAGAATACGAGTTTTGCCGATTTTCCGATGTGCTCTGATTGCAGGAAGGAATATGAAGATGTCGGGGACAGGAGGTATTACGCACAGTCAATAGCATGCCCGAGGTGCGGACCCAGGTATTGGCTGAGAATAAGGAGAGCTGGGAGAAAAAAGAACTGGATTTACGAGAAAAAAGAGCTTGACGCACTGATAAAGGCTGCCAGACTTCTTGATTCGGGAAAAATTCTGGCTGTAAAGGGTATTGGCGGATATCACATAGCCTGCAGGGCGGATGATGAAGATGTTGTTGTCAGGCTTAGGAAATTGCTGAACAGACCTCAGCAACCTTTTGCAGTAATGGTCAGGGATGTGGATACAGCAGGAAAGGTCGCATTCCTCGGGAAGGAGGAGGAAGAGGTGCTGACAGACTATGTGAGACCGATACTTGTCCTAAGGTCTAAAGGCAGGCTTGCAAAAAGTGTTGCTCCCGGCCTGAATACTGTTGGAATAATGCTGCCATACACCCCTCTGCATCACATCCTCTTCTCATTTCTTGAATGTGACTCACTTGTAATGACCTCTGCCAACATGCCGGGAGAGCCGATGTTCATCGATGAAAGGGTTGACAGAATAGGGGTTGATGCAATTCTTGAACACGATCTGAGGATAGTTAACAGGACTGATGACTCTGTAATCAAGGCCGTTGGGGGTAAAAGCAGGGGTAAAGGGAGGCAGGACTGGAAGAAAATAATGATTGTGAGAAAATCAAGAGGATTTATTCCGGACAGAATACCTGTAAACGTCAGAATGCAGGCAGTAGCGACTGGGGCTGAGCTCTACAACTCCATAGCTGTTCTGAGAGATGGGTCGATAATTCAGTCCCAGTACATAGGAAACACCTCGAACTTCAGGACATACAGGGAGTTCTTTGAGAGGGCTTTCAGGTTCTGGGTGAAGTTTACCCAGCTTAAACCCGGATTTGTATTCTGTGATATGCATCCCCTATACAACACGAGCAGATTTGCTGAGAGGTATGCTGAGGAAATGGGAATCAGGCTTGTGAAGGTTCAGCACCACTTTGCTCATGCAATGTCAGTTATGGCTGAAAGAGGTCTGAGCAGGGCTGTAGCTGTGACCATGGATGGAGCCGGATACGGTTTTGATGGCAATACGTGGGGCTGTGAGATTCTATGGATAGACATTGAAAACATGGAATTCAGGAGAGTGGGGAGGTTAGAGTACATCCCTCTACCGGGTGGTGATGCTGCCACCTTAAAGCCCGGAAGAATTCTGTGTGCAATCCTTCACTCTGCCGGTGTTGATGTAACGTCCATGGAATGGGACAGGAGCGTAATTCCTGAAATTGTGGCATCTCAGGTAGATAGAGGTTTGAACGTTGCTCACGCATCCTCCGCTGGCAGATACCTTGATGCATGCTCTGCCATGCTCGGTCTGTGCTATGAGAGAACTTACGAGGGAGAGGGGGCGATGAAGCTTGAATCTCTTGCAGATGAGGCAGAGGACATGAGTAGAGTGGAGGAAATTCTGGCTCAAATCTCGGAGAGCAGCTACAAATCTGTTGAGGAGTCAGTTTACGATACTCCCTTTTCTGACGAAAACAAGGCTGGTGAAGGAAAAGTTGAGGTTGTCAGAGTTAAGGAAGTGCTGGCAAGAGCGTTTGAGCTGCTTGGAAAGACCCGCAGGAATGAGCTTGCTCTTGCCCTGACACTGTACCTTGCGAGAGAGTTTGGAAGAATAGCTGCTGAATTTGCGGAAAAGAAAGACTCCTGTGTTGTTATGAGCGGTGGAGTTGCTTACAACAGCATAATAACTCCTGAAATTGGAAGGATTGTTGAGGAGAGGGGTCTGAAATTCTACGTTAACGAGCTTACAGCTGCAGGAGATAATGGCATAAGTGTCGGGCAGTTATACTCTTCGAAAATTCTGGAAAATCTGGGAGATTCGGAGAATTCAGGGATATGAGGTGAATGAAAGATGAAAAAACCGGAAGTTTACGTTTTAAGGCTTGGACACAGGCCGGGGAGAGATAAAAGAATATCAACCCACGTCGCCCTGACTGCGAGAGCTTTTGGGGCATGCGGCGTTTACTTTGACTGTGAGGATGCAAAAGTCTTTGAAAGTGTCAGGGATGTTTGCAGAAGGTGGGGGAGCGATAACGGTCGCTGTAAATTTTTCATTGATAAAGTCGATGGGTGGAAGAGCTTCATCAAAAAGTTTGACGGTGTTAGGGTTCACCTGACCATGTACGGAATGCCTCTGACTGAGAGAATTGAGGAGATAAGGTCTGCTGAGAGAGTCCTCGTCATAGTTGGAGCTGAAAAAGTACCTCCCGAAGTTTACGAACTATCGGACTACAACGTGGCGATAGGGAATCAGCCACACAGCGAGGTGGCAGCTCTTGCCGTCTTTCTGGATAGATTGCTTGACATGACGTTTAATCTGGAGTTTAAGGATGCCAGAATAAGGATAAGGCCAAGTGAAAGAGGGAAGGTCGTTGAGGATAATGTGACGAGTGGGGCCGCCGAGATTTGAACTCGGGTCACCGGCTCCCAAAGCCGGGAGGATCACCAGGCTACCCCACGGCCCCACCCCTGCATTTGCTGTAAGGCTGCCCGTTAAAAATCTATCGTTTCTCACAGCAGGTGTATCTTGACCATCCTCCTGAACTCAAGGTCGAGCAGAACCATTGACAGCCCGGCAATTCCAAAAGACACCATGTACATGTTTGAAACTATCGTTTTCTCGTATATGTTTGCAAGTATTGAGGCAAGGTAAAACATCATGAACACAAGGTATGCCATCAGCGATGGCTGCATGTTTGCAGGCTCTATTATAAGCGAAAGAATCTTTATATATTTCATCAATTTCAGCAACATTGCAAGTATGGCTATGGCTGCCACAATAACGACAACATCCGCTATTTCCGGGTTCAGTCTCACTCTTTCAAAGATCATCCACAGCACGGCTATGTAGAACGGTATATTCAGGCAATCCTTGCACAGGCTGATCTGGGACATCGTACTCCTCAGTATGTTCCTTAGCAGCACAACATTGAACACGAGAATGTACAGAATTACCACGAGCTCGAGAACTATCTTTGCCCAGTATAAAAAGTTGCAGTAAAAACTGCAGGAAATTACGTTTAGAAAAATTCTTGATATTATTATGGCCATCAGTGCGAGCAGGGCGTAAAACGTCTCCTTTACCTTCCAGTTAAGCTCTTCAATTTTAGATCTGCAGAGTATTGAGTAATTCAGAATTGTCAGTGCAAAACTGACTATGCATATTGCTGTAATTGCTGGATCTGGTGATATCATCGATAAAACTCACCTGTCGATTATTTAATAATTTTTCGAAATTTACGGCTCTGGGGCTTTATTTTCGGTCAATTCAAAACGTCTGATTTATAGATTATTAATTTTGAGTAATTCAGCCACCGTTTTTACTCTGCTTTATTTTTTAACTTCATTACAAAACGATTTTTGCATTTTTGCTCCGGTCTAATATTTCCCGCGTCTAATATTTCCCGCTCTTCTTTGCCTTCCTGCTTTTCTTTGCACCCTTTACATTCTCCACCTTCGCCTTTACAGGTTCACTTTTCGCTTCCTCTTTATCTTTATTTTTCCACTCCAGATAATTGCAGTAAGGACAACCCAGATCCCAGTATCCTTTCTTCGTCCTTATCTTTATTTTCTTTATTTCGTGCTTTTCGCACATCTTTGAAGTGACGTATATCGACCCCTTCTGCGGGAGAGGCAGAGTAAACCTGCACTCGGGGTATCCGGAACAGCCGATAAACCTGCCTTTTTTACTCCTTTTTATTACAAGCTCTTTTCCACATTCTGGACATTTGCCAACGACCCTGTCAAGCTTTATACCTTCCCTCAGGCTTTTTGATAGCTCTTCAACATCTATACTGCTCAAAATCTCATCAAGAATTTCTACCGACTTTTTAACTACTTCCTCTTCACTTTTCTTTCCTTCTGCGATTTCGTACATTTCCTCTTCAAGTTTTGCTGTCATCTCCGGCAGTGTTATTGTTTCGGCACTCTTTTTCAGGGCATCTATAACTGCAAAGGCTGTTTGCGTTGGTCTGAGAGGATTTCCGTAAACGTACTTTCTGCTGTACAATTTGTTTATTATTTCGTGCCTTGTTGACTTTGTTCCGAGACCAAGCCTCTCCATTATCTTTATCAGGTTTCCTGCTCCAAACCTTGATGGGGGTTTGGTTTCTTTTTCCTCTATCTTCTTATCCCTGACCAGCAGAATCTGCCCCGGTTTTAGAACCGGTAGTTTACTCTCTTCAGCTCTGGAGTACGGATATATCTCCCTCCAGCCTGCCTTTATCAGAGTCTTTCCCGTTGCCCTGAAAATTTGGCCGTTACAGTCAACGGTTACCTTTCTCCAGTCCCAAACTGCATCCTCTGCAAGAGTGGCAAGAAACCTCCTGACTACGAGCTCGTATATTATCCACTCATCCTTCCCAAGCTTTTTCCTGTCTGCGAGAGCAGTGGGATAGATTGGTGGATGATCTTCACTCTTCTTCTTCCCTCTTGATGGCTTCATCTCTCCGGATAGAACAATTTCAGCCTCTCTTCTGAATTCGGATTGAGGGTCTATGAACATGCTTACTATGGCCTTCAGGTTGAGTGTGGGTGGATAAACTGTGTTGTCAGTTCTTGGATAGGATATGTAACCCTCCATGTACAGGTTTTCGGCTATGCTCATAGCCTTTGCAGGACTCATGAATCGAGAGGCTTCTCTCAGAAATTCCGTTGTGTTGAATGGAGCTGGCCTTTTCTCAACTTTTTTCTTCCTTTCAAAGCTCTTAACAATTCCTGTATTTCCAATGGCATTGAAAGCGTTCTCAGCTTCTTCTTTCTTTTCGAATCTCCTTTCATGTTTTGCTTGAAAGCATCTGGGATCGCATGAATCAGCACATGAATCTGAATCGGAAACACAGAAAGTAGCGTAAATTTCCCAGTATGGCGTTGGTTTGAAATTTTCTATTTCTCTTTCCCTCTCAACTATCAGCCTCAGTGTGGGTGATTGCACCCTCCCAACGCTGAGAAAGTCCCTGCCCATTCTGCCAGAAGACAGGGAGATGAGCCTCGTTAACGCCGCACCCCATATGAGATCTATTTTCTGCCTTGCCTCAGCGGACTTTGCAAGGTTAACGTCTATGTTTGTGGGACTGGAAAAAGCCTTCTTTATGTCGGCAGGGGTAATTGCGCTGTATCTTGCCCTGTCAGCTTTTACATCTGGATTAACACTTCTAACTATTTCAAGGGCTTCAAGGCCGATTAGCTCTCCTTCTCTATCGTAGTCTGTTGCAACGGTAACTCTGCTGACTTTTTTGCCTATTTCCTTCAGAAGCCTTGCTATGGCTTTTTCTTTTACTTCCTTTACGAGCTCTGCCCTGAGGAGATCTCTGAGCGGTACCTTTTTCCAGTTGTTGTACTCCTCTGGAAAATCGAGCTCCACTATATGCCCCTTCAATCCCAGAACATACGCATTGCTGGATGGAGAATAGTAGTACGTTACACCGTACTTCTTCTCAGCCTTAACGTCTTTGAAGAGTATGGATGCTATCCTCTTTGCAGTGTTGTGTTTCTCCGTTATTATTAGCCATCCCTGTCCGGTTTTACCGGGCATAACACCCCGCTTTCTCCAATAACTTATATTTTTGGTGCTCACCTATAACTCTCTATCCCTCACTTATCCTTGAAAGTAAGGGAAAGGAGGAGAGGAGAGGTTATGCTGATTGCCATTGAGGGAATTGACGGGACGGGAAAAACAACTCTTGCAAAAAAACTGAAAGACTGGCTTAAAAGTGAAGGTTACGAGGTTGTGGTGGTAAAGGAACCGGGGGACAGTGTATGGGGGAGGAAGGTTAGAGAGAGCAGTGGACTGAGTGCAGAAGAGGAACTTGAGCTGTTTTTAAAGGACAGGGAAGAAAACGTGAAAAAGAAAATTCTTCCAGCCTTGGAAAGGAAGGCTGTGGTTATAATGGACAGGTACTATTACTCCACAATGGCCTATCAGGGAGCGAGAGGTGTTGATGTGGATGAAATAAAATCCAGAAACAAAAAGATAGCTCCAGAGCCAGATCTTGTGCTGTTACTTGACTGTGAACCTGAAGTCTGCTTCGACAGGATAGAACGGAGGGGAAAGACCAGCAGATTCGAGGAGCTTGAATATCTGAAAAAAGTCAGAAAGCTGTTTCTGGATATTGCTGAAAGGGATGACAAAGTTTACATCATAGATGCCAGTGCTGATGAAGAGGAGGTGTTCAGAAAGGCAAGGGATATTATTGCTCGTAAGTTAGTATCCTGATTTTCGGGAGCAGATGCAGTCTTTTCTCTTTGAAACATTTAACTTTACGAATTCCATGTATCTGAAATCAATTCTGAGCAACTCCGGTTTGACTTCAAGATTGCAGATCAGCTTTATCGTTTCTATGGCCTGCAGACATCCAACTGCTCCGGCAACGGGGGGTAAGGCTGGGAATTCTTTCTCCTCATACTTCCCCGGATAAATGCATCTGTAACAAGGCCACTCCTCTTTTCTGAAATCAAAGACCATCAGCTCTCCTTCAAAACCTGCTATGGCTCCATGAACGAGTGGTTTTCTCTCTTTCAAACAGATGTCATTGAGGAAAAACCTTGCAGCAAACGAGTCCACGCAGCTGACAATTACATCAAAATTTTTTATTATATGCTCACCATTTTCCTCATTCAGCTCACCAAAGGTGAGAACATCCACATCCGGGTTTAGCCTTTCTACGAACTCTTTTGCAGATTCTGCTTTGTTTTTTCCAAGATTTCCTGAATGTATTATCTGCCGGTCGAGGTTGTGCAGCTCAACTACATCCCCATCTGCGATTCCAAGCTTTCCCACACCGCATCCTGCAAGATACGCTATGACGGCACTCCCAAGCCCACCAGCTCCGGTAACGAGAACAGACGAGTCTCTAATTTTCTTTAACCCGTCTTCACCCAGAACACTGAGAATCCTTGAATATCTGAACATGAGTACAATTGGAGGGGGTGCCGTTAAAAACGCTATGGCGGTGACGGCGGGAAGGCTGTTACCAATACGATGGCACCCCAGCAAAACATTATCTCTTGTAGTAAATAAGTCTTGCGGTTTGTCAGAATGCTGTTTTAACTCACCGGTCAGCAAGCTCTAACTCCCCATAAAACTTTGATCTGAAATCTGAAGCTTTTTGCTGCATGTTACTGTTTTACTGACTGAAATAAACAATTAAACGCCCCGGCCGGGAATTGAACCCGGGTCAAGGGTTCCGGAGACCCTCAGGATTTCCACTACCCCACCGGGGCAAACTCCTTTTTAGCATGCTTTGATTTGTACATCTCAACACCCACCTCATCGCAAACCTCAGAAACCATCTTTTTGATCTTTGAAACAGTTGACTTCTCGTCTATAATAACTATTTCTGCCTCACTCCTCTCAATTGCATACTTCAGAAAGTCTTTGTTCAGGCCTTCAAAAGTGTACTTTGCGAAGTTGTGTGCAAATGCAACACTTGTATTCAGCTCAATTTCAGTCTGTCTTGGAGCGTAGTGTGTTCCACCAATACCCACTGCAACTATCCATTCTTCTTTCCTTTCTCCCGTAATCCCAAGTGCTTCAAGTATCGATTCAGCCACTGCTCTTGCTGCAGTTTCGTCTTTCCACTCCTTCTCGGTCGAACCTATCTCGTAAAATGCTGAGGGAACATCAACTTCCGATGGTCCGTGATGGGTAACCTCCAGACTGAAGGTATAATCCAGCCCGTAATCCTTCATTTTCCTGACAAGAGACAGGGAGTAATTCTTCATTGTGATCGGGGATGGTTTTGCAAGAGAATACGGCTTACCACCATAATCGGCCGTAGCAACATTGCCGGAAACGTGGCAGGAGAGAAGTCTTCTGCCATCCTTGCTTGTGTGTCTGGAAGCGAAAACTATCTCTCCGATTTCAAGGTTAAAGGTTTCAGAAATTTTCCTGTCTATCCCGTCTGCGTAGATAAGTCTGTGCTCGATCTCCACTATGCTGAGCTCTCTGTACTTCTTAAGTCTCATACCAGATTTTTCTATTTCCTCTGTAACTCTGCTGCCTGATTCTTCAAGCAACTCTTCTATTTTGTTTTTTATATTCATTGAGGCTGCATCAACTCTGCTGCAGAGCACAACTGTTTCCATACCAGTTTGCTGGCAGTTCTGTTAATAATTTTGCCACCCGTTAATTTTGCCACCCTGCCACCCCCATCACGAAACACCGGATACGTTTCAAATTTTTATTAAATCGAACTGTTTCAAACTGTTTCGAGTGACACTTACCCATTTGCATTTTACTAATTGTAGTTAAATTGCAAGGTATCGGATTTTAAGTGGATCAGAAATTGGCGAAATTTCTATAACTTACTTATTTTAATTATTCCGAAAAATAAAATTGAAAAAATATATATTTTCGATTACGCGAATTAACAACATGATCACGAGAAGGGGATTTCTCGGGCTGATGGGTGCTGTAGCTGCTGCAGCAGCAGGTCTTGGATGTGCTGAGAACAAACCTTCAACTAACGTTTCGCCGACGCCAACACCAGCAGTGTCCAAGTTCTCGAACGTTCCATGGCCGTACGAAAAACTCGACCCGGATCACGTGGCAGACCTTGCTTACGAGAGTTACATGCACCACCACTGCATGTACGGTGTTGTTAATGCTGTGGTGAAGGCACTTGCAGAGAAGGTTGGGGAGCCGTACTCGTCTTTCCCGACTGAAATTGCCGTTTACGGGAAGGGTGGAGTTGCCGGATGGGCAACACTCTGTGGAGCTCTCAATGGGTCTGCAATGGTCTGCTACATGGTTCTGCCAGAAAAGGAGGCGGATGCGGTTATAAACGACCTGTATTCGTGGTATCAGTATACCAAATTACCGAACTATGTACCAAAGAAGCCGGTGAAAGCAGATCTGAATCCATTCCCGAAGTCCAAAGCCAACTCTCCACTCTGCCACGTCTCGGTCAGTAACTGGTGCAAGAGCTCAGGCTACAAGGCTTTTTCGGCAGAGAGAGCTGAAAGGTGTGGCAGGCTTACTGCTGATGTTGCAAAGAAGCTCGTTGAAATGCTGAACGAGGTAAAGGCCGGGACTTTTGTTCCCAAATATCCGCTTGACAATGTGACAATGAAGTGCAGAGCGTGCCACTGTAAGGGAAGCACACTTGACGATACGAGGGGCAAGATGGCCTGCTGGGAGTGCCACACGAAGAACATAACACTGGTAGACGAGATGGAAAACCATCCCAAAATTTAATTTATATTTTAATCTCAATTTTATTTATTTTTGCTCTCCAGCTGAATTTTTAATTGTGCAATTTTGGAAATAAATTTAGATAAAAAATTTAAAAGGAAATTTAAAAGGGCCTGCCAAATCTTGCGTGATATACTGGAATTGCAGGCAATCCTGCGAACATTCCTGCTATGGCCGCAATCACTGCAAAAACTATGTACGAAATTATCGCCACGGCAAACCCCTTCAGAATGTCAATTCTGAGCATTGAGGACAGAACATAAACATAAACGAAGAATGCCAGTATTGGTGCGATTATATTCAGCAGAGGAATTAATGCAATTATGAACATGGCAATACCCGAAACAAGTCCAGCCACAATGTTTGCAACACCTGCCTCTATTATTCCCCTGTCCTCTCCAACTATTTTGAGGGCAATCCAGACAAAAAATCCTGAAACGACTATCGCTATCAAAATTCCGATCAGAAGGATAATCAGAGCAACAATACCGAGCCCCAGAATATACTCAAACGTGCTATCACCTCCCGGCTTTAACCTTTATCCACTTTCGGTAAAAATCCTGTAAACGAGATACAGCAGTGCGAGAGACAGAGATATAGCAGCGGATGTAAGGTATTCCACTCTGGAAAGAACGAGGGCTATGAATACTATAAATGCTGTACTTATCGCTCCCGTAATTATTGACAGATTCGTCAAACATCTGAAAACGGCCTCTTTCCTGATTCCTGACCTCTGTTTCTGGTTTTTCAAAGTGAAACCTCCATTTAATCTGCCTCAGACTCTCCCCTCTCATCACAGATCAGTTCGCCCATCAGTCATCATCGGCATTGCTGAGATGAGATTTCCGCTTATTTAAGGGCATTGGTACTGATATCGCCTGATAAGGTAGAATAATTTTATATATAGGTATAAGATATCGGAGATACCAAACCGGGGATACCAAAAAATAATAACAATGAATGTAAACAAGCTCACATGAACAGGAAACTGATACTGGCGGTTCTCCTGATTGCATCTATTTCAACTCTTACGGGTTGCTCGAAACCACAGGTAAAGAGCGTGAAGATGCACTGGGGAGAGGTTAACAGCAGCGTGACTCAGATCATCTCAGATGTTACAGTTACAGATCCTCTGCCGTTTTCAATACCTCTGAGTGGCGTTAATGTAAAAGTTTATATGAATGGGATAGATATGGGAAACGGCCACTCTGTTGGAAAAGCATCGATTTCACCACCCGAGAGTAACATAAGGCTTGTAATTGATCTGATAAACAGCAGGCTTGTTGACTGGTGGGTAACTCACATAAAGAATGGGGAAAGGACGACTGTAAAGGTAATCTCGAACCTTGAATTCTCCATATTTGGCTTCAAGTTTGGAATTCCTGTGACGAGAACAAGCGAGTTTAAGACGGATTTTCTCAGCGGCGTTCCAGTTAAGAATGCTGACATAGTTGTTGCTGGAGAGAAGGTGGGCGAAGTCAAGGACATAAAGCTCAGGTGGGGCGATGTGACGCACGACACAACCCAGATAATCGTCAGTGCAACTGTTGTTAACGACATGCCCGTTCCTCTCTACCTGAATTACCTTGAGTACGAGATATACATGAACGGGATAAAGATGGGTAGTGGTAGAATTACCAGCACCAAAATTATAAAGCCGAATTCGCAGGGGAAAGTTGAGTTTACGATGTATATTGATAACTCCAAGATACCGGAATGGTGGGTAACTCACATAAAGAATGGAGAGAAGACGACTGTGAAGGTTAAGATGGGCGTCGGTATGAGTTTGCAGGGCAGGAATATCTTCATACCGCTAAATAGTTATACCTACACCATACAGACACACATACTGTCCAGCTAAAGTCCCGTGGGGTAGTGGTCAATCCTGCCGGCCTTTGGAGCCGGCGACGGGGGTTCGAATCCCCCCGGGACTATTTTTTCTCTTTATTGTGAGTGTTTAGTGTTAGTGTTTAGTGTTTTTAGCAACTATTAACTATTATTTACTAATGTTCTGCTATCATCTTTACTTACTATCTTTTACAATCCTTACAATCCTTTCAAAAACAACCCCTAAACAACTAAACTCATAAAAAACAGAACATGCGCGGGCCGGGATTTGAACCCGGGCTAACGGCTCGGAAAGCCGTTGTCCTACCACTAGACTACCCGCGCTCTTTTTTAGACCGAACCCCATTACGCTATTTATTGTTTTTGCTGACAATCTCACTCCTTCTAATTTTTATATGCCTGTACACTATTTATAACAAATCCATTTTCCCCAGCTATCCTCAAAGTTTATCATCCTCGAATCAGCATGGAACACATGCCTCAGCCGGTGGGTACTGTCAGAAGTCCTGAAGGAACTTACGAATTCACCTTCGTCACCTCAGATGAAAAAAAGCTGAAAAGTGGAGAGTTCGTTTACTACATCCTTGATGGAAAAAAAGTCATGTGCAGAATTGTTAAGAGGAAACCTCTACGCACATATCCCGATTCCTTTCTTTCCAGCCCCACAATACACCCCTCAAAAATCCTTAAAGCTCTCGGGATAAACAACGACACCCAGCTCTTTGAAGTAAAAGCGTGTGTAATGGGATACTACGATAAGAAGCTTGGCTTTGTAAACCCGAGAATCCCTCCTCCTCCTGGAGAGCCAGTGTACCTTGCGGAAAGCGATGTAATTCAGGAAACCCTGATGAAGAAGAGAGTGGGGGAAATTGGGTCACTCCATGTCGGTTACCTCCTCAACAGAGATGAGGATGTACCTGTTGTGCTCGATGCATCTCTGATAACAAGTGAACACCTCTGCATCTTAGCATCAACTGGCAGTGGAAAGAGCTACCTGTCAGGGGTTATAGCTGAAGAACTGATGAAACCATACAACAGGGCGGCTGTTCTGGTTCTTGATCCTCATGGGGAGTATCACACGCTCAAGGAGATGGAGGGCATGGACGAATTCTGCTCGGATAACTACAGGCCGAGGGTCAGGGTTTTCGGGAAGGATGAGGTAAAAATCAGACTCTGCGAACTTGAGTACAGTGAGCTGGTTGGAATACTCCCAAATCTAAGCGACAAGATGGAAGCCCTGCTGAAAAATGCTTACGAAAACATGCCGGAAAAGTTCACATCTCAGCAGCTGATTGATGAAATAATGAGAATGGATGACAGCTACACTTCAAGAGCCCTCGTCTGGAGAATAAGGAGATACATTCAAGGGATGGATGTAATAGACGATTACATTCACATGGAGCTTAAGGACCTGTTAAGGCCGGGACAGCTGAGCGTTTTACAGCTATACGAAATGAGCGATCTCGAACAGCAGGTTCTTGCATCTGTTCTTCTGAACAGAATTTTAAATGCAAGGATAGCCGCTGAAAAAGGAAAGACGGGCGAGGTGCTTGAGTATCCCGTCTTCATAATCGTTGAAGAGGCTCACAGGTTTGCTTCAAGAGATGCAAGGAGTTACGATGTTATGAGAACAATACTCGCCGAGGGCAGGAAATTTGGAGTTGGAGTCTGCCTGATAAGCCAGAGGCCATCCAAAATAGATCCGGACATACTCAGCCAGTGCATGACCCAGGTTGTCATGAGAATTGTCAATCCAGCAGATCAGGAAAATGTAAGGAGCAGTGTTGAAAGTATAGGCAGGGATTTGCTCGACGAGCTGCCGGGGCTGACGAAAGGGCAGGCAGTTGTTGCGGGAGTCTCAATAAATGCTCCCGTCCTTATGAGGGTGAGGGAGAGGCTAACATCCCACGGAGGTGTCAGCAGAGACGCTCCCGGAGAGTGGATGAGGTGGACGAGCCTGATGGATGGAGCTGTGTCCGTAAGCAGCGGATTTACGGGGAAAGCCGGGAATTATAGTAAAGAGAAAGATAAAAAAGAGAAAGATAAAGCTGAGAAGGATGAAAAGATTAAGGATGAAAAGATTGAAGCAGGGAAAGAGATAGAGAAAACAGGGAAAACAGGAAAGGCCGAAAAAACCGGGAAAAGCAGGGGTACTAAAAAAGGCCTCAAAATAAAACAGAAAAATGCAAGGCTGTTCTGGGAGGAATGAAGGCTATATATTTTTTGTTATGTGTTTAGCTGGTTGTTGTATTGTTTGCACTATTTGACAGGTGGCAGCAGTACGTGCAGTTGAACTTTTCGGGCATTTTGCCCATTTTAAGATGGCAGTTTATGCATAACTCGGTGCTGTACGTTGTGTTGTTCAGTCTCGCTTTCGGTACCGGCAGTCCAAACATGTGGAGGAACAAGGCGGTTTTTACAACGTCAATTCCCTGAAACTCCTGAATCCACATCCCATGTGCTATCACCACAGTCGGGACGTACTTCAACCCTATGTGCTTCGCAACCATCAAACTCTCATTTGAACATCCGGAGTTGTTGTAAACGTTGCAGAAGTAGAATTTGACCCTGTTTCCATCTGTTTTTCTGAGAAGTTCCATGTATGGCAGGACGTTTCTGCATACGGGACATTTTGAGGAATAGAAGAAGAAAACTTTCGTTACTGTGCTGTTGGATACTCTGGAAACGTTAGATGGGCTGGAAACAGGCATATTTTTGGGCATGTTGGCCGTTGTTTTCACGCTGGCTTTACCCCTTTCAATTTTATTCTGAGCACATCCTGCAATGGCTACTGCAAGGATTATCAACAGCACTGCAAACTTTGCAAACTTTTTCATGCTCCCGGTTTTGTGAGGTTGTAAATATCTTTTACCTTTTGTTCCCTTTATTTTTATTCCTTCATTTTATTTTGACTTTTTATTTTTATTTTTTTATTTTGATTTTTTATTCGAACTTTGCTGCCCTTACGCCCTTATATCCAATCGTTATTCAAACCAGAGATCATGTCAGAGATTATGTTACGGATGTTACTGGGTGACGCTGTGATACCAGCGGAGTATGTACTCCGGCAATCTTAGGCCGTGTGAGGCAAGCTTTTCCACAACGCTCAGCGGCAGGGGGCTTAAGGCGTAGGCAGCGTAGCAGTAGAAATCCTCATCATCACACCTGACAACGTAGCTGTTTGAAATTGAGGAGAGTGTTGATTCCCTACCAACTATTGAGTAAACCTGAACCCCACTCCTTTTCATCTGCTCGCACCAGTTTATCAGTGCATCGTTTTCACCGCTGCGGGATATTAACAGCAAAACATCTCCCGCTCTTGGATGAGGCGCAAGAGGTCCGGATATGTACGCTTCATCGCCAACTGACCTCTTTACGTGCTGAAGTCTTATTACGGTCATCAGAGCAACATTCCTTGCCGGGCCGAGACCTCCAACCGTTACGTGACACCTTCTCTCTATTGCATCCACCAATTCCTGATACATGTCCTGCGATGTGAAATCGTCAACTATTCTGCATATCCTTTCAAACTGGGAATCGACATCGAGCACGTAGCGGTGGTCTCTGTTCATGTTAACTGCAAGCTTCATCCTGTGAATCAGCATCAGACTGCCGAGCTCGTATATATCGTTCATTATTCCGAATTTGGGATATTCAGCCTCGCTCTTCGGTTCTGTTTTTCTACCTCTTAGTTCTATGATGTATCCGAATTCCTTCTCTCTGACCCTGCCTATACTTGACTCAGGGTTGGACACTATTGCGTTTATTGTGAAGTTTTTTGTTCCTGAAGTTTCTATGTACTCCGATAGTTTTTGGACAGTTTTTCTGGGAATGAGAGTTTCACCACTTCCAGAGTTTACAAGTAATGCAACCTTTCCAAACCTCTTTTCAAGCTCTTCTGCTGCTTCATGAATTGTATTTCCGGGAAAGTCTATGTCTTCCGGTGTTTTTACAGCCTTTTTTATCCTGCTGAGACCTATGTAGAGGGCACACCTTGATCTGCCTTCTCCAACGGGAATTATGCAGCTGGAATTTCTGATGTTCTCAAGAACTTTTTTGACCTGAGTCTTTTTTACAGCCTTCAGGTTTTTGTAAACTCTGTTCAGATATGGCATCCTCCTGCAATGCATGCTTGAAAGTTTCCCTGGCAGGATATAATTTCTTTTGCTGTTTTACTGCAGATTTGTTAGTTAATTTTTCAGAGACCACTTGATTTACAAGCTGTATCGCACATGATTGTTTTATTTTTTATTTTATTCTTATTTTTCGTATACAGTTACCTCTCAACTCTCAAAATTTCCCATACAACCCTTCTCTGCTCAATAGCATCCCTGACAAGCCTCTCCCTCCTTCTTAGCCCTGACTTTCCCGATTTAACTTCAATAAAGACTATTTTCCTTAAGTTTCCATTCCTCAAAAAGACCTTGTTGAAGTACTTTCAGGCTCTTTTTCCCGCCATTCTTCAAAAATCTGCCTTGCTTTCCGCTCTATTTTACCCTTAAGCTCAATATACTTCCAGAGAAGGATTAGAGAAGTAGATGTTGCATTAGGCATACCTAATTGTTAGAAAATTTTAAAACTTGTTAGATGAACATCTAACCATGGTCGAGATAGCGAATCCGGACGTGAAGGAGCTCGTAAGGAGGGCGAAGGAGAGAGGGTTAGAAACACCGCACACGAGGAGGGAGAAGGCGTCGATATGCGAGACGGGAAGGAAGGGGCTGTGTTGCAACGTTTGTTCCGAGGGGCCGTGCAGAATAACGGAGAAGCACCCCTACGGAGTTTGCGGGCTCAATGCGGATCAGATAGTCGCGAAGAACTTGCTGAGGCATGTAGC
>CAZUMR010000027.1:0-16735 GCA_964622075.1 uncultured archaeon | reverse complement strand
CACTCCACCCTCCTGCCGAGGCCCCGATAAAATCAGACCAGAATGGGATTGAAAGTCGCAGGTATGCTATTTTGCTTAAAGCATTAAGTACGATAAAATCAGACCAGAATGGGATTGAAAGTTGTTGTTGCTGAGGAGTGTGTGAACCACATTGGCGATAAAATCAGACCAGAATGTGATATAAAGCGAATTTACTAATGGGAAACTACTCAAAAAGAGGGATAAAATCAGACACGGAGTAAGGAAAACCCAGATTCTCAGCACAAGGTTTTTTATATCTGATACCGTGCTGCTGGTATGGGTTTAAAACATAAAGGTTTAAAACTTAAGTGGGAATATCTGATTGCAACCGTTCTGCTGGGCTTAGCAATTCTACCTTTCAAACCAGCTTTAGCCGTAACGCTGATTTTTGCGGCATGTCTGTTTTACGCACTGTTTCAGTAATCCAGTTAATTGTGTACTGGAATAGCGGCTGGAGCAAATAATCAGGTGAACGTATTGATCGAGCATATTGATAAAGTATCATATTGTTAAATTATAATTGAAGAAATGTTAAAAAGTAAAAAACAAAAATCAGGCATCAAGCCCGAACTTCTTGGCGTTCTCGTCAGCAATCCTCTGGAGCTCTGCTATTATTTCCTTGCCTTTCGGATGTTTGAAGAGGTGTCTGAACCTCCTCTGAGGTTTGAGATACTCCTCCACGGGTTTTCTGTCCTTTATCTTTCTAACCCTCACGAGCTGTCCATCTTCGAATTCAACGAGCGGATAAAGGGCAGTCTCAACTGCAAGCCTTGCTACCGGAATTGCCTGCTTCCCGTCAATTCCCCACCCCGTAACACATACGGAGTGAATCTGGATGTACTTCGGCCCTTCAAATTCAAGAGCTCTCTTGACTTTCCTTGTTATATCTCTTGGAAAAGCCACGCTTGCTGTTGCCACATATCTTGCCTTGTGAGCCAGTGCTATGGCGGGCATATCCTTCTTCGCCTTGACCTTTCCCGGAAGAACCTTTCCTGACGGGGTTGTTGTGGTGTTGGAGCCAGGCGGTGTTAATCCACTCTGCTGGTTGCCGGTGTTCTGGTAAGCTTCGTTGTCCAGACACACATACAGGACATCATGTCCTCTGTCAAACATACCGGACAGGCAGCCAATTCCTATATCTGCCGTAGCTCCATCTCCCGCAAAAACGACTACCGGCCCCTCATCTTTTCTTCCAAGTGCTTTCAGAGCGGCCTCAATACCTGCGGCAACAGCAGCAGCGTTCTCGAATACGGAGTGTATGTATGGCACTCCCCAGGCACTCTTTCCATACTGGGAGCTTATAATCTCAAGACACCCGGTTGAGTTCGCAACGAAACAGGGGCCTGTAGCTTCGAGCACACTTTTTACGGCTATTGGCAAACCACAACCGGGGCAAGCACCATGCCCAGAACCGAAGAGCTTCACACTATCACCTCTTCATAATCCTTAAGACCTCTGAAATACATTCCCGGTTCAACCTTGTTCTCCATAACTTCCTCTATAATGCTCTTCACGAGGTTGTGAGGAACATCTCTGCCACCCAGACCGACGACTGGAGAGTAAACGTCTATTGCTTTCTTGTGGATGGCTGCTTTAACGTCAAGAGTTACCGGGGCATCGCTTCCCATTGAAAGGCTCCTCTCGAAAACGATAACCTTCTCTGCGTTATCCACGGCCTTTGCGATCTCATCGGCCGGGAACGGTCTAAAAGTTCTTATCTTTATGAATCCTACCTTCTTGCCCTCTCCTCTCAGCTCTTTCACAACCTCTCTTACGAGACCAACAAGGGAACCCATTGCCATGACGCATACATCAGCATCATCACACTCCTCGGCAACTATGTTGCCACCCCAGTCCCTTCCGCTGATTTCTGCCCACTCCTTGTAAACATCCTCTATTACCTTTCTTGCCCTCTCCATTGCGTTGTAAACTGCAGCTCTGAATTCCATGTAGCTTGCAGGAGTTGCGTAACTGCCGAATGTGTACGGTTCTTTGGTCGTCAGTTTTACTGGCGGGTCGTATGGTGGTAGAAACTCATCCACAAGCTCCTGATTGAGCAAATCAACAGGCTCGTAAGCGTGGGTGAGCTTGTAACCGTCCATACAGACCATCATCGGCAGCATTACCTTGTGATTCTCGGCAATCTTGAAAGCCTGAGGCATCATGTCGTGCACTTCCTGATTGTTCTCGACATACATCTGAATTATTCCCGCATCCCTCATTGCCATGCTGTCTTGGTGGTCATTCCATATGCTGAGGGGTGCACTCAGAGACCTGTTAGCTATCGTGAGAACTATTGGCAGCCTCATTCCGGCAGCATTCCACAGGACTTCACTCATCAGAATAAGTCCCTGAGAGCACGTAGCTGTATACGTCCTCGCACCGGTAGCAGAAGCACCGACAAGAATTGAAGCAGCTCCAAATTCGGATTCGGCCGTTATGTACTCACAGTTACCGAGCTCTCCGTTCGCATACATCTGGGCTATGTTCTCCACTATTTCAGACTGAGGGGTTATGGGGTAGGCACATATTACATCAGGTCTGCATAACTTAACACTGTGTGCAACAGCATAAAATCCCCTAACAACTTTCATCATAAAAATCACCCCTTGTAAATTTCCTTAATTTCCATTTTTATGGCGTCGTGCCTGCAGACGACACTACATGTACCGCAACCCTTGCAGTAATCGTAGTTTACCTTAGCAACTTTCCTGACCCTTCCCTTCTCGTCCTTTCCATCTTCCACAAGCTCTATGCAGAGGTCAGGACAGTAAACGACACAGTCGCCACAACCCTTGCAGTTCTCCTCTATCACGACCGGATATTCAGCGCCCCAATCTCCAGTCTTTATTTTCAGAGATTCAAGAGGCCTCGAAACAGCTCCAAGAGTTATCCTGAGCTTTTCACCCATCGTATCACACTCCTTAAATACTCAACTCCTTTAGTCGCTCACTTCTGCAAAACCAGTTCTGGCAGCTTGAGTCCACTCTCTCTTACTTCGTCTCTCCTTTCTTCAAGCATCCTGTATGCTGTTTCAACGAGGTCAGCATTCTTCTTGGCTATCTCCTCTCCCTTCTTTGAGAACCACTCGAGAATAGTTTCCCTCAGAGTTTCAAGCTTTACGAGTCCTGTAACTCCTGCAAAAGCACCAACCATCACCGTGTTTGTAATCGGTCTCCCAAGGTGCTCCATTGCAAGCTTGGTCGCGTTTATTGCAAATACCTTAACTCCAAGCTTCTCCTCGAGCTCCTTCTCTCTTGGATAATTTGCAACGACAAAACCTCCCTCTTTAAGTCCGGAAACCACGTTTACGGACTCCATGACTGTTGGATCAAGAATTACGACGTAATCAGGCTCGTATATTTCGTCCCTCAAAACCACTGGCCTATCTGAAACTCTGAGAAAAGAAGCCACAGGTGTTCCCCTTTTCTCTGCACCGAATGTTGGGAAAGAGAGTGTGTAGAAGCCCTCTTTGAATGCTGCCACAGCTAAGACATCTGCCGAAGTGACGACTCCCTGACCACCCCTACCATGAAACCTCACTTCCAGTAGAATAAAAATCCCCCCAAGGTCTTTTGCGACAAATAACGTGAACGAGTTTAATAAATTTTGTCATTGTTTATTGTTGTCTATTGTCTATTGTCGTTTAAAGCCTTCTGATAGTTTCTCCGTTCTTAGCTCTGCTCTCAGCTATACCCTCAGCTATACCTTCAGTTTTTTGCCCTGAGAAACCTGTGAGCAGATCTGGATTTTTTTCTATGAATTTTAACATGTTCCAGTTATCAATAACTCTGTGTCCAAAGTAAAATCCGAAAACAACTGCTACAAGCCAGGTGAGATCCTCAAGCAGACCGACTTTTAATGAAATGTCCACTTCATCAGAAAAAATGGTGTAGGAAAAGCAGAAGGCGAACAGAACAAACGTGGATATTGCAAGACACCTCCTGACAACACTTCTGTCGAAAGTTCTGTATCGCATAAACAGGACAAGCAGGATAAATCCTGGGACCATGGTTGAAAGAAATAGAGCACAGGTAATTTCGTTCATGGTCTTTATTAATCAGCACAGGCAGGATATCTACTTTACGATTTCTTACGATTTCTATTAACTTTTTTGAAAAACTCAATTGAGCTTGAATCAGGATGAGCTTGCTCAAATCAGGTTCAGACCAAGTTTTAAATAACCTCCGGAATTATTGCGTGGAAGTGAGCAGCGGGGAATTTACGCTAACGGAACTTGCGGAAATACTTGTAATGATAAGGCAGAAACTCCTGAGAGTTTTTGCCATAGTGCTCGCAGTCTGGTTTATCAGCTTCGCCTTCATAGCTGACCCTCTCATAATGAAAATAAAGCATGATCTGTTACCTAAAGGTGCAGAGCTGATTTATAGAACTCCTCTTGAAGGATTTATGCTGAAAATGAAAATCTCCTTAGCCTTGGGAATAGTGGCGGCCATACCCTACATCCTCTACATAGCTTACAGAACACTCAAGGAAAGGACAGATCTTTTAAAAGATTTTGAATTCTCCAGAGGTCAGGCTGTAAAGTATGGAATCGCCTCAGTTTTGCTCTTCATTGCCGGAGTTGCTTACGGCTATGTGGTAATGCTGCCAATATTCATGAAGTTTCTGTTCCACATGGCCCAGAGCGAGGGTGTGCTATCCTACTATACAATATCTGACTTCGTTATGTTTGTCGTGAAAATGCTGCTCGTTTTCGGGCTTGTATTTCAGATGCCTCTCATCATGATTCTGCTCGTTGGCAACGGGATTGTAAAGTATTCGACTATAAAATACTACTGGAGGCACGTTGTTGTTGCCATATTTACGATAGCTGCAATAATAACGCCACCCGACGTTTTGACCCAGATGATGGTTGCAATTCCGATGGTTCTGTTCTTCGGCATCAGTCTGGCTGTGACAAAGATCGTTTACAGGAAAAGGATAAAGAAGGAGATGGAAGAGCTAAACCGTGCAGTCAAGGCTGAAGGTGTTGAGGCTGAAGCCTGAGGGTTACGTTTGCTGCATTAAGTAGCATCAAGTATAATTAAATATAAAGAGGTGAAAAAGCTTGCTAACTCTTGCAGGAATCGGCATTCACGACATCATGGACATGTCTCTGAAGGCACTTGAGGCTTGCAGGAGGGCTGATGCGGTTTACGCTGAGGCATACACTTCAAGGGTTGAGGGGATGGACAGGCTGGAGGAGATACTTGGGAGGGAGGTAAAATTCCTGTCAAGGAGCGACCTTGAAGAGAACGCTAAAAAAATTGTTGAAGAAGCTGCAAAAAGAGACGTGGTTATACTCGTCCCCGGAGACCCGATGGTTGCCACAACACACTCTTCCCTTAAACTTGAAGCGGAGAAGGCAGGAGTGAAAGTCAGAGTTATTCATGGCTCGAGTATATCTTCAGCTGTGTGCGTTACGGGTCTTCAGTTTTACAGGTTTGGTAAGACCGCTACCGTCAGCTGGCCACTTGGCAGTGTAGTTTCTTCCTATCCCGTCAATGTTGTCAGGAGTAACTGGAGTATAAACGCCCACACCCTTCTGCTCCTCGATCTGAATCCTGAGATGAAGGTTCCTGAGGCCATTGAACTCCTGTTCAAAGCAGGAATGGAGGACTGGTATGCAGTAGCAATCAGCGACGCTGGAGGAAATGTAAAAATGAAGTGTGATATGCTTAGCAAACTCAGGGACTTTAGTGGAAAAGGTTTGCACTCCCTTGTAATTCTTGCGAGAACGTTACACTTTATTGAGGCTGAATGTCTGAAAACGTTTGCCGACGCTCCGGACAGTCTTGATGAGATAGTTGAGTGATTGATGCCGGGTAGCATTTATTTTCAGGATATCTACAGTATGGCGAGTAAGAGATGAAGTCGAATAATTTGCTTGGAGCTATCATTCTTTTAGGAATTATTGCAAGTTCAATGGAGTGGATATTCATTGAGGATATATGGTTTGCAACTTTAGCGATGGTAGCTACTGTAATTTTTTCATCGTTTTTGTATCTAAAATTGTCCAATATATTTCTCGATATCGATATGAGCGCATTTGAGTTTGTAAAGGAACTGCTTAAGATTGTTGCTGTTACATTGATCCTTATTTCGCCCGTCATCTGTTTTGGACGAATCATTTTTTCTAAAGAGAAGATTAGCAATCCAGAAATTATAGTTGTACTTTATATATTAATGCCGATAGTTTTCCTAACGCTGGTAAACATGATAGAATTTTCGCCGTCACTGAGAAAATTAAAGCCTGTAACTGAACGGGGGATCCTCAGTGCTTTAAGACAATTAGAGAGTAAGCTGAATGTACACATTGACGGTGTTTATCTCTTAGATAATGGAATGGGGATTGCGGAAGTGAACGCATATCTAGTTGGTTTAAAAAAGTTCAGGATATTTGTTACAGAAAGATTGTTATCCGCTTTAGAAATCGGAGAACTTGTGGGAGTTATTGCTCATGAAGTTGCACACGCTCAAAGAAGGCACACTCTAAAACTTTTCTTGGGGAGTTTGTTTGTAGTTGCCATTGAGATAACAGTTGCTTTACTGCTTATTCGCAAAGCGGGAATAGTTGATGCACTCATAATTGCATTCGGTGTTGCGTGGTTTATAGACCTAATACTGAGAGCTATAAATAGAAAGTTTGAGTATGAAGCTGACTTAACTGGAGCTAAGATTGTAGGTAGAGATGTAATGATTTCAGCATTGAAAAAAATGAGTGAATTAAGCAACTCAAAAGGACATACATCAAAATTCTCGGAAATCCTAAGTGATCATCCTTCAATTGAAAATAGGATAAAAAAGCTATCAAAGCTGTCAAAGCTGGATATTTGAATGCTGTTAAGATCTAAATAAAAAACAAAAGATCAGAAATCCTTTACGTTCACTCTCCACAGGGACTCTATTTTCGTCGCGAGTTTTGGATTTCTAAACCTGCCTATAAGCTCCTTTTCCGGCGGGTAGCCTATGAATGGGTCAACACTCTCCCTCTCCACATCAACGACCCAGATAAGGACTCCAGCCCTTCTGACAGTTTCAGAATACTGCCTGAAAAACGCTATAAAAGGTAAAGGTGTCTTTTCAGTAAGCAAAACGACGACGTGTCTCTCTTCTCCTGCAAGAGTCATGTGAAAGTCTATGTCCTCGAACAGTTCTCTTACAGTTGACACAAACACCGTGTATCTGCAGTTTTTTCTATCAAACCTAAGCAAAACACCGTCTTCCACACCCTCAACACCGAAAAACTCCGATAGAACGGATTTAACTATCTCCTGCGAGTCGAGAACTCTTCTTGCTTCGAGCATCTCCTTTACAGCCACACCATCCACTCTTTTCCCTGCATGCCTTGCGTACAGTGTCCCCTCATCCCTCTCCACTCTGTCCGGGAAGAAGCAGCTCAGAGATATGGGCTCTTCAAAAATAGCCTTCCTGACAGAGGAAACAAACTCGTGGACGGAATTAAATCGAGGATCTTCCCTTAACAGATATCTGATAGCCAGCCTTTCAACTTCCTCCTCGCTCGTCAGGTTTCTGAATTCAAGCCTCTCACAGATCCACCTAACACAACCTGCTGTTAGATCCAGTGGCAGCATCTCTGAAATCATCACGTTTTATCACGTATATATTTTTCCAGCTCGGCATCTCTCTTTGCTGCTCTTCTGAGAAATTCCCTGACATCCTCTGGACTTCCCGATTTCAGACCAAAGTACTCTGCAAACTTCCTCGTTGTCGTCAGAATCTTCGTTTTTCCGGACTTCTCTGCTTTTACAAATCCGAGCTCTTCCAGCCTTTTTACATGTTCGTAGCACCTGTTTCCCCTGATCCTAACAAGCTCCGATACCTTTATCGGTTGCCTTAACGCTATTACAGCCAGAGTCCTTAGCAATCCCCTTTCCATGTCCACCTCTCTAAACCTGTCAACGTAACTGTGGTACTCTGGTTTAACTCTCATGGCAAACTTTCCAGCAACTTCTATTATCTCTATTGCAGTATCTCTTTCTTCATATTCCTTCAGTAGCCTGTTTAGAGCCTCCCTTACGTTTTTTGCATTCACTCCCGAAATTCTTGCTATCTTCGCCGGGGAAATTGGCTCCGGAGAGGTGAAGAGGATAGCCTCAACTATCCTGACAACTTTTTCATTCTCCACAGATTCCTGATTTGTACTGGCTGAGGACATGCTGCATACTTAAATTTATTTATTTACTTGCTATTTGCTTATCTTTTTATTCTTTTTGTTACTTACCTTTTTTATCCAGTATATTTTTAACAGTATATTTTTTAACCAGTATGTCATCCTCGTAAATTCTTTCCTGCTCGATTTCGATCTTCTTTCTGAAGGACAGGTAAAGCAGGGAGACGTAGTAAGATAGAGTTTCCTTAATCTCTCTCCCGCTAACGAGTTCGGAAAACAGTACGAATCCTTTCTTCTCGAAAAGCCTCTCAAGCTCCTTTTCGACTCTCGATATCGTTTCTTCCATGTCCTCTTCGTGTGGAGTTTCAAGAATTCTTTTTTTAACGTCCTCTACTGGCTTTTTCTTCTTCTTTTTCACGTTTTCAGCCTTTTTTAACTCTTTGAGCAAGTCCTTCAGTGTTGTGAACCTCCTGACCTTTCTGTGGGGTTTCATCAGGTAGGCTATCACCTCGTCTTCAATCTCAATAACACCGGAAAGACTATCATGCTCTGAATCTCTGTATCTCTCTCCACCATCCTCACTTACATCACAGGCTGGATGGGAGGGGTATTCCTCTGGGAAATCGAGATCCATAAATTCCGGTTCGGGAAAATCCAGATTCAGCTCATTTTCATGCGAGTGCTGTTCTTCCTGTTCTGGAAGAATTGCCTCTTCAGCAAGAATTTCTGCTTTCATTCTTACAAGTATGGCAGCGTACAGCAGAACCCTGCCAGAAATTCTCAGATCGAGTTTTTTTGCTCTCTCAAGCTCCTCAAGAAATCTGTCCGCAACTTCCACAACGTCTATGTTCCAGGGATCTATTTCTCCCCTCCTTGCCATGTCCACGAGCATCTTTACAGGATCTTTCAGCTCTCTCAATTCGCTGCCATCTTTCAATCCCTCCTTCAGAAGTTCATCGTATATGCTGTCCTCTAAGCGTGCACTTTCTCCCCGGCTCAGCTCTTCCCGGCTCAATTCCGGGCTCTGATCTGAAATGTCAGCATCTGTTAAATCCATACCGGTTTCCAAGTAAAACACCCCACTAACTTTCCGCAACAGCTACAGCCTTCTTTTCCGTTCTGAGCTTTATTCCCGTAACCTTGGAGCAGTTGTTTCTGTCCATGGTTACACCAACTATGGCATCTGCCATTTCGAGGGTTGGCTTTCTCAGAGAGACGACTATGAACTGCGCATCTCTGGACCTTTCCTTTATCAGTCTGGCCACTCTGCTTACGTTTGCACCGTCAAGGAACATGTCTATCTCGTCAAAAGCGTAAAATGGTGCAGGCCTGTACATCTGTATCGCAAAAATCAGGGCGAGAGCTACGAGACTCTTCTCCCCACCGCTTAAAGACTCGAGCCTCTGAACCGGCTTTCCGTATGGTTTTACCCTGATATTCAGCCCGCTGTTGAATGGATCCTCTCCATCAAGGTACAGCTCTCCCTCCCCATCTGTAAGCATCCTCATGACTTTGGAGAAGTTCTCCTTTATAGCATTGAAAGCCTCAAAGAAAGCATCTCTCTTCATTTTCTCGTACTTTTCTATTCTCTCAAGTATCTCGCTTCTTTCCCTCTCAAGGCTCAGTTTCTTTTCAAGCAGCTCATCTCTCCTCTTTTTGACTTCCTCGTACTCCTGAATTGCCTTCATGTTGACTTCTCCAAATCCCTTCAGTTCTGAGTCTATTTTCTCCATTCTTTTGATGGCTTCATCCATTGAAGGAATATCTCCCTCCAGTAGTTTTGATCTGTCAACTTTTTCCATCTCGGCTTTTACGTTCATAAGAGCGTCGTTTCTCGCTCTAATTCTCTCCTCTATTGCCATTATTGCGTATTTACATGAATCGTGGTCTTTTTCGATCTTCCCTGCCCTTTCCACGAGGGAATCTCTCTCTTTTCTCAGCTCCCTTACCTGTCTTCCAATCCTTTCCTCCTCTTTCTTCAGCTTTTCCAGCTCTTCCTCAAGTTCTCTTATCCTGTTCTTGCCCTCCTCGATCTTCCCCTCGAACTCTGATATCTTCTCCCTAACTCTGTCTGCTTCCTTTTTCTGTTCTTTAATCCTGTCTTCAATCTGTTTTATCTTCATCTCTACACTTTCAAGCCTGCTCTCTGCATTCAGAAGTCTTCTGTAGTTCTCATCTCTTGCCTCCTTTAACTCGTCGTACTTCTTTGAGAGCTCCGGAATTTCACTTCCCTTCAGTTTCTTCTCTATTTTTTCTATTTTCTTCTCTTTTTCAGCTATTTTTCTCGTAATCTCTTCAATTCTTTTCTCAATTTCAGAAATCTGAGAAAACAGGGATTTTCTGTTCGCCTCAAGCTCGAAAATTTTCTCATCGAGAGTTTTGATGTAGTCTTTGTTTTCCCTGACATCTCTTTTGGCACTGTCTATCTCCTCCCTCAGCCTTCTAACTTCTGAAGTAGCCTCGTCTATTAATTTCTGGATGTCTCTCCTGTCCTCTTCAGACTTCTTTATCCTGCTCATAATTTCGGTCTTTCTGCTTTTCAGAATCGTTACTTTCTCCATTAACCTCTTTTCCCTCTCAACCATGTCCTTTGACAGGAGAAATCCTCTCTTCCTTTCCATGTATCCTCCGCTCATCGCTCCACTTCTCTCTACGAGATCTCCGTCAAGTGTTACCATCCTTCCCCCGAACCTGTCCATCAGATTTTTCGCAGTCTCTATCCTGTCAACGACGAGCGTGTCTCTGAAAACGTAGTTAAAGACAGGCCTGAACTTTCTTTCACACCTGATGAGGTTTACAGCATAATCTATAACTCCGGGATACTTCAGAATAGATTCATCAAGTTCGAGCTTTCCAAAATTCTTCTTCATCCTCGTCAGGGGAAGGAATGTCGCTCTTCCACCCCTTATCTGTTTCAGGTAATTTATCGCCCTTACTGCATCCTCCTCGTTTTCTACGACTATGTACTGCAGTGCATTTCCGGCAGCAACTTCTAAGGCAAGGGCGAACTGCTCATCAACCTCACACAGCTGTGCGACAGTCCCGAAAATTCCGGGGAGGGCTCTCCTCTCCCTCGCCTCAAGAACGAGATCAACACCTCTTGAAAATCCTGACTCTATAGCGTTCATTTCAGCTCTCAGCTTTGCCAGTTCTACTTCTATTGACTTTATTTTTTCCTCCACCTCTGCAAGCTCGTTTCTCAGGGAGAAGAGTTCGCTGTCTTTTTCATTCCTCTTTTTAACAAGTTTGCTTGCCCTCATTTCAGCTCTGTTCATTTCTCTGAGCTTTTCGTCTATGCTCTTCTCAAGTTTCTCTATTCTCTCCTTTACTGCATTCTTTTTCCTTTTCAGCTCATCCACATTTAATTCGAGCATTCTTGCACTATCCACGAGCCTGTCTCTTTCCCTCAGAGCATCACTTTTCTCCTCTTTCAGCTTTTCAAGCTCATCTTTCTCCTTTATTAGCTCATCCTTTAGCATTTTGTTTTCAGAACTGACCTCCTCAAGTTTTGTTCTGTATATCTCCATTTTTGCCTTTATTTCCTCAAGAACAGCGTTTATGCTCTCTTTTTCTATGGAAATTCTCTCCCTTTCGGAAACGAGTTTTTCAAGCTCCTCTTCCAGTGAAGATACTGACAGGTTGATTTCTGTCAGCTTTTCCCTGTTTTTCTTTATTTCCTCCCGGTAGATCGGCTCAGATTTTTTTATGGCCTCTATTTCCGAATTTATTTCAAGCATCCTCTGACTTATCTCATCGTAAGAAGTACCGGTTATCTCAGCAATTCTGGATGAAATCTCTTTTATTTTTGAATTTACGCTTTCAAGCTCTTCCTTTAGTTCAGCCATTCTTCCTATCAGCCTGTCTCTGTCCTGCTCTAATTTCTCTATTTCCCTTTCAAGCCTGCTCTTCTTTCCGAGCAACAAGTTGTAGTGATGAGTCTCAATGACCCTGTTCAGATAGTCCTTCTCCTCAAGCAGACTTCTGTATCGTATTGCCTCTTCCCTGTCCTTTTCAAGCTCTTTGAGCCTGTTGCTGACCTCATTTAAAACAGCCTCTATCTTTTCTATGTTCTCCCTGACCCTGTCAAGCTCCTCTATCGCCTTCTCTTTCTTCTCCTCAAACTCCGATATTCCTGCTATGTCGTCTATTATTTTCCTCCTCTGTACTGGAGTCATTTCGGCCAGTCTTGTAACATCTCCCTGCATTATCACATTGTAAGCCTCTCCGTGAATTCCGGCTTTGGAAAGCAGGTCTTGAATGTCGGATAGAGAGCATTGCTTTCCATTTACGTAGTAGTAGCTGTAGTACCCCTTTTCTGTAACCTTTATTCTTCTTGTTACTGTTACATCTCCCGAAAGAGGAAGGGACGAATCGCTGTTGTCGAAAGTTATCGAAACTTCGGCCTCATCTTTCCCGGTGTGTATTAAATCCGTTAGCCTCTCAGCCCTCAAAGCCTTTGTTGATGCTGACAGGCCAAGACAGAAGACGATAGAATCAATTATGTTTGATTTTCCACTTCCATTCGGCCCGCTAATTACGGTGAAGCCCCTGAAAAAGGGAACTTCAACCTTCCTTCCAAAGGATTTGAAATTTTTAAGAGTAATTTTCTTTATATACATAGCTGTTGGAGTCAGTCGCAGACGATTATGTCGTCATCTTTCTCCTCCTCTACAAGCTTTGCAGTTTTGCTGTTTTTAAGCTGCTGTTTTATCTTCTCTCTGCTGCTGTGGCTCTTTACTGGCATCCTGTCTGACTTCAGATAGAGAACTTCCTTTGTAAGGCTGTCAACGGCCTTTGTAAGCTCTATTAATTTTGCCTCAAGCGTTGTTACTCTCTGTTCGAGAATCTTCTCCATGTCTGCGTCTCTTTTCAGGCTTAAAATTTCATCTTTAAGCTTCTCTGCGAGCTCCTCCACGATCTCGTCTTTTAACCCTCTTAGCTCAGATCTGAACTCCTCCCTTATCCTGTTTTCAAGCTGTCTCAACTCAGTTTCGTTCATCCTTTTCAGCTCCTCTAACTCTTTCTCCTTTTCTGCCAGTTTACTTTCAAGCATGTCAACAATGCCACTCAGATCAGAACTCATGGTCAGCCCTCCCGCCGAAAGTTGTTTTTAAACAGGCTTAAATATACCTTTCGAATACACGCTCCATCTTCTTAACCCTGATGGGCAACATTGCTGCAATCAATTGCTGTAATTTTCTAAGTGCCGTCATGCAAAAGCTTAAATACCTGTGCCCTGTGTGCAGGTATAATCCTGTAAGAAAGGTTTGAACCTGCAGAATCTGCGGAGAGGTGTTGACATGATACTGCTGGTTGACAACAGAGATTCGTTCGTCTGGAATCTGGCTGAATACGCATCAATGTTTGATGATGTTAAGGTTGTTCCCAACACAATCTCACTTTCCGAAGTCAGAAAAATAGATCCGGACGGGATAATAATCTCTCCAGGACCGGGAGCTCCTGAAAACAGGAGAGATGTTGGTAACAGCCCGGAAATAGTTCTTGAAGCTGAAGTTCCCGTTCTCGGAGTCTGTCTCGGACACCAGATAATTGCTCACGTTTTTGGTGGGAAAGTGGGGAGAGTTAGACCCCTCCACGGAAAAGCATCGACAGTCGAGCACGATGGGAAGACGATATTTGAGGGAGTAAAGAACCCGATTAAGGCTGGGAGATATCACTCTCTTGCAGTTCTTGAGGTTCCGAAGGATTTTGAAGTTTCTGCAGTGTCAAGGGAAGATGGAGTTGTTATGGGTATAAGGCACAGGAAGAGAGAAATTGAAGGTGTGCAGTTCCATCCTGAAAGCGTTCTAACGGAATTTCACGCGGGAGAGGGGTTGAAGATCATAAGGAACTTCGTGGACATTTGCAGGGGCAGGAGATGAGGATGTTCGTCAAAGTGTGCGGTGTAAGGGATGTGGAAGACCTCGGGATGGTTGAGAGATATGCTGATGCAACTGGAGTCGTGGTCGAATGCGAATCCAAAAGGAGGATAGGCCTCGATTTGGCGAGAGAAATCGTGGAGAAAGCGAACATTCCGGTCTTCGTAGTTTCGACGCTGGACGATTTCGAGGGATGGAGGAGGATCGTTGAGAGTACCGATGCCAAATTCATTCAGATCCACACGGATTCGATAGAGCCGGGTGTTGTTGAGAGGATAAAGTCGGAGTTCGACGTTTTCGTGATGAAGGCTTTCAGGGTTCCGAGGAGGAGCGATGAGCCCGAAGAGGATGCGGAGAGGCTGATCGAGAATATAGAAGGTTACGAGGTGGACAGAATACTGCTCGATACGGGGAAGGGAAGTGGTCTCACTCACGATCACAGGGTGAGCAGGATAGTTGCGAGGAAGTTTGATGTCGTTATAGCGGGAGGGTTAAATCCTGAAAACGTTTGTGAGGTCGTTAACTTCGTTAAACCCTTTGGAGTTGACGTTTCGAGCGGTGTTGAGAGGAATGGGAAAAAAGATGAGGAGCTCGTGAGGAAGTTCGTAGAGAGGGTTAGGAGTTGTGTTTAAGGGAGTTGTGTTTAAGATTTTAGATAACCGGGTGATTTCATGAAATTCGGGGAGTTTGGTGGGCAGTTTGTCCCGGAAGTGCTGATTCCTCCGTTAAAGGAGCTGGAGGAAGCGTACGAAAGGCTGAAAGACGACGAGGAATTTAAGAGGGAACTTGACTACTACCTGAAAGTTTACGCGGGGAGGCCAACTCCACTTTACTTTGCAAGAAATCTTACTGAACATGTCGGGGGAGCAAAAATTTACCTGAAAAGGGAAGATCTCCTGCACAGCGGAGCTCACAAGATAAACAACACGATCGGTCAAGCTTTGCTCGCAAAAAAGATGGGTAAGACGAGGCTCATAGCTGAAACGGGAGCAGGGCAGCATGGAGTAGCAACGGCTATAGCGGGAGCACTATTTGGAATGAAGACTGAGGTTTACATGGGTAGCGAGGACGTTGAGAGACAGAAACCGAACGTTTTCAGAATGAAACTGCTTGGGGCTGAAGTCATTCCCGTCCACAGTGGCAGCAGGACTTTGAAAGACGCGATAAACGAGGCTCTGAGGGACTGGGTGGCCACTTTTGAAACAACTCACTACCTTATAGGTTCTGTTGTGGGCCCGCATCCCTATCCGGTTATGGTCAGGGACTTCCAGTCGGTCATAGGAAAGGAAACCAAGAGGCAGTTACTTGAAGCAGAGGGGACTCTGCCAGACTGCATAGTTGCGTGCGTTGGAGGAGGAAGCAATGCGATGGGAATTTTCTATCCGTTCTCCAGAGATAAGGTAAGGCTAATTGGTGTGGAGGCTGCCGGGAGGGGTATAGAGACTGGAAAACACTCTGCATCGCTTTGTGCGGGTAAGAAGGGCGTTCTGCATGGGATGCTCTCGTACTTCCTGCAGGATGAGGACGGGCAGATAGCGACAACTCACAGCGTTGCAGCAGGTCTCGACTATCCGGGAGTTGGGCCTGAGCATGCGTGGATGAAGGAAACAGGAAGGGCCGAATACGTGGCAGTTACAGATGAAGAAGCCCTTAACGCCTTTGCATTGCTTTCAAAACTTGAGGGAATAATTCCCGCTCTTGAATCGGCTCATGCTGTTGCTTACGCAGTTAAGGTTGCTGGGGAGATGGAGAAGGATGAGGTAGTGGTTGTTAACTTATCTGGGAGAGGGGACAAGGATCTGGAGATAGTTATGAAGCTTCTAAAACTTTGAGTTCTAAAACGAGGTGTTTGGAATGACCACAAACATGATTGAAGGTCAGTCTAAAAGTTATCAAAGTTATCCAGAAACTCCGTGGCTTGTAACCTTCATAACTGCCGGAGATCCGGATGTGAAATACACCCTCGATTACATGCTTGCACTTGAAAAGTACTCTGATGTTATAGAGCTCGGAATTCCATTTAGCGATCCCATGGCAGATGGGCCAACAATACAGAAAGCCAACGTCAGAGCTCTGAAAGCCGGGACAAAGGTAAGGGATGTCTTCAATGTTGTCAGGGAGTTTAGAGAACACTCCGAAAAACCGGTTGTACTGATGACGTATTACAATCCCGTTTACGTCAGGGGAGTTGACAACTTTGTAAAAGAGGCCAAGGAGAACGGAGTCAGTGCAATGATAGTCGTCGATCTACCGGTTGAGGAAAGTGACCCTTACCTTAAAGCCTGCGAAAAGTACGGCATGGATACGGTCTTTCTTGCAGCTCCGAACACTCCCGAGAACAGGCTGAGGGTTATAGACGAGGTTAGCTCAGCGTTCGTTTATCTGGTTTCTCTCTATGGCACAACGGGAGCGAGAGATAAGATTCCGGAAACAGCCTTCAGGCTTATTGAGAGGGCGAAAAAAGTTTGTACGAAACCTGTTTGCGTTGGTTTTGGAGTGTCCAAGGATGAGCACGTTAGAGAGCTCGTAAGAGCTGGAGCTGATGGTGTTGTTGTTGGTTCTGCGATAGTTAGAATTATTGAAGAGAGTGCTGATGAGCCAGAGCTTGCAGTGGGCAGGATAGAGGAGTTTGTTAAAAGCCTGAGAAACGGGCTTGTTGACTGATATTTTCAGTTTTTAATTTTAATTTTAGTTTTTG
>CAZUMR010000026.1:0-15715 GCA_964622075.1 uncultured archaeon | reverse complement strand
AAAACTTCAAAACCAGAAACATCCAACAGCAACACATGAAGGCAGTGATCCTCGCCTCCGGACAGGGATCAAGGATGGGCTACAGAACGAAGGCACTGATCAAACTTGCAGGCAGGAGGATAATCGACAGAACAATCATCCTGCTTAAACCGTACATCAGCGAGTTCGTATTCGTTGTCAGAGCAGACAACGACGAACTTGAAAAATACCTTGAAAAACACTGGAAGGGCGAAATAAAATACAGAATCGTGAAAAATCCAGTACCGGAGAGAGGTAACGGTTACACATTCCTCCTCGCCTCCCAGGCAGTTGGAAATGAGAAATTCGTGCTGACAATGAGTGACCACGTTTACTCCAAGGAATTCATCCAGAAAGCCGTAAAGCTCAGGGGGCTGATCGGAGATTTCAAACCAAAGTACGTGGATGTGAATGAGGCAACCAAAGTCAAGGTTGAAGGAAATAGAGTTAAGGACATCGGAAAAAACCTGAAAGAGTTCGACTGCCTTGATACCGGCTTCTTCGTTCTCGATGGAAGGGCTTTTGAAGCTGCCAGAAGAGTTGCAGAAAGGAAAGAGATCGTAGAGCTATCGGACGTTATCAGAGAGTTAAAACCGGAAGTCAGCGACGTGTCGGGAGAATTCTGGATGGACGTGGACACTCCCGAAGACCTTAAAAAAGCAAAGAAGCTTCTTATCTCCCTGAGCGTAAAGGGGAAGGGCGATGGCTTTATTTCAAGACACCTGAACAGAAAGATATCCACAAGAATATCGTACTTTCTTGTCGATTACGTAACACCCAATCAGTCAACAATTCTGGCATTTCTTGTAGGTATAGCATCTGCATTTCTCGTCTTTTTTAACCTCCCGCTCGCAGGAATCGTCTATCAGTTCAGCTCAGTTCTTGACGGAATAGATGGGGAGATAGCAAGAGCATCTCTAAGAACTTCAAGGTTTGGCGAGTGGATGGATTCCGTGCTGGACAGATACGTCGATTTTTCCTTTCTTCTTGCAGTAGCTCTGAAATGTGCACATCTGGAATACTCACCAGCTCTCCCAATGTTTGCCCTTATAGGGTGCGTTATGGTAAGCTACACAACTGAAAAGTTCAAGGCTTCTTACGGCAAAAGTGCATACTCCTGCATTAAAGGTATATCCTACCTGCCCGGAAAGAGAGATGAGAGAATTTTTGCGGAGATGATACTCAGCATCTTGAAAATGCCTCTGGCCATCCTCGCCTTCATAGCTGTAATAGGAAATCTGAGAGTTTTGCTAACGCTGCTGCTCGTTTTCAGATCAAGAAAAGAGCTCGAGAGTAGTGTGTGATAGTAGAACGTAGATGATGCGATAACTATAAATAGTAGGTAAAATAAAATTTACCTTAAGGAGGTGATCTGATGCCAATACCACCCTTTCCACCGGACTTTTTAGCCCTGATAGCATGGGCTTTGCTGGGAATGATCATCCTGCTTGCAGCAATAGCAGTAATTCCACAGCTCTTTCCACAGTTTTCAAAGCAGAAAGAAGACGATGCCATGACAGAACTGCTGGAAGAAATCAGAAAGCTGAGGAAAGAAATAGAGGAGCTTAGGAAAGAGCTCAGAGAGTGAGCTTAAAGGGGGATAGGCATTTCCACGGCTGAAGAGTTTTCAAGGTTGCTGAAAGTTCTCGCAAATCCTGTGAGACTGAAGATCCTCGCGTTTTGTTTGAAAGAAAGGAGATCCAGAGAGATAAGAGAGAAACTTGGAATATCCAAACCTCTTTTCATTGCCCACGTAAAACTGCTGCTGAACTACGGGTTTATTGTCTGCAGGAGTGAAGTTGAGAACGGAAAGGTCGTAAAATACTACAGAACGAGGGAGTTCGAAGTCTGCTGTGGAAGAGAGATACTCGAAGACATACTTGACGAGCTGAGTAATGAGTGAAGCAATTATCTGTACATCCTCCTTTCTATCGATTCTATTCTCTCCTCAAGATCTCTCAGATACTCCCTGAGTCTCGTATCGACTCTCTCCTCTATCTCCGCTGAATTCATGGCGATTATTCTCTTCGCACTTTCAAGCTCCTCCATCAGGTTCTGCATTCTGATTACAAGGCTCACTATCAGCAGTCCAAGAGACAGGGTAAAGACAAAGGCAAAGAATACAACGAAAGGATCAAAGTTATTATACAGACTAAGCCACTTGGAAGTCAGCAGTACTGCTGAAATTACCATTACAGTCACAAGTACTGCATCCCTCTCAAATCCTTCCCACAAACTCACACCCCCGTAATTTTCAGTTAGATGCTGAAGCATTGCAGATTATGAGAGACCAAAAGATTTCAGCAAAACCTGCCCGTTCAGTTTGCCACTTTCGATTAACTCCCCGTTCAGATTCGACACGGTTAGCTTCGCTGGAGAGAACAGGTTTTTGTCTATCCTGTAAAAGTCATAACCAGCCTCTCTAAAGATGTCGTAGAATGGCTTCCCGTACGACGAGGAGTGGCAGGACGTAAGTGGAAGGCCAGAAAGTTTCGAGAACTCCTCGTCAGAAAAGTCAGTATAGAGAAATACGCTTCCGTAGTAAAGCAGACAGTCGTTCGTTACACCCATGGCCCTCAGGCTATCCTTCATTACCGGAGCTACTGGTGCTTTGCCACATCCAGAAATTACCTTTCTGACATCAATTCCGAGTTCGGATAGCCTGTAAAGGGCTGTTTCGACAACTCTTGCGGATATCTGGACACTTCCGGTTATTGACGCTGTTGGCGCTACGAGAGCATAAACGTCCTCGCTCTCAACGTCGCATTCTCTGGCTATGTAATCGATAACTTTCTCATCCGGCAGAGTGTCTGATTCGAGGGCTATTACTGCATATTCAGCATCATCCTCGTATTCCAGCTCCTCGTACGTTTTTTTAGGTTTCAGGGCAAGAGCTCTTGCCGGTCCGCTCCCCATGGCAAAGTAATCTCCCACCTTTATCCTCCATCCGGCTTTCTGGGATGCGATGCACGCAAGAGCTGGACGGTCTGTTTTTACTTCAACGAATGGTAGAACCACATCTCTGCCTTCAGCCTTAACTTCCCCTGCCCTGATGTCAATTTCTCCCAGACCAGCCATGCAGACTTCCGAGAAGAGAATTCCAGCAGATAAACTTCCTCTAACGTTTACGCCAAAATCAAGAACCCATGCACCGTTTTTTAACCTGTGAAACGCTATTCTGTACTCTTCCTCGTAGTCCTCCCTGTAGTCGAGCATGTCCTCTACCAGAGAGTATGCAAGCTCGTTAACGCTTAACACGCCTTTAGTTTTTCTCGAAGTATATCAGTGTTTTGTTTTTCTTTCAAAGTGGAAGGGCAAGTAGGCGGGAGAGGTGGAAGGCTATTTAACAATTTAACTAATAATTAATTTTTTATTTACATACAAATACGCAATCAGACTGTTAACCGCACCATAACCTTTTGTAGGTATAGGACGTTAAATAAACACAAAAACAACCATAAAACTTATAATTAATGGTTTTATTAATTCATCTAAGATATAGATTTCTTCACTAACTTTCTCTTATTTTTTGTTATTATTATCTTTCTTGCTACAAGATCTCTACTTCGCATGATATATACCAAACTCAAACTAAATATTAGTTCACCAATACCCTTCAAAAAGAAAGGTATTATTGTTAACATTTCTAAAAACATTAAGAATTTGTATGTTACTATAATAGGTAGCGCTATATTCGAGCGAGACAAAATAGACAGAATCTCCAGTACATCATTTGCACCAAATATAAAGATTACAACACTAACAAGTATGGTTGCCAAAATGAAAAATATATAAGACACTTTCAGAGTATTTACTTCACTAAAGTATTTTTTATATATGTGGTTTAATTTAGCTAACACAAAGAATAATACTATGAAAATATACATTTTTACCATAATTAAGTAGAATATTATATAAAGTATTATACTGATTTCCTCAATTAAATATATATACTCATTGTAACTATAGACATGTATATTTTCCAAGACACCCATTAATTTAAAGGTGATAATATTACAGAGATTTATAATTTTCCTGATAGAGATTACAGAAAGTACAATATACAGAAATCCACCAATATATAAACTATCTTTTAAATTATTTAATTTTATTATCCGTATATTAAAAAACAATATAAAAATTCCAGATAACATATATCCTAGGAAGTAAACATAATAATTGATTTTGTTACCGTATATATCATAAATCGTATTAATTGATTTTAAGCTATATAACTTAGTTATATTGTATACATCATTCACACCCAATAGTATAAATCCTAGTATTCCTATCATATAAAATATTTTCATTTTTTCAATATCTTTTGGAATCATACGTGCGGTTCTGGGTATCCAAGAGCTATATTAAGATTACTATTTCTATTCTATAAATTGTCCATAAAAATTTATAAATTCAGCAGAGAAAAACGGCAGTATTAACTTTATTCTGTTCTTAACAAATTTTCAACGAAAGACAAACATAGTTAATTTATAAGTAAAAAAAGTTTAACAATTTTAGATTTACTCAACTAGTACAGGAGATAGAACTCGAAAAACTAAAAGTTAGAAAATCAAAAAAATAAATTGATCGCTATCACTCAAACTCTATGGTGGCGGGAGGTTTGGGTGTTACATCGTAAACAACTCTTGACACCTCGGGTATTTCACCGGTTATTCTGAGAGCTATCCTCCTCAGCTTTTCATGGTCTATCTTTATTGGATCGGCAGTCATCCCGTCTCTTGAGCCCACAGCCCTGATTGCGATTATGTAGCCGTAAACTCTCATATCACCCTTTACTCCCGTCGCCTTCCCTATCAAAGCTGCAAATGCCTGCCATTTGTCGTAATCCTTCAGCTCCTCCTCAACTATAGCGTTCGCCTTTCTCACCACTTCAACTTTCTCGGGAGTGACCTCTCCACAGATCCTGACTGCTAGACCTGGGCCAGGGAATGGCATT
Organism: uncultured archaeon; assembly: GCA_964622075.1. Classification (GTDB taxonomy): domain Archaea; phylum Halobacteriota; class Archaeoglobi; order Archaeoglobales; family Archaeoglobaceae; genus WAPX01. The sequence continues at coordinate 10,740 of CAZUMR010000026.1, read as the reverse complement.
CTCTCAGATATTTCCGGCGGCAGGCCGAGGTATCTCGCAACTTCCCTGACCTCATCCTTGTAAAGTTCCCTTATTGGCTCGATAACGTCCTTGAACTTGTACTTCATTGGAAATCCGCCTACGTTGTGGTGGCTCTTTATACCACCCATGCTCTCAATAACGTCGGGATAAATTGTCCCCTGAATCAGGTAGTCAGCTTTCTTCTCCTCCGCAATTCTCTCGAAAACTCTGACGAACAGTTCTCCAACGACTTTCCTCTTCTCTTCCGGATCAACAACACCTTTCAGGGCAGTAAGAAACTCGTCTCTTGCATCTACAAACACAAGATTCATGTCCTTGAAGATCTCTTTGATCCTCTCCGGCTCACCAAGTCTCATGAGGCCTGTATCAACGAACACGGGAATGAGCCTGTCCCCTATAGCCCTGTGAGCGAGAACTGCACAAACTGAACTGTCAACTCCTCCAGAGAGAGCTATTATCGCCTTTCCGTCTTTAACTTTCTCTCTAATTTCCTTTATTGCACTCTCCACGAACCTCTCAACGTTAACCATATCCGGAGTTCGGGTGTGCAGTAATAAATCGTTTTCCAGTTCAGCGTCTCAGCCTCTCAACAGACACGCTAAACCCCAACCTTCAGCTTCTCAATCCCAGTCATTCGATTCCTCTGAAGACGAATTCGCAGAGCTCGTCTCCAGTTCCCCAGCACTTTACCTCTCTAACCTCGTAAAGTCTGCCTGATGATTTCGACAGAAATCCGGCAATTAGCCCCTCATCAAATCTGCAGTAGGTCTGCCCGATTTCCGGCAACCCGCTGCAGAAGTAGCATTCCTCTACATCAAGCACATTTCCGGAGCAGCTGGTCTCTCCAAGCCCAAGTCCTTCCCACATTTCAGCGAGGTCCTCTACATTTGCACCTTCCCAGCCAAGCCTGTAACCAACCTCATATCCCGCTCTCTTGAAGAGGTGTGGAGAAACTTTAAGCATCGCATAACCAAGGAGTCTGACGGTGTTTCTGAAAACTTCAGCTTTTTCTCCACTCTTCGCCGCTTTTCTTATTTCCTCAATTATAACATCCCCAACGTTTCCGTTCGGTATTGAGAGGGAGTAGTACTTTCTTATGAAGTTCTTTACTCTCTCCTCCCTTGAAACCCTTACAAGACCCTCTTTCTGCAGCCTGTCTATGTGATGGGAAACTGTAGCCTTCGATATTCCAAGCTCAGCAGAGAGGTCCGTGACGGTCATATCCCTGTTTGCAAGGAGTTCAAGTATTTTATCCCGCATAACTATCACTCTGCTCTGATAAGCTTTAAGTCTTCTTAAGTCTTCTTACTTCATGTCTGAATGTTCTGAGTCGCTTTTTGATTTCCTCTATTCCATTGAACTATTCCATTGAACTCATTCGATTTAAGCATTATGGTTTTGAAGACTTTCTAACAGAGAATATACCTTGCTAACATGAATTCATCGCTACTTCAGGACCTTTCCCGTTACACCGTACCATACCTTCAGATCGAGCTCAGCCAGACTTAAACCCTGCCTTTCAGCCACATTTCTTAGAGTTCTCTCGATTTCCAGATACTTCCTTGGAGTTAGCGTTTTTGGTACTTCAAAACCTCTGGATTCCAGCCATCTGAGAATGTGTCTGTCTGCTATGGCCACATCTTTCCTGCCAACGTTTCTCAAAAAGTGACTTGCCTCCTTGTAACCGAGCCCCTTCAATTTAACGAGCTGCTCCCTTGCCCTGAAAGATGGCATTTTCAGAGCTCTTTTTACCACGCTGTAATTTTCCAGCGCCTTTTTTGCATACCTCGCCTTTCTTGAATAAAACCTGACTCCAGCTTTCCTCATCAGCTCCTCAAGTTCATCAGCTTCAAGCTCAAACAGATCTGAACTTCTGCCCTCAAGGTACTTCTGAAACGTAATTCCAGCTTTTGCTGAGGAATTGGCAGTGGATATGCAGAACAGCAGCTCGGTAACAGTTGTAGCTCTCAGTTTAACGTCAAGAAAAGGTCTGAAATCAAAGGTAACTTCCCCACTCCTCCCAAGAGTTTCAAACTCCCTTATCCTCTTTTCAATAATTTCATCCAGATTCATCCATCTCCCCGAGCATTCTGGATATTTTTCGATTTTGCGATTGAGTGTGAGCCGAGTTTGAGGTTGAGTTTTGCCTGATTTTGAGAGGGTAAAGCTGTAATGGTAAGGCTGTAAGGCTGTGGTGGGTAAGACTGCAGATCTTAAGAAAAAATTAAGAAAAATAAAAAGAAGACTCCATCAGATGAGTTCTCCAACGTCAAACAGCTCGCTGAGGTCGATCTCCAGACCCACAACAGGGTTTGGAATTCCAAAGTTCTCAAGAACTTCGGGATGGATCTCCCCAAAAACGCCTACCTTTCTTCCCCCGGCAACTATGTCAGCTCTCCTTCCTTCTATGAAAGCTTCGTCTTCGCTCTCCCTGACTTCCCACTCAATGTCAAGCTCCCTCATAACGGCCTGAACGAGACTTCTTACCTCGGCAAAGTTCGCCCTTGAGTGAGTGGAGCATGCTGAGAGCCTGAGCCTGTTCTTCATACCTACAACGACATCCCCGACCTCGAATATCTTCTGGGGGAGTGGATAGTGCGTGTTCACAGACAGAACCTCAAGAAGCTTTGGCAGCAAATCTGTCCTGACTATCGTGTGCTCCTCAGTCAGTGGATGCATGAGTGGAGTGTAGCCCTCCCATGGCTCAGGTCTCTTCCTCCTCATGTAGTCGTACTGATTTCTCTCGCTCGTCAGTGTGAAAGTTATAACTTCCAGATAACCGAGTCCTATCATTATTTCCTTGATAAGATCTCTGATTTCATTCCACTCGTGAGCTCTGCCTATGGTTGCGGTTTTTGGATAATCTGGCTTTATCCTGTCGTATCCGTACCCTATGGCTATATCCTCTATGACGTCCCAGGGGTGCATTATATCGGCTCTGTAGGGTGGTATCAGGACTTCGAAATAGTTTTCTCTCACGTTAACTCCAAACCTCATCTTTTCAAGAGATGAGATGATATCTCCATCACTCAGGGAGAATCCCATCAAAGCGTCTATCTCCTCCCTGTCAACGCTCATTCTTGCTGGTGATAAATCTGGAGTGTACTCAACATGATCCGGATATATTATCTCGACACCTTCCACAACCCCGCCTCTATCGGCAAGCATCGTGGCAAGTATGTTTAAAGCTCTGTCAACATTTCTGTCAAAACCCGTAACGTCTATGAAGACGTCGGTCGTCTTTTCAGTTAGCCTCGTCCTGTTAGCGTTTATAACTGGAGGGAATGAAACGACCTCTCCATTTGCATCAAGAATAATCGGATACCTGTCCGTGTTCTCGAGTATAAACGAGTATGCCCTGCCTTTCGGGTGTTTTTCGAGTATTTCCTCTATGCTCATTTCCTCCTCAAAGTCAAGTGGAACGAAGGAAAAAGACGAATCTACAGTTGTGTATCTCAGAGGAAATTCAAGAACACTTAGATCGTGGACACCTATTGCCATTTTTCTCCTGTTTCTACCTATCGTCCAGTGCAGATCTTCCTGAACTTCCATGAGTGACCTTATTACCTCGTCCGTTATCTTCAGACCTCTGACAACGCATCCGCATATCCTCGGCCTTACGTGAGACACACTTTCATCAACCACAATTTTCCAGTCAGCCTGTTTTACCTCGTAATCCTTATAACCTGTTTCTATTCCAAGGAATCCCCTCAAAGCTCTTGCAACACCCTCCACGCTGTACAGATCCGGTCTGTTGGGGAAGAACTCCACATCCACGTGATCATCCTCAACCCTTTCTATGTCACATCCAAGCATCGGAAGTTTTGAAAGAATCGTTTCTCTGTCAACACCAACGAGCCTTTCAAGTTCATCCCAGTAAAGCGTGACTACTGGCAAGAGATCACCCCCGCACCTCTTCTACTCTCCTACCTCTTCACTGCAGGCACTTTCCTCAGCCATTCCACATCAGGCAGGTAAAGCCTCCTCAGGTCTTTCATCCCGAGCCTCAGCATTGCAAGCCTTCCAATTCCAAGACCCCACGCAAGAACTCTGCCCTTTATTCCAAGTGGCTCCGTAACTTCCTTTCTAAAAACTCCAGCACCACCAAGCTCCACCCATCCAAGACCTTCCACGTAAACTTCTGGCTCCACACTCGGTTCTGTGTACGGGAAGTAACCCGGTCTAAACCTGACGTCCTCAAATCCCATCTTGGCAAAGAACTCTTTCAAAAGTCCAAGAAGATGTCTGAATCCGACATTCCTGTCCAGAACAACTCCTTCAAGCTGGTCAAACTCCGGAAGGTGAGTTGCATCTATCGTCTCTCTCCTGTAAACCCTGTCTATGCAGAACGCCTTGACAGGTGGCTCCGGATTTTGTGCGAGGTAGTGAATTGTTATTGCCGTGGTGTGGGTTCTCAGGACGAGCTGCCTTGCTTTATTCACATCCCACTTCCCACCCCATCCAGTAGAACCAGTAATCCATCCGTTTTCGTGCGTTTCTTTAACTCTCTCCACGTAACCTTTCTCGAATTCTTCCTTAAGGTCAACGTACCTGTCCAGATAGAAAGTATCCTGCATATCTCTTGCCGGATGATCCTGAGGCTGAAACAGTGCATCGAAGTTCCAGAAAGAGGGCTGAACGTAGTTACCCTTGATCTCGGTAAATCCCATTTCAAGAAAGATCTTCCTGCACTCCCTGATTATCCTCTCGTAAGGATGAATCTTAGCTGCAAATATTTCTTTTGATGGAACAGTTATATCGTACTTCAAAAACTCCTTACCCTTCCACTCTCCGGACTTTATAATTTCAGGAGTTAAATCAGCCACGTAAGCCTTGAGCTCGGCCTCAGGCACTTCCCTGATGTCTATGTAGATGTCCTTGCTCTCCTCGTAATCAACAAGTTTCCTCCTCATCAGCTGCTTGATCTTGCTCTCCTCAATTTCCTTTCCTTCCTCTATAGCCTTTAGCCATTCCCTCTCCTCAAAAACAGGTTTTTTAATGAGTTTGAGTTTTCCTTCTTCAACGCTAACAGCCCCTTTCTTCCTCAGCCATCCAAGAGCAATTCCAAATTCGGCCTTTCCCATAAGCTCTTTCAGTTCGTCTATTCTGTCAGTTCCCTCTTCAATCAGTCTTACGAGTCTCTCCTCTGGAAGCCCCTCTTTCAGATACCTCTTTCCCTCTTCCGTGAGGTAGTATTTCCTCTTCAATTCCGTGATGACTTCGGCGTAACCCTTCTCCTGCAGTAGGTGAGCTGCTTTCAGCACAGCATCTTTTTTAATTCCGGCTTTTTTTGCAGCTTCCTCGACTCCATACCTTCCCTTTTTCAGAGCCTTAATTAGCGTGATCTCTACTGGCGATAGCATCGTCCTTAGGCGGAGGAGGTTGTTAAAATTATTTGCTATCTATGCGCAAGTTACCTCAGCAGGTATGTAAAGACGATGTACGTCATCATCAGGAAGAAGTACGAGTGCTTCAAACCACTCAGAATCTTACCGTTACCTATAACTCCGGCGATTATCCCGGAAATCAGACTGACAAGTATAGCCACCCTGTAAAACACATCCTTCAGAAACTGAACGTTTATGAATGCGACGTGCTGGTTTGATGAGAGGTGAAGAGCTGAGAACATGTTGTGTATCAGCACGTAAACAACAACAAGAAAAACAGATATCGACATATAAATTATAACTACGTAAAGGAGCATGCCGTTCCTTATTCTCTCCCTCAGCATGACCTCTGCCTCTGCAAAGTGTGAAACGGTATGAAAGGCGTCTTTAAATGTTGGTGAAACTTCCAGAACCTTTACAGATACCGGAATTACCTTGGCCATTATTTCACTCCTGACCCTCTCCTCCATGAGCCTGAAGGCTCTCGCCACAGGTTCTCCCCACTCCATCCTGCCCCTAACAATTCTGAGTTCTCTTGTTAGCTCACCAAAGTCAAGGTTGCTGAGGATTTTCAGGCTCTCAATTATCGTCAGTCCCGCTTCATTCAGCAGGGCAAGCTCTCTGAATATCTCGGGTATTCTGGATTCTATTTTTCTCGTCTTCCTTTCTCTCACTTCAAAAAAAACTATAAGCGGCAGAGAAAACGAGGAAATTGCAGCAGGAAACAGGTACTCCGGTAAAAATTTGTAAAACAGGTAGCTGATAATGACAGAAAAAACGATGACGTAAAACAGAACTACTTTCAGATCCACCACGTAAATTTCCGTTCTGAACGGGGAGAGCATGACGTTAATAACTCTTCTCAGTGCCCTTCTAAACTTCATTATTCTGAAACCCGTTTCCACATCTCCCGTTCTGACTTGCAAATTATCTTCCCCAAAGTGCACCTTCACGAATTTGGCCGGAGCAACCGGAAGGGACGATTTTATAAGGTAAATGAAGAAAGCTCCGGAGATTGGAAGAACAAAATACAGGGCATAAAGATAGGATTTAAGGAAATTCTCCCCGGTAACCTTCATAACGACGAGGATTATAAGGAGAAAGAGCGGGAAAAGTATGAAAACGGACAGATAAGTTTCGGCCAGCAAACTCAGGAACTCGATGTAGCCGGAGTAACTTACCTCTTCCTTCTGCAGAAGATCTCTTGATTTGCTCGCAAAGTAGGAGCTCAGGTTACCTCCTCCTTTAAGTATGAACATGAAATCATCAAGAAAACTTGAAAGTTCCTCGCTTGGCGTCGTCTCTCTTACGTAGTTCATAGCAGTTATCAGATCATCATCAAAGATCTCCACAAGATTCACAATGGTTTCAAACTCCCTGCTGAGCTCACCAAACATGAATCTTGCTTCCGCCACCGCCTTGACCATGTCGTAAGCTGAAATGCCTCCGCTTGCCATTCCGTACATCATGTTAACGGCGTGAGGCAGGTAAACGTTGATCTCACCTTTCCTGCGGGAGCAAACTATTTCAGGATATGCAAGAATCAGAAGTCTGACTATCCCGGCAATTAAAACGGTCGAAATCAGACAGATTGATGCTATAACTGCAAGGCCAACCTTCAGGTTTCCGTACGTGTAAAGCTTAACTGCCAGACTCTCAATGTAGTAAGAGTTCGTTCTTACTCCAATCTGACTTACCAGATTCAGAATTCTAAGCCCCAGTTCCTCCGCAAGGTACAGTACTGTCTCCCTGTGAAAATAGTAAATGACGAGCTCGAAAATCGTAACAAGGGCAAACGTGATGAGAGAGTAAAGCAGGGAAATTGCAAGAAGCCTTTGAGTTGTGATCGATAACCTTGCACTTTCAATCTGCCTTTCCAGCCTTCTCAATTTTCCCGCCTTCCTCGAGTAAAATCTAACGAGGAATTCGGGAACTGGCAGCCTTTCTATCAACTTTCCACCCCCTCACTACCGTACTTTTTCAAAGCCCTCTCAGGATTGCTGTAGTACAGCTGAACCGCTTCAACAAAATCCCTGAAGTCTCTGACGTCTGCCTTCTCCAAGAGTTTCAGATACTCTGCCCTCCTCCGAATCTCCTCCAGAACTTCAAATGCGTCCTTTCCAAGCAGTGAAGCTATCTTTTCGACTTTCTTTGAATCTGATTCCTGAATAAAACTGTCAGATGCCGGATCCCACTTGAAGAGGGGGTTGACGAGCATTTCCCTGCTAATGGCATCTATTCCAAATATCTCGTCAACTTCAAGTACTCTCCTCTTTCTAACACCTCCAGAGGCCCAGAGAGATTGAACTATTACAGCGTCAAGAAACTGTATCATTATTCTTGGAACGTTGAGAGGCTCGTTCTCAAGCCTGTAAACGAGCTGGCTGATGCTACCAGCGTGAAGGGTTGCGTAAGCGGCATGTCCCGTACTCATTGCTTGAAAAAGGGTCTGTGCTTCTCTACCTCTAACTTCTCCAACTATTATGTAGTCAGGTCTCTGCCTTAAAGCTGCCTTCAGAAGATCGTACATTGTTATTCCTTCCTCTCCCGCAAATCCAACTTTTGTAACCTCAGCTATCCAGTTTTCGTGGTAGAGTGCAATCTCCCTTGTATCTTCTATGGACACAACCTTGGCATCAGGAGGTATAAACATCATCAGAGCGTTTAAAGTGGTGGTCTTACCGCTTGCAGTTTCTCCTATGACCATGAAGTTCATCTTGTGCTCAACAAGCAGCCAGAAGTAAGCGAGCATTTCTGCACTCATGGTTCCTGTTCTCATTAGATCTACCGGCGTGTACGGGCTTGCCCTGAACTTTCTTATTGTGAAGGAAGTACCTCTTGGAGTCACCTCCGTGCCGTAGGTAACCTGCAGCCTGCTGCCATCTGGAAGTGTTGCATCTACAAGGGGATTTGCATGAGAGACAAACTTCCCGGCTTTTTGACACAGAATTAACACGAAGTTGTCAAGTTGCGAATGGCTCAGCTGAACGTTGGTCGCCATACTTCCGTACTTTCTGTGAAATACGTAAACTGGAATTCCATACCCGTCACACGATATGTCCTCAAGATTTGGATCGTTCATCAATCCATCTATGACGCCAAAACCAACAAAGTCCCGGAATAGATAATACAAAATCTTATATTTCAAATTTTCTTTCATTTCAACTGAGTGCTCTTTTGTTAACTTTTCAAAGCATTCGAATATCAGGGAAATTTTATCCGTCACACCCCCCGGCTTTTCAAAGCTGAGAAAGGCAAGAAGTTTTTTCATATCCCTGTAAAAGATGTTGACAAGCTTGGCTTCCTCCTCACTCATCAGCGGTTCGAGAAGCAGGTATCTCTTTCTGCCAGTATCCTGATTGGAAACTATACACGCCTGCGAGAGATGTGGCACTATCCAGTAAGTGTCAAGAACCTTCTCCTCACTTTTAACTTCTGTCTCGCATCTTACATTGAGGTCAACTACTTCCCCGCTCTCTATCAGTTCGACGAGTTTTTCGTAGTAATCGGGCAGAACGTTTAATTTTTGCCTGACTGTGCTCATCATGCTATTAACGTCTAAACTGCAGAACGCTAATAAAGCTTCCGAGAAAATTATGACCATGATAATAACCTCAGGGTTGATAACCCATGAAAGAGAACTGTAATCTGATGAGACTTGACAACAGAGGAGTATCAGTACTTGTCGGATTCATACTGCTCATGATGATTTCAATGTTAATGCTCAGTGTAGTACAGAGTTTCGAAGTTCCGAAAATATGTGAAAGGTATGAGGCTGAGGTTATGAAAGAGTACGTGTCCAGATTCTCAGAACTCTCATCCGAATCTGTTTCGGGCAAGGCTGTTGAAATAGAGATCCCGAATGTCAACTATCCAAATTACCTGTTCCTCCTGACTCCGCCCTCCGCATCCTACAGTCTGAGCGTGAAAAACGTGAGTGTAAGCCTATCTTTTCAGGCGATTTTGCCGAATGGTAGTGTGGAAAATGAGAGCATGACTGTTATCACAAAGAGAATTAACCTGACTCCCGGTTTTTACTACTATCCAAAAGAAAAATTAACGTATGAATGTACAGCACTGTTTAAAAAAGCTGGAAAGGCAATAATCCCCGTAGTTCAGCAGAAGATGGTGGTACCGGGAGTCGTGAATGTTGTTGGAATTGAAGGAAAAGAGTTTTCGATTTCGTCTAACTCTCCCGAGAACCTGATACTCGCTCCCGTTTCCTCTGGAAGCGTGGAGGCAAGAAATATTAAGATTAGTTTTCCAAGTTTTTACCCTGATTACTGGAAAAAGTATGGAGCTAATGTTAGCGGAAATGTCGTCTCTTTCACAGTCCCGTATGCAACACTGAATTTCAGAATATACAGGGTGGAGCTTGGCGTTTCGTCTTCGAGCTCTCCTGTCAGTGCAGGAGGGAGGGTTTTCCTGCTTGGAAGCAAAACTGCAGCCATAACAGAAGGAGAGGCAAGAAGTTTCGGAATAGAGGTCGTAAACAGGTACTTCCAGCCATTAAGTGGTGTTGACGTTCAGGTCAAAGTAACCAACGGGATTGGAGACGTTTACCCATCTGAACTCAAAACGGGATACGATGGAAAGGCCTACGTTAACTTTCTGGCGAGAAATCCGGGGAGTGGAGAGATCGTTTTTACAACACCATACGGCAGTGTTTCCTATGATGTGACTGTCAGGGCTATCCCAGCACCATCATCTTCAGGACCTCTGCTTGTAAAGTGGCAGGATAAGAGTGTTCTTGACAGCTATTACGGAAACGAGTGGAACGTTACGCAGCAGGGATATACAAAGCTCCTTAACGTCAGCGTTACTTACCTCGGCAGTGGTATTCAGGGAGTAAACGTGAACTTTGTAACAACCAACAGCTCTGTTGTCAGCCTTAACACGACTGCAGCACAAACAGGCAGTGGTGGAGTTGCGGGGGTAGAGGCCACAGCAAGAAGTAACGGCAGTGCTACCTTAATAGCCTACATCGCCGGAAGTTACGATACCTTAAACCTCAGCGTAACGGGAGTGCCAAACAACCCGCTGTTGAGGAGCTGGTGGAACTTCGACTGGAAGTACCGTGTCCCGATAAACATATCGTATGGAGGAAGTTCAACTTTAACGAACTATCAGGTTCTCGTTACGCTGAACAGCAGTTTTGACTGGAACAATGTATCTTCAACTGGCAAAGACATAAGGTTCGTGGACAGCAATGGTAATGTACTGCCATACTGGATAGAGTACTGGGATTATGGAAACGAGGCGCTAATATGGGTCAATGTTAGCAGAATATCTCCCGGAACTACGACGATATACATGTATTACGGGAATCCCA
>CAZUMR010000025.1:0-10675 GCA_964622075.1 uncultured archaeon | reverse complement strand
TGTTCTTCCCTCCACTTGGAGGTGTGTCGAAAGAGCCGATAGATTACGTTGGAGTTGTTCTGCTTGCAATAGGTCTGGGTTTCTTTACTCTTGCAGTTATAAAGGGTCAGGACTGGGGATGGTGGAACAGAAAAACAGTATGGAGTTTTATAATATCCTTCGCCTGGCTGGCTGCGTTTATTGCAAGGGAGATTAGCTGTGATTATCCGATACTTGATGTCAGTCTGTTCAGGATAAGGAACTTTACAGCTCCTATGCTCGCGCTGTCGTTTTTAACCATGATATTTGCAGCTGCAATATTCCTCATACCATACTACCTTCAGGGCATTCTCAACCTTTCAGCAGAAACTGCCGGAATATGGATGCTGCCAATGTCCTTCGCCAACTTCGCTGTTTCCCCAATTTCCGGTAAGCTGAGTGACAGAATAAACCCGCAGGTAACCATGTGCCTTGCTCCAGTTGTTTTCTCTCTTGGTCTGCTGATGCTGACGAACATAGGAGTTAACGATGACTTCTGGAGCCTTGCTCTACCTTTCGCCCTGCTTGGAGCTGGAGTTGGAATGATGATGCCTGCTGCAATGAACGTTATGATGAGTGCTGTTCCTCCAGAAAAGGCGGGGATGGCAAGCGGTACATTTCAGACTTCAAACTCCCTTGCAAGAAGTATAGGGATAAGCTTTGGAGGAGTTGTGTTTACAGGAAAAATGAACGAGCTGATAGTGAACTTTGGAAACATGATTCCAAGTCCACAGATGATAAAGATGATGGGGCTGCTTGCAAAGAGAGGAAACGTTCTTCCTCTGCTTGAAATAGTGGATGCTTTCGTTAAAAGCCTGCATGCTGTCTTTAGCTCGGCAATACCTCTCGTTTCCATAAGCCTGATAATAGCAGCATTCTTTGTCAAGGGAGAGGAGCACCTGAGAAAGATAGGAAGGGGCAGGGAAGGAAAAAGCGGGGCAAAGGAGGGGATTGCCGTTAGTCTTTAACTCCCAGTTATTTTTCATCCGATGACCAAACCTTAAATACTTTCCAGCGTAAAATCAGTATGGACTGTTATGGCGTAATTGGCTATCCGGTAAAGCACTCAGTCTCACCTGCAATGCACAATGCTGCGTTTAGAGCTCTCGGGATGAGGGCTGTTTACGCATCTTTTGAAGTCAAACCAGAAGATCTCGAAAGAGCAATAGAGGGCGCAAAAGCTCTCGGAATAAAGGGGCTGAACGTAACAATACCACACAAGGAGGCTGTTATCAGGTTTTCGAAGCCAGATGAGCTTGCGTCCAAAATAGGAGCTGTAAACACTCTAAAAATAGGTGAAGAAATTGAGGCGTACAATACCGACGCTTACGGTGCACTTAAAGCCCTTGAAAAAGCGGGAGTGGGTGTTTCCGGAAAAACGTTCCTGATAGTTGGAGCCGGTGGAGCGGCAAGAGCAATAGCTTTTGCGCTTGTCGAGTCCGGAGCTACAGTTGTGATAACAAACAGAACTGAACAGAGAGGAATCAAGCTCGCTCAGGATGTGAGGAAATACGGAGAGTGTATTTTCGTTCCATTGAATGAGCTCGAAAGGCTAAAGTTCGACGTGCTGATAAATGCAACCCCCGTTGGAATGAGTAGCTACATGCCCGGAAAACTGCCAGTTGACGGAAAACTGATAAGGGAAGGGATAGTCGTTTTCGATACTGTTTACAACCCCATGGAGACAGCACTGATAAGACTGGCAAAAATGAGGGGATGTAAGGTCGTTTACGGTATAGACATGCTCGTCTATCAGGGAGCCAAGGCCTTCGAAATATGGACTGGAGTTACTCCTCCAGTTGATGTAATGAAAAAGGCTGCTCTTGAGGCTCTTGGCTGAGGTGATTTAAATGAGGTAAATGGGGTGATTTAAAATGATGACCCCATCTGAAGCTCTGAGAATTTCAAGAGAAGTTTCCAAAGCAGTTAGAGAAGTCGTTTCAGATATTGCAGGAAAAAAGGAGGCTGGAGAGAACGTTGGCATGGGAAAGGATGGGACTCCAACAAAGAGAGTTGACAGGCTGGCTGAAGATACTGCTCTGGAAATTCTGAAAGGCTACGACGTGGTTGTTGTTACTGAAGAGTCAGGAGTTGTTGGAAAGGGTGATGTGGCTGTAGCACTCGACCCGGTTGACGGCACTTTTAACGCTGCGAGAGGAATTCCGATATATGCAATCTCCATGTGCTTTGCCGGATTGAATGGAAGAGATAAAGCGAAATACAGTGATTCTTTCTTCGGCTACGTTTACAATTTGGCAACGGGGGATGAGTATTACGCCGATGATGAAGCTTACAAGAACGGGGAGAAAATAAGAGTGTCAGAGACCGAAAGAATTGAAGAAACAAATGCAATACTCTACTATCCAGACAGAGATTACGGATTTAAAAGGGTGCGAATTTTTGGAGCTGCTTCTCTTGAAATCTGCTTTGTGGCTGAAGGCAGCATGGACTGCTTCATAGACATCAGAACTGGAAAGGGAAAGGGCATGCTGAGAGTTTACGATGTCGCTGCAGGGCTCTACATAGCAGAGAAGGCTGGGGCCAGAATATCGACACCATCTGGAGAGAATCTGGACAGCAAGGAGTTTACGATGGAAGAAAGGTTCATGCTCGTTGTAGCAAATAAAAAGCTGCATGGAAAGTTGTTAAACCTGCTGACAGTTCGCCGTTAATCCCCGTCGTTAAGCACATCATGGTGTCGGGAATGAGAGGTGTTGTTGTCTGCAAACCCGGATCGGAGAGCGTTGCCGGGGAGGTAATAGATTTTCTCGAGACGTCAGGCTATTCTGCAGACATGATTGTTGATTCCTGCGAGGAGTGTGAGGGATACGACTTCATAGTCACGGTTGGAGGGGATGGCACAATACTCAGAACTCTCCAGAGAGTCAGAGAGTGCCCGCCCATATTTGGAATCAACACCGGAAAAGTCGGGCTTTTAACCCATGCAACACCTGAAAACTTCAGAGAAAAACTCATTCTGGCTTTAAGCGAGATGAACGTGGAGGAATTCATGAGAGTGGAATGTGAAGGTCTTATTGCTCTGAATGAGATTGCCCTGCTGACAGCCATGCCGGCAAGGCTTGTGGAATTCTCAATATCTGTCGATGGCGTGGAAATAGAGAGAATGAGGAGTGACGGGCTTCTGATATCCACACCGATAGGCTCCACAGCCTACGCCCTGTCAACAGGAGGGCCAATAATAGATCCGAGAGTGGAGTGCCTACTCATAGTTCCCGTGGCTCCATTCAAACTTGGCTGGAAACCATGGGTTGTAGGCAGGAACAGGAGAGTGGAGGTAGAGGTCGTAAGCAGACAGTGTCTAGCTATAGCCGATGGACACACGACACTTCAGATAGAGCCGGGAACAGTTCTATCCTTCAGAAAGTCAAGATATCCAGCAAGGTTTTTCAGATTTGAAAACAGGATTGGAAAAATTGTCAGAATGCTGAAAAATCTGTCGTGCAGTGATTTTTAAAGTTGGTTTTTGGTTTTAAAGATTTTGAAGGTCACTTGAGGGATTATTTATAGGGGTTATTTAGAGCAAAGCCCTCTGAGTATTTTCTCTCCCTCTCTCGTACCCTTGACGACGAGCATATCTCCCGCTATTATCTTTGTGCTTGCAGTTGGATTTGTTATCCATCTGTTGCCCCTTTTAACGGCTATAACGTGCATGCCCGTGTTTGTCTCAACCCTTGCCTCTCCCAGAGTTTTTCCGTCCAGACTCGACTTCTCCGCAACCTCGATCATGGTTATTATTTCATCAGCCTCTCTCATCGCCTCAAGGAATATCGGATGAATCTCCATGCCCTCAACAATTATCTGGGCTATCTCCTTGGCCGAATCTGCTATGTACTCACTTGCATGAGCGAGCTCGAGAACTGCAAGCAGCGTCTTCAGCTCCTCATCCGGTCTGTCCCTCAAACTTTTCAGGACGAGCAGCTGAACCTCGTACTTCATGTTGTCAACTTTTTCCTCGATATAGCTCACTTCCTGAGCTATCTCCTCGTTTCTGTAGAGCAGAGACAGATAGCTCAAATCAACGGCCAGTTCAGAAAGGTTCTTCATCTCAACAAGTAACTCCACAGCCTTTTCAAGGTTCTCCTCAAGCTCCGGTTCAAAATCCTCAAGCTTCTTTTCCTTTCCCGTAACAAGTTTAAAGAACTTTGGTATCCCGGAAACATCACCCTTGGCAAACAGCACGTCACCTTTCAGGATCTTGATATCCTTTTCCGGATCGAAGATCCACTCGTATCCTCTCTTTATTGCAATAACCTTCATTCCCGTAACCGTGTGGAGTCTGATTTCTGCAAGAGTTTTTCCGGCAATTTCCGAGTCCTCGCTTACCCTTGCTTTGACTACGGTTTCCTCGCTCTTTATCAGAGCTATCCTGACCATCTCAGCCGAAAGTTTCATCCCCCTGAGCACGAGCTCGGCTATATCACCCGCAGCCTGACACATTTTCTGACTTGCATTTGCTATCTGAAGTATCGTGGAAACGGATTCCGCTTCGTCAACACTCCTTGCAGCAAGAATCGAAACTATTCTTATCTGTTTAAGTAAATCGTTTATCTTGTTCTCAAGCTCAAGAACTTCCTCAGCTATGTCCTCAATGTCAAAAAGGATTGCAGAATAGGCAAGGTCAACGATAACCTCGGAAGTGTCCTTTATCTCAACCAGCAAATCCTTGACTGTACGCATTTTTTGAAAAATCCTCTGGATTTTATTTAAGCGTTTCGTAAGTTTTCTTCAGTTTTTACCTGACGAAACTACTCTGCTCAGGTTTTTCAGCACTTCGACAGCTTTAACGACTTCTTCTATGCTGACACACTCAAACGGTGTGTGTGCTTTGTGCAGCTCCCCCGGCCCAAATACGACGACATCCCATCCAGCTTCTCTCAGGTTAACAGCATCAGTCCAGGAAGGCATGAAGGATAGTTCAGGTTCAATTCCAGACAGTTCAGCTGCCATCTTCAAAAGCCCGTCTATTTCCTCCGAAACAAAAGGATCTGCCATTTCCAGAATCGTGACATCTCCAAACCTCTCGCACGTTTCAAGAACTTCAAGGACTGGCACTGCAGCATGATAGGGAATCAGATACTCAAACTTTACCTCGCACCTGTGAGGGACTGAGTAAAGATTTTCAGGATAGGATTTAATGCTGAGGAGACTGAATTTCCCGCACCTAAAGTTTCTGAGCTTTTCTATGAGTTCAAGAGCCTTTTCTATTGCGTTTACGCCATAATCCGGCATGGATGCGTGAGCTGGCTTTCCATGAACGGAAACCAACGCTTCAAAGACCCCCCAGTGTTCGTTGCAGATCCTTAACTCTGTCGGCTCCATTACAACGGCCTTTCCCTTTCTGACTTTTTCCGCAAAATGCTGTGAGCCCATTCCATTCTCTTCCTCATCAACGAAAAAAGCGAAGTTCAGTCCCTCAGTTTCTCTTGCAGCAACCAGCATTGCCGCAACGCTCGCCTTATCGTCGGCAACTCCAGTTCCAAAGCAAATTCCGTTTTCAAAGCTGAATGGATAGAATTCACCGGCCACGGTATCCATATGGGATGTTACCCATACATCCCCTCCATTATCCACAAGCACGTTTCCAGCTTCGTCAACTTCGGGATTCAGATCCCTGAGGTATTTCAGAACGAATTCCCTTACTTCATCCTCCTTTCCTGAAGGGGACTTCATGTTTACAAGGTTTTTCAGAATTTCCAGAATGTCAGCAGACATCGCAGATTTTAAAATCAGAGAGGTAATAAAGGTTACCGTGTTAAAGATAAACATCAGACGTGCAGAGGAGGGAGATCGCGACAGTTTTGTTGAGTGTTATTTAAAAGCTTACAGGGGTCTCGAAGGCTATTCATACACTTCAAGAAGAGATATCAGGAGTTATTTTAACTGGCTGAGAAAGAGAGACCGTGAGGGCATTTTTGCAGCTGAAGTGATCATGCAAAAAGATTTCAGAGAGGTTGCTGGATTTCTCGCCTGTGACTCGAAGTGGTTCAGCAAGTACGAGGGTACAGTGGTCTGCGAAATTCACGAGATTTTCGTCAAACCGGAGTGGAGAGGAATTGGAATTGGAGAAATGCTGATGAGAAGAGCCATGGAATACGCAGAAGAGAAAGGTAGAGAGATTATAGAACTGTGGGTGGGGGAGAGGAACTACAATGCAATAAAATTTTACAGAAAATTTGGATTTAAAGATAAAGAAAAAAACGGATGCTGGATAAGAATGGTTAAAAGACTTGAGAATTCTGCTAACAGGAAATGCTGAACAGGAAATGCTGAAAGCACAGGCGAAGAAAATTAAAAAATTAAGCTGCTGCTTCAGCCTTTTCAGCCTCAGCAGCCTTGGCAGCTTCTTCTTTCTGAGCCATCTTGGACTTGATCTTCTTCAGCCTGATTATGTTCTCTCTATCCTGCTCTTCAAGCTTGAAAGTAATGTACTTCGCAGCCTCTTTCATGCTCGGTATAACTCTATACTCAAGAGCGTTAACTCTCCTCTTCGTCCTCTCAATTTCCTCAATCAGCCTCTTTACTGTTGTCTCTATTTCAGCAACCTCAAGTATTGCGTCCACAAGCTCCTCGTATGCAGCAACTGCCTCATCTATCCTTGCAGTCGTGGCTATAACACCGTACTCTCTCTCAGTAACCTTTCTCCTTATCTTCTCCCTCTTAACGACCGGGACGACGACACCCATGATGTTCTTCTTCTTTATTGTAAACGTTGGCTCACACTGACAGGAGATTGCAACAGCTTTAACTGCGAGAACTCCATCAACAGCCTTTGCAAGAGTTATTTTCTCATTCGCCTTGTTGTACTTCTCGACCATTCCTCCAATTACTTCCTTGGCCTCCTCAAGTATCTCTCTGAACTCCATTATAAGACCATCTCTTTTCATCTTAAGCAAGGCGTGGCCTCTTGTAGCCATTTTTATCCTTCTCTTGAGCTTTATTAGCTCCATTCTTGTCGGTTTTATGTCCGCCATTGTCGTTCACCCCTTCAGGCACCTGTATTCTTTTAAAAACAGAAAAAACAAAAAATTAAGATTAAGCTGCAGCCTCGGCCTTCTCGGCCTTCTCGGCCTCGCCCTTCTTCCTGTAAGCGGGGTGGTACTTCTCTATGTACTTCTTCTCGATCTTCGTCAGCTCGCTCTCAGGCAGAAGTGCAAGGAGCTCCCATCCCAGATCGAGTGTGTACTCGATGTCTCTGTCCTCGTACTTGCCCTGCTGGATGAATCTCTTCTCGAATTCATCGGCAAACCTCAGGTATGCTCTGTCTCTCTCAGAAAGAGCTTCCTCACCAACTATAGCAACGAGACCTCTCAGGTCAACACCCTCTGCGTAAGCAGCATACATCTGGTCGTTCCACTGGACGTGGTCTTCTCTTGTCATTCCCTCTCCGATACCCTCCTTCATCAGCCTGCTGAGGGATGGCAGAACGTCTATTGGCGGATAGATACCCTTGGCGTGCAGCTCTCTGCTGAGAACTATCTGTCCCTCAGTTATATATCCTGTCAGGTCGGGGATCGGGTGGGTGATGTCATCACCGGGCATCGTAAGGATGGGCATCTGTGTAATCGTACCCTTCCTGCCCCTGATTCTTCCAGCTCTCTCGTAGATTGTTGCAAGGTCGGTGTACATGTAACCCGGATAACCTCTTCTACCGGGAACCTCTTCTCTTGCTGCAGACATCTCTCTGAGAGCCTCACAGTAGTTGGTCATGTCAGTCAGGATAACGAGGACGTGCAAGTCGTACTCGTAAGCGAGGAACTCTGCAGCTGTAAGAGCCATTCTCGGAGTCAGAATTCTCTCTATAGCTGGATCATCTGCAAGGTTCAGGAAAACGACTGCTCTCTCAAGAGCTCCAGTCCTCTCGAAGTCTTTCATGAACTGATAAGCTTCCTCGTGAGTGATACCCATGGCCGCGAATATAACTGCGAACTCCTCACCCTCACCTCTAACCTTGGCCTGCCTTGCAATCTGAAGGGCTATGTCGTTGTGCGGCAGTCCAGAACCGCTGAATATGGGGAGCTTCTGACCTCTGACGAGTGTGTTCATTCCGTCTATAGCCGAAATACCGGTCTGAATGAATTCTCTCGGGTACTGTCTTGCGTACGGGTTTATAGCGGCACCTATTATCTCTCTCCTCTCCTCAGGTACAATTTTTGGACCGCCATCTATGGGCTCACCACTACCTGAGAGAACTCTACCAAGCATGTCCTTTGAACATGGCAGTCTGACGATGTCTCCTGTAAACCTCACAGTTGAGGAGGAATCAATACCTCTCGTACCCTCGAAAACCTGAACAACGACAACATCCTTGGATGTGTCAAGGACCTGACCTCTCTTAACAGTTCCATCCGGCAAGGTGATTGTGACGAGTTCACCGAAACCTACAGGCTCGGTCTTCTCAACAAATATTAGGGGACCTGCAACCTTGCTTATCGTCTTATACTCTTTCATCTTCCACCACCTTCCATTTTTATTAAATCATTTTGAGTTTAAAAATTTAAAAAATTTTCAGAAATTCTGTGTCGTTTACTCACCACCCTCTCCAAACAGGGCTGCCTTTATCTTGTTCATTGCGTTCTCAAGAGCGGTCTTGTAATCCTCTTCGAACTTCGCTCTTGCAAACTCTTCCTTGCCCGGAACGTTGAGGATTTCATCTATCAGCTTGCCCTGATCGAGTGCCTTGTAGAACCAGTCGTTGAGGGTCTTTATTGCCTTAAGCAGGTCGTACTGCTTCTGCGGGGAGCAGAAAGAGTCAACCGGGTGGTAAGCGTACTGCTGGAGGAATACCTCTCTGATCAGTCTTGCAACCTCAAGCAGAATTCTCTGGGACTCCGGCAAAGCATCACTGCCGACGAGCTGAACGATTTCCTGCAGGTTAGCCTCTTCCTGCAGAACTTCCATGGCCCACCTTCTCAGCTCACCCCAGTCCGGAGCTACATTCTTCTCATACCACTCCTTCAGTGTGTCTACATACAGGCTGTAGCTCTGCAGCCAGTTGATGGCCGGGAAGTGTCTTCTTGCAGCAAGCTTTGCGTCAAGTGCCCAGAAGACCTTGACTATTCTCAGCGTGTTCTGAGTGACGGGCTCACTGAAGTCTCCACCGGGTGGTGAAACTGCTCCAACGACCGTAACACTTCCAACCTCTCCGCAAAGAGTCTTAACTCTACCAGCTCTCTCGTAGAACTCTGCAATTCTTGAAGCAAGGTATGCCGGATAACCCTCTTCACCTGGCATCTCCTCAAGTCTACCGGAGATCTCTCTCATTGCCTCAGCCCATCTGCTTGTTGAGTCAGCCATTATACTTACATCGTAACCCATGTCTCTGAAGTACTCAGCTATTGTAATTCCCGTATAAACAGATGCCTCTCTTGCAGCAACGGGCATGTTGGATGTGTTGGCTATGAGAACTGTTCTCTCCATGAGCGGCTTACCGCTCCTCGGGTCAATCAGCTCCGGGAATTCCTCAAGAACCTCTGTCATCTCGTTGCCTCTCTCCCCGCATCCAATGTAAACGACTATGTGAGCGTCACTCCACTTAGCCAGCTGGTGCTGGGTAACGGTTTTTCCACTGCCAAAAGGTCCGGGAATTGCTGCAGTACCACCCTTTGCAACCGGGAACATCGTGTCAAGGATTCTCTGTCCGGTAATTAGCGGAATTACCGGAGGCAATTTCTCCTGATAAGGTCTCGCCTCTCTGACTGGCCACTTGTGGTAGAGTTTGAGCTCCGTTCCATCATCAAGAACAGCTACTGTGTCCTCAACTGTAAAGCTTCCGTCGTAAATTTCAGTTATCGTTCTCTCACCGATCTTTGGCGGTACAAGTATCTTGTGTTCAACAAGCTCTGACTCCTGAACTGTTCCTATTATGTCTCCACCCTTTACTTTGTCTCCCTTCTTTACTATTGGCTTGAAGTCCCACTTCTTCTTCCTGTCAAGTCCCGGGACGTGAATACCTCTGCTTATGAAGTCTCCACTCGCCTCCTTAAGTGCGGGCAGAGGTCTCTGAACACCGTCATAGAAAGACTTTATCAGTCCCGGACCGAGTTCGACGCTGAGAGGCATTCCAGTGTTTTCTACCCTGTCTCCCGGTTTTATACCGGAAGTGTCCTCGTAAACCTGCACGAGAGTTTTGTTTCCGACTATACCTACCACTTCACCCATCAGACCTTCTTCTCCAACGTAGCAGACATCGTACATCCTTGGCTTTATTCCTTCAGCAACCACGAGTGGCCCTGATACTCTATAAACCTCACCAACCTTACCTGACGTTTTCACTTCCATAGGTCAACACCTATCGCCCTTCTAATCTTTTCTCTTAACTCCTCCACACCTGCTTCTCCACCCACCTTCACGAAAGTGGGCTCCAGACTTTCCTCAACTCTAATTTTAACATGCAGGGGCAGTTTCTTATAAAAATCATACTTGATAACGACTATACCCTCCTTACCAAGCAGACTTTCAACTACCTCCGGCAGTTTTTCCTCGTCCTCAACATCTATGACATCTCTTATTCCTACAAGCCTGAATCCGAGTGTGAAATCCGGATCTCCCACAACTATCAGGTGGCTCATACCATCACCAGCTGCTCTTCTATTGCTTCATTCGACAATCCTTCCCACTTACCCCAGCCAATAACCCT
>CAZUMR010000024.1:0-20814 GCA_964622075.1 uncultured archaeon | reverse complement strand
TTCGAGTTCTACACAATTCCTGCAGTCATTCACCTGCCAAGCGTTCCGGATTACAGAAAGTTCTGCAGGATAGACATGGGTACTTACGACAAGCTATGCTCAGCATTGTTCGCAATGACGGAGCTGGAAGAAGAAAACTTTGTAATAGCGGAGATAGGATATGGATACTCTTCCGTTTTAGCAGTCGAAAATGGTAAAATCGTTGATGGATTTGGCGGCTCTTCCTTTCTGCCTTCATACAACTTCGTGGGCTGTCTGGACTCTGAAGTTGCATACCTGCTTGGAGAGTTTCCAAAATCTATTTTGAAAGCAGGTCTAAGCGTCTTTGGAGATAAAGCAATCGATTTTCTTGCAGAGAACGTTGCAAAGGGTATAGCAGCCATGTCAGTTGTGGTAAGTCCAGAAAAAGTATTCCTTTCCGGGAGGTTTGCAGAAAAAATAGCCAGAGTTATAGCGGGAAAAATTCCCGATGTGGATGTGCTGGATGCAAACTCCTCATCCTTTGGAGCAGCAATTGTTTCCTCTGCAATAGCTGGAGGTAAATTCAAAAAGCATGTGGAGAATGCTGGAATCTTTTCAGCAAAAGGATGTGTTCTCGATTATCTGCCTGCGGAAATAAGAAAGAGGATTGAGGTGAAGTTATTCTCCAGGAAAGAATATGGAAAGTAGCTGTTGGAAATCCATGGACAAACAGAAAGGTTTAAACGTGTCCGAAATTACGGAAATCCATGAACCTGATTTTGCTCGGCCCACCGGGTTCTGGAAAGGGAACACAGGCAAAGCTCATAGTGGAAAAGTACGGAATTCCGCAGATTTCTACTGGAGACATGCTTAGAGAGGCTGTAGCTAAGGGTACCGAGCTTGGAAAAGAGGCAAAGAAGTACATGGACGCCGGAAAGCTTGTCCCGGATGAAGTCGTTATTGGAATAGTCAAGGAAAGGCTTCAGCAGCCTGACTGTGAAAAGGGATTCATACTTGACGGTTTTCCAAGAACCATACCTCAGGCTGAAGCTCTTGACAAGATACTTGAGGAGCTCGGAAAGAAAATAGATGCCGTGATAAACATACAGGTGCCGGAGGAAGAGATAGTAAAGAGGATTGTAAACAGAAGGACGTGCAAGAACTGTGGAGCAGTCTATCACCTCATATACAATCCGCCGAAAGAGGACAACAAGTGCGACAAGTGCGGTGGAGAGCTCTACCAGAGAGATGATGATAAAGAAGAGGTTGTCAGACAGAGATACAAGGTTTACAAGGAGCAGACAGAGCCTCTTGTAGAGTACTACGCCAAGAAAGGCGTGTTGTATAACATTGACGGTACAAAGAGCATAGAAGAAGTTTTCGCCGAGATCGACAAGATACTGCAGAAGCTCGCCTGATTTTTTATTTTTCCTTTCTTTCTTTTACGTCTTTACGGTTTTGTCATTGGTCATTATACCATATCTAATTTATTCTAATTTACCGTCCGGTTAATTACCAATTCAGCTAATTACCAATTCAACGTAAACTGGATAAAGCAATAAAATAGATGGTAAATACTAAACTACGTAAAGGTTAACTACACACGACCCTTCTGGAAAGGTATGAAAAAAGCTGCAATCCTCGCCATACTTGCTATAGTCTTCTCTATCCATCCAACTCTTGCTCAGGTGTTCTCAATATACACACTACCAGCAAATCCGCATACAGGGGAGTTTACACTTGCAATTCAGGTAAACTCAACCTGCCAAATAAGCGATGTATCAATACACCTATCAGGTTTGATTGACAGAACCATTTACGTGGGCGATATAACTTCCGGAGTTGTGGAAATACCTGTAAAGGTAACGGAACCGGGCACCTACACTGTAAAGGCGTGGATCAGCTACACCTTCAACAGTTCGAGCTACCATGAGATACTTGAAAAGGTCGTGAACGTTTATCCTGTCCAAAAATTCGAAGTTCTTGGAATTTCCGGAAATGTTATTCCTGACAGCTCAGGAAACGTTACCTTTATTGTTAAAAACTGCGGAAAAACTGTTAGAGACGTTAAGGTAACTCTGAAAGGTTTTGATTGTGAGAAGAGCACAAAAACAATAAGCTTATGGAAGGAGAACGAAACTTTAAATCTCGTCTTCAAAATTTACGCTCCACCAGATGAGAGCGGTGTTAGAAAGGGATACCTGTCATTCATCTATCCTGAATTTGGAAGGAGAGTTGTTGAGGATATCCCGGTAGGCGTAAACTTCACAGGCAATCCAAAGCTCGTTCTCTCAGAGTTTACAACCACTCCCTCAAGGATATATCCAAACTCAAACTTCACTTTAAAGGTAGGAGTTGAAAATACTGGAAGCAGGGAGGCAAAAGGTGTTATAATCAGGCTAATTCTGCCGCACGGAATTAAAGGTGAGAACCTCTCATACATTGGAGATCTGAAGAGAAATGCGGAGAAAACGGCAACCTTCGAACTATCGACATCTAACTTCACAGGCGCTGTGAAAATTGGAGTTTTAATGAGCTGTGAGGGCAGAACGTTCAAAGAGTCGGGAGAGCTTTATGTTTTCCCCGTCAGCAGCATGGTTGATATCTCAGGTGTTTACACGATTCCGGAGAGAGTCGTTGCAGGAAAGACGTTCACACTGAACATTGCCATAGAGAATTCTGGAAAGCAGAAGGTCAGAGGTGTATGGATAGAACTCAGACTACCTCCGGGATTTAAGGGCAGAAACACATACTACATAGGCTCCCTTGACAGCGGAGACTCTGCAACTTCAACCTTTCAGATTACTGCTGGAAATGCTGGTGAACACACATTTGTGGCAGAAATACACTACCTCGATTACTCTTACAGACCACACGTTAAAGTAGAGAAGTTCACTCTTTACGTATTTCCCGGGAATAACTACTATTTGCTGATAGTTACAATACCGGCAGTTATTGCCGCTTACCTGCTTAGAAAATACTTACACAGAAAACACATCAAAAGGTGAAACTGTTGAAACCTGCAAAACATCAGGTTCTGCTCTCACTGCAGGACGTCTGGAAAACTTACAGGATGGGGGAGGTTGAGGTAAACGCACTCAGGGGTGTCAGTCTTGATGTTCTTGAGGGAGAGTTCGTTGTCGTCCTCGGACCAAGTGGAAGTGGGAAAACGACGATGCTGAACATAGCTGGAGGGATAGACAGACCAACGAGGGGAAAGGTTCTGTTTAGAGGCAGGGATATAGGGAAAATGGATGAGGAAGAGCTTACAGAGTACAGGAGGAGACATGTAGGATTTGTCTTTCAGTTCTTCAACCTTATACCTACCCTGACGGCAGAGGAGAATGTAATGCTATCAGCCGAACTTGTGGAAAATCCAAGAGACGCAAGAGAGGTACTCGAAATGGTGGGAGTTGGAAGCAAGGCTAAAAACATGCCGTACGAAATGAGTGGAGGAGAACAGCAGAGGGTGGCAATAGCGAGAGCTCTCGTGAAAAATCCAAGCATAATGCTGTGCGACGAGCCAACGGGAAATCTGGACTTTGAAACGGGAAAGGTCGTTCTGAGTGTTATGAGAGAGGTAAACAGAAAGGAGGGTATAACCTTCGTACTCGTTACGCACAAC
Source organism: uncultured archaeon (assembly GCA_964622075.1). Lineage (GTDB taxonomy): Archaea > Halobacteriota > Archaeoglobi > Archaeoglobales > Archaeoglobaceae > WAPX01. The sequence continues at coordinate 17,228 of CAZUMR010000024.1, read as the reverse complement.
GCAGTAATAGCAAAGATGGCTGACAAGGTTGTAAAATTCAGGGATGGCAGAGTTGTGGAGATCATTTCCAACGAGTCTCCCGTGGAGCCGGAGGAGCTTGACTGGTAATTTACCGCTGCTTTACCCGTACTTCGCAAGCAATACATGAAACACCAGATTTGAGCCGTTAACTTCAGCTCTAACCCAGACCCTGTTGCAGCTTTCGGCATCTATTTTTGCACTCCCGCTATATATGTGTGAGAAAAAGTATCTGGAATACTGGTTGAAGAACACGGGGTTGTAGTAATCAGCGTAATGGGGGAATGTAAACGTCCAGTACCTGCCAGAAGTATATCCCACCGGAAGGTAACTGCCGGGTTTTAGATCTTTAAGTGCAGGATCCGGTGTTAAACCGACTTTTTCAAACTCCTGCATAACACTGTAGCTTAAAGCTTCAAGATCCTTTGAAGTTATTCTGTAATCCTGCCTGAGCATTTCCTTCGCATCTATGATACCAAGGTCTCTAAGTTCTGCCCTCTTCACTCCCGGTTTTACGACGTAAACGTGCAGATTCTTTATTGTTCTTGAACCAAATGTGGCCTTTCTGTAGTACTTCCACTCCCTGTAATAAGCCCCCAGATCCATGGGCGGAAGGTGCTGGTCAAGAACGAAGTACCATCCCTCAATTTTAACAAGTACAGCAGCATGTCCAGTACCGGTTGTGAAGTTAACAAGCACGGGATAGGGTGTAATGTTCATATCAGCAAGCAGGGCCGAGGTCAGTATGGCATAATCACCGCATATGCCGTTGCCTTTCTCCACAGTTTCCTGAGGAGTCTGATACCATATTCCCTTCCTGACAATTTTTACGTTTTCGATACCGTTTCCAGCACCATTTCCGGACCAGAAGTATTCAATAACTGTTGGATTCAGTGTTGCCTTGCTCCAGTTATACTTCAGATTTTTTCCCTCCCACGCAAGCACGTTCCACACACAGTCCTGGACTGTCCTTCCCTCAAGCTTTCTGGCAAGCGGTAAAACTTTCTCAATGCTGGAGTCGTTTAGAGCATATTCAAGAGCACAGACAAAACTGTATCTCCAGATTCGTCTGCACAGTTCTGTATTATTCAAACCATTATTCAAACCGGCATTTAAACCACCGCCTGCGGGAGATACGACAGGTTTCGTGTTTATCCTGTAGCCTGACACACCCGATACATTTAATTCATTCAGCAAAGAAGACTTGCCGTGCTGTGAAAAGTTTTCGACTCCAGTACTGATAAGATGTTTCTGCAAACCTGTACTGAAGTATATGTGAGAGTACATGGCAGCTGACAAAATCAGTACAAACGTGAAAATGATCAGCAATTTCTTCATGAAGGATAGAGTGCTGGAGAGACTTTTACCGTTTCCGGTTTTTCCCCGTTTTCCATCAACGCTTTGTTTAACTCCATTCAGCTCCATTCAGCTTAAATAAAAAGGCCGGAATTTTCAGAATAATCCAGCTGGAATTACCTGATTCGCTATCAGATCTGAATACCTTTCTCTCTCCCTTATCAGATAAGTTTTACTCCCATCCACAAGGACTTCTGCACACCTCCTCCTGCCGTTGTACTGACTGCTCATAGAGAATCCGTAAGCTCCAGCGTCGAATATTGCTATGATGTCTCCTCTCTCAACTTTTGGCAGCTCTCTATCTTTAGCAAGCACGTCTCCACTCTCACATATTGGTCCAACAACAGTGTAAACCTCTCTCTCCTTCACATTCATCTTGTTTGCAACAGCAACTCTGTGGTATGCATCGTACATGGCCGGCCTCACCAGCAGGTTAAAGCCAGCATCCACAGCTACGAAGTTTTTGTATGCCCTTTTAACGGAGTTTACTCTTGTCAGCAGTAGGGCAGTATTTCCAACTATGCTTCTCCCCGGTTCAAGCCACAGTTCCGGGCTGGACTTTATTTCAGACAGTCCTTTCTCATAGGCAGGAACTATCTTCTCTGCAAAATCTTCCGGAGTTGGAGCTCCAATTCCCTGGTAGTCTATCCCCAGTCCACCGCCCATGTCAAGAAATTCAAGTTCAACTCCAAGCTTTTCAACTTCCTTTGCCACCTCGAACATTCTCTCCACTGCCTCCACAAAAGGAGAGATGTCCGTTATCTGACTGCCGATGTGGCAGTGAATGCCAGCGATCTTTATGCCGGGAAGTTCAGCTGCAAGCCTGTACGCATCTATTACATCCTCCCACGGAATGCCGAATTTTGAAGTCTTCAATCCCGTTGCTATTTTTGGATGAGTGTCCGGAGAAATATCCGGATTTATTCTGAATGCTATTCTGACTTCTCTACCAAGTTCCTTGGCTACACTGGCAAGAGTTCTCAGCTCGTCAATGCTGTCAACACTGAAGGGCACTCCAGCTTCAACACCCATCCTTATTTCCTCCTCGCTCTTGGAGTTCCCGTTAAACAGGATGTGATCTCTGTTAAACCCCACCAGCATGGCCATGTAAAGCTCCCCATCGCTGAAAACATCAGCTCCAAATCCTTCTTTGGCAATCAGCTTTAAAATCGTGAGGTTGTTGTTTGCCTTCACAGCGTACAGGAATCTGACAGTAAAGTCTGCCTTTGAGAAAGCCTTCCTGTATGAACTGATGTTTTTTCTCAGGGCTTTCAAAGAGTAAACGTAAAGTGGTGAACCAAACCTCCTTACAAGTTCAGAGCAGCTGACGTCCTCCACAAATAGCTCACCATCTCTCTCAGCGAACATGGTTCTGCGTTGAGCTGAACAATATTTAAAATTTTTCAGGGGAATTTGCTGATTTTTTAGATTTTAATAAACTTCAATGTAAAAGTGTAAAGAAAAGGTCTGACAAAAATTTAAGTTTAAATTAAAGCCTGAATTAGAATTCCAGATTCTTCAACCTTTCAACAGCCTTCTCTATGACTTCCACACTCCTTGTAAGGGCAAATCTGACAAATCCCTCACCATGCTCGCCAAATCCTACTCCGGGCGTTACAAGGACTCCAGCTTCATTCAGCAGCTTCTTCGCAAATTCCATGCTCGAATACTCATCTGGCACCTTACACCACACGTAAAACGTGGCCTCTGGCTTTTCTGCATCTATCCCCGCATCTTTCAGACCTTTGACAAGGACTTCTGCTCTCTCCTCGTAAATTCTGTTGTTCTTTTCTATCCACTCGTCACATTCGTTGAGAGCGAAAGTTCCCGCTTCCTGAATGGCCTGAAATACACCGCTATCGACGTTTGTCTTTACCTTCAGCAGTCCATTAACAACATCCCTGTCTCCAGCTGCGTAGCCTATTCTCCAGCCGGTCATGTTGTACGTTTTTGACAGAGAGTTGAACTCTATTACATTTTCGTACCCGTAAGAGAGAAAGCTAATAGCATCCACTCCAAAGGTAACCTCGCTGTAAGCGGCATCGTGAGCGAGAACTATTCCATTATCCACGCAGAAGTCCACTGCAGCTTTAACGAACTCTCTATCAGCAACGGCAGCAGTCGGGTTGTTTGGATAGTTCAGAAACATTATTCTGGCTTTTCTCACAATTTCCTGAGGTATTGCCTCCAGATCTGGAAGAAATCCGTTTTCCTCTTTCAGCGGCATGAAATAAGGTATTCCTCCAGCAAGAACTGTGCAGGAGGGGTAAACGGGATATCCGGGATCGGGACAGAGGACGACATCTCCATTCTCGACAAACGCAAGGGGAAGATGGGCTATTCCTTCTTTGGAGCCTATCAGAGCAATTATTTCATCTGGAGAAATGTCAACACCCTTCCTCCTTCTGTAAAAATTTGAAGCAGCCTCTCTAAACGGAAGCATTCCTGCATAGCTTGGATACTTCTGATTCTCAACCTTCTCCACAGCTTTCTTCATCGCCTCGACGATTGGTGGAGGTGTGGGCAAATCGGGATCGCCAACACCAAAGTCGATTACGTCAACCCCCTCTTTCAGCTTTTCAGCCTTCATCGCGTCAAGCTCTGCAAAGAGGTAGGGCGGTAACTTTCTCAACCTTTCCGCAAGACTGAGACCCTGCACTTTATCCACCTCTTTACTTTTTTATATACTTTATGCTATTGTAATATTTATATAATACAACATAATCATCCAACAGACACACTTCACTCTCTCTCGTCTATGGGTATGTACTTCCTCCTTGCCTCTCCAACATACAGGGCTCTTGGCCTAATCAGTCTGTTGTTCTCGTACTGCTCGATTATGTGAGCCGTCCATCCAGCTATCCTGCTTATCGCAAACACGGTTATGAATAAATCGTCCGGTATGCCAAGGTTGGCGTAAACGCTTGCGGAGTAGAAATCGACGTTTGGATAGAGCTTCTTGTACTTGTAAACAGCATCCTCCACTGCCTGACTTATCTGGTACCACTTCGGCTCCTTAACCTGAGCAAGCTTCTCTGCAAGTCTCTTGAGAATCAGCGTTCTTGGATCTATAACGCCCCTGTAAACCCTATGACCGAATCCCATTATTCTCTCTCCCCTCTCAAGCTTCATCTTTACGTATTCCTCAGCCCTCCATGGAACGGCTATCTCCCTGAGCATCTCTATGACTTTCTGAGATGCGCCACCATGCAGAGGCCCCATCAGCGTTCCGGTCGCAGCAACAACACATGCATACATGTCGGCAAGTGTTGAAGCAGCAATCCTTGCAGCGAAAGTTGAGGCGTTCAATTCGTGATCAGCATGCAGAATAAAATCAACATCCATAGCCCTCGCTTCTATTTTTTCGGGCTCCTCGCCCTTCAGCATGTAAAGGAAGTTGGCTGCATGTCCAAGCTCTTCGTTCGGGTGTATCAGTTTTTGTCCGCTCCTTATTCTGTGGAAGTACGCAACTATTGTCGGGAATTTGGCTATGAGGCTCTTTGCCTTGGCAATACTGACATCATGACTTTTGTAGTGTATGTGCTTGTCCATTGTGCCAAGGTAGCTAACAGCTGTTCTGAGAACGACCATGGGATGGGAAAAAGGTGAGAGGTGAGTTAGCAGACCGATAATCTGCGGAGGTAACTCTCTCAGCTCTTTCAGCTCCTCGCTAAAAGCTTCGAGTTCACTTTTGCTCGGCAGCTCTCCGAAAAGCAGGAGATATGCAACTTCCTCAAAAGTTGAATGTTCGGCAAGCTCCTCTACAGCGTAACCTCTGTATTCGAGAACACCCTTACCCCCCTCAAGTTCAATTCTGCATATTCCGGTTTTACAGGCTATTATGTCCTGCAAACCTTCCTGAACTTTCTCTTTTTTGAGCTCCTTCAACATAACACCTCCGTCAGTAGTACCTGTATGAAGGATACTTTTCAAGAATCATCCCCGAAACCTTTACCGGAGGCTCTCTCATGGCGAGCTCTATGGCCTGCTCAAGTTTCCACTCTTTCTCAGCGTATATCGTAAATAGTTTGTCCCCCTTCCTCACATGCTGACCGCCCTTCTTGTGCAGGACTATTCCGGCTCCCTTATCCTTGGGAGCTCCAGCTGCCCTTGCAACTTTAACGACTCTCTTGTTATCTACTCTGGAAACTGCGCCGTCTATTGGTGATACGACGTCGTACGTCTTGTCTCCTATTGGCACGGTATCACTGCTTACGTTCGGATCTCCGCCCTGTGCCTCCACAATTTCCCTGAACTTTTCAAGAGCCTTTCCTGACTCAAGTACCTTCTTTGCGTACTCCACACCATCAGTAGCCATTCCTGCCATTTCGAGCAGAGTTCCGGCTATTCCAAGAGCTTTCTCTATCAGGCTCCTTGGAGCTTTACCCTTTTCAAGAGCTTCAAGAGCTTCTTTTGCCTCAAGAGCCGGACCAACTGCTTTTCCAACTGGCTGGGAGCCGTACGTTATGGCGCAGGTTACATTTAAACCAAGCCTTCTCCCGAGAGTTACGAAATCGCTGGCCAGCTCCCTCCCTCTATCGATGTCCGGTACCTTAGCCCCTCTGCCAACAGGTATGTCTATTACCACATACTGAGCTCCTATAGCTCCCTTCTTTGCCATAACGCTCGCAAGAAGCTGAGAGTGCGGATCTATGGAGAGAGGGTACTCAACCCTGATTATCTTATCATCAGCGGGAGCTATGTTTGTAGCCCCGCCCCACGCAATAACTCCTCCAACTCTCTCGGTTATCTCCTTTATTTCCTCAACAGAAAGACAGACGTCTGCAAGAACCTCCATTGTATCTGCAGTTCCACTTGCAGAGGTAATGGCCCTGCTTGCAGTCTTGGGAATATACAGGCCTGTGGCAGCAACTATGGGCACTATAAGCAGAGAGATCTTGTTTCCCGGCACCCCACCTATGCTGTGCTTGTCAACTATTGTACCCTTCTCGAAACTCACAGTTTCTCCAGTTTCTATCATTGCCCTCGTCATCCACTCTATCTCATCCATATCCATTCCGTGGAAGTAGTTGGAGAGAACAAACGCTGAGAGCTCTATTTCATTCAGAGCATCGTTAACTATGTCACTAATTATGGAGTATATTTCCTCTTTTTTGAGCTTCTTTCCGTCCATCTTCTTTCTTATGTATTCAACGCTCGGTGGTTTGGCAACTGGATAAGCCTCAACTTCCCCGCCCTCTTCTATTTCAAGGTATTCGGTAACGTTCTTCGAAATTCCTATCTCTCCCCTCTCGATCATCCCGGTGGCTATTTGAACGTCAGCGACTATGCTTTTTCTACCGAAAACGAGCTTTATTCTATCCCCTACGAGCAATCCAAGTTCCTGAGCATCCTCCTGACTCAAAATGGCAGATGCTCTCTCCATTCTAACCGGTATGAGCTTAACCCTGAACTTCATGGTAGTTAAACTCCACCAAGTCATTTTTAAAGTTTTGCCGAATTTTCGCAATCCTTTTCACATTTTGCCATCAGCTGATGCACAAATTACAGGGTAACAATTTTTTATTCAATCTGAAGGCTCTCAATAAATACTCCTAATAATGTTAGTCCTAAATGTTAAAAAACAGAGACGAGCTTCCACCTTGTCCCTCTTGGAGTATCTATCAGCAAATAGCCTTTCTCTCTGAGGTCATCCCTGATTCTGTCAGCCCTCTCGAAGTTCTTTTCCTTCCTGCATACCTCCCTTTCCTTTACGAGTTCTACGAGCTCCTTGCTGAGGACGGGCACTCTCCTGTAGTTTTCAAAAAGTCCGAGGATTTTGCAGAGCTCCTTCATCGTATCAAAGGCAAGTTCAAGTGAGGAAAGGGAGCTGTTCCCTTCTCTGATAATCCTGTTAGCGGCATTGGCAAATGTGTGCAGGGAGGCAAACGCCAGAGGTGTATTCATGTCATCCTCCATTGCAGAGATAAAATCACTTTTCAGCTTTCTGGCTTCGTCTTCAATCTCTCTGGAATCTCCCTCAGCATAGATCCCGCTTTTAATTGCCGCTATTTCCATGTCTATCGCTTCAAGAGTGTTTTTCAGATACTCGTACGCTCTTTTGCATTTCTCCATTGCTTTTTCACTGAAGTCAAGGGCCGTTCTGTAATGAGCTGATAGCAAAAAGTATCTCAGGACTTCTCCCTCATATTTTTCCAGAACATCCCTGATTCTCACTATGTTACCGAGGCTCTTGCTCATCTTTTCTCCCCTTATCCTCACGAAATCGTTGTGTATCCAGTACCGAACGGGTTCAACTCCAGACAATGCAAGACTCTGAGCTCTCTCGTTCTCGTGGTGCGGAAAGATCAGATCCTTTCCACCGCCATGTATGTCGAATGGTATGCCAAGGTATTTCGATGCCATAACACTGCACTCTATGTGCCACCCCGGCCTGCCTTTTCCCCACGGAGAATCAAAGACGGCTTTAGCTTTGTAATCTTCCTCCTTAGCCGATTTCCAGAGAGCAAAATCCTTAACATCTTTTTTTCTTGGATCCGGCTCAATTCTGTGCCTGTTTAACTCTTCAAGACTCATGCCTGAGAGCTTTCCGTAAGATTCCAGAGCCGGGACATGGAAATAAACATCTGAATCCACTACATAAGCGAATCCCTTCTCTATGAGTTTTGATATTGCAGATATTATTTCCGGAATGTTTTCCGTAACTCTCGGATTTATCGATTCCATTACGTTCAGCTTTTTGATGTCCTCAAGGTACGCAGAAATAAAATAATCGGAAATTTCCCTGAAAGATTTTCCCTCCTCCACAGCTCTCCTGACTATCTTGTCGTCAACATCTGTGAAATTTTGCACGTACCTCACGGAGTGACCCCTGTATTCAAGGTACCTCCTGAGGGTGTCGAAAACAACCGCACATCTCGCATGACCTATGTGAGAGTAATCGTAAGCCGTTATCCCGCAGACGTACATCCTTACAGTTTCTCCAAGCTCAAGTTCTTCCTTTTTTCTTGTCAGCGTGTTGTAAATCTTCATGAGCTTGAGGTGTGAACTGCTGAATTTCTTGTTTTACTGTTCGTTCTTTCACTGTTCGTTTCCCCCCCTACACCCCCTCCACCCCAAAACCAGCCTTACAGGCGCAGTTTTAAAAAGTTTTAAAAATTTTAAAAGTTTTAAACACCGGACGTTACTGATAGTTCATGGGAAAAGCTGGGTTATCAGCAGCTCTGATCTTCATAATACTTGCAGGATTGATGCTGGGGTGTGCAAAGGAAAGAATAAGCACAGTATCGGATGAAAAGGGGTGGCATATCAGCTTTAACAATTTCACGGGAGTTAAGGAGGTTATGTATCCCGTCAACAGAGGGATGAAGGTCAAAATTGTTTCAAGGCTAAACTCTGGAAAGCTGGCAGTTTTACTTGTTCTGAACGGCAAAAACGTATTTGAGAAAGTTCTCAGCAGTAACGAAACAGTTGAATTCACAATGCCTGAGAGAGGTGACTGCCTCGTAAAGGTTTACGCAAGAAATGCATACGGGAAATTTGACTTTCTGATTTGATTTGCCTGCAACTGTTTGTCTTACTTATTTTTATATTAAAAAATCTGCCACGTATTTGTGCCTCCTCATTCCAAAAGATTTAACCAATGACGTCAAAATTCGTTAAAAGTCGAAGCCAAAATTTATAAATTCCGAATTCGGATTCCGAACAATGGATAACGTCAGGTTTGAGTGTGGTGAGTTTAAAGTTTACGTGGGCAGATTCGATGTGAACACCACGATTTTTTACAGGCATGGAATAGCCACCGATCCAAACACGGGAAAAGACGTTTACGATGGTGTTAAAAGCGTTTTGATAACTCACGGTCACGCAGACCACTTTGGCGACGCTCTGTTTCTTGAAGACAGGGTAAGGATAGTGGCACCAAAGCATGAAACTCCACTCGTGGAGAATCCGGAAATTAACTGGAGGGGTATGTACAGCTGGGCAAAGCTGCCGGAAGAGGTCGTAACGCCCTACTTCCTTGGCAGAGGTGTAAGGGTTGACATTTTTTCTGAAGAGATTGGGAAGCTTGGAGAAGCTGAAAAGACTGGAGATGTGGCTGTAAGTGTTAAACCCGTTAAGATGCCGGGGCATACTCCATCTCACACAGCCTATCTTGTGGACAGCACATTTGTCGTGAGTGATGCCGTTCACTCTCCAGAGTACTGGGAGAAGTTCGGAATTCTGTACTACGTCGATCCAGACAAGATGGGCGAGAGTCTGATTAAAGCGAAGGAGTTTGACTGGGACTACATAATCCCCGGGCACGGCGAAATTTTCGATAAAAAGGAGGGAAAAAAGGTTCTAAACATAAACCTGAAAATGCTTGGAAAAATAGACAGGGAGATTTACGATATAGTAAAAGAAGGGGGAGAAGAGGGAATTGAAGAGGTGGAAATCTTTGCCATACTTGCAAGAAGGTATGGATTCAGGGGCGTTAAGGCTGTTCTCGTCGTAATGCCGCCTGTCAGGGGACACCTGACAAGCATGTGTGAGAGGGGAATACTTGAACTGTTTGAGGTGGACGGAAGAATAAAGCTGAGAGTTAAGGGGAATTACAGAAAGCCAAATTTTTTAAACAGGTAATCCCTCCCGAATTTGATGAACTTTAAACTTGGAGTCAGTCTGATCGTTTTAGTTTGCATACTTGCCGCACTGACAGGAGGGTGTATTAACAAAGAGAAAAAACTGCCGGCAATAGAAGTTTGTTTCGAGCACTACATTGCTGGAAAGACTCACATAATCAGGATAAAGTATGCAAAGGCAACGCTGATATCCAAGAAACAGGCACCAACCCTGCATCCATGGTACAACACGCCAATGCCCGGGATAATTCTGTTCGCATACGACATGACAGGAGCTAAAAACATGGGTGAGATTGGCATGAGAGCAACTCCATCCACGTACATTCCAATAGACAGGCAGGGAACCATAACGACCTACATCGGGTTCAGCAGCCCAAAGGACGTGCCAAAGAAAGGGGATAAGCTTGTTGTTGTCGTTCAGGTTATAGATAGCAGGGGGCACGTTTTAGCTTCAAAATCAACAGTGGTTACGTGGGACATAAACTGGAGTCCCTGACAGATTAATCTGGATCTTTCAGATTTTTTAACAAATTTTAATTTTAGCAATTTTCGATTTTCAGATAGAGTACAAAATGAATTCATGTAATGAATTCATGTCAGCAAAACCCGGCGAAAAAATACTCAAACTTTTTAAAACCTTGAATATCCCGCGTAAGCATGCAGAATGACTCTCCTGACTTTCACGCAATAGAGAGGAAGTGGCAGGAGGAGTGGAGAAAAGCCCGGATATTTGAAGCGGAACCTGATGAAAGACAGAAGTTCTTCATCACAATCCCGTATCCATACCTGAACGGAAACCTGCATGCCGGGCATACAAGAACCCTGACAATAGGTGATGCCGTCGCAAGGTACAAGAGGATGAATGGCTACAACGTCCTGTTTCCCATGGGCTACCACGTAACAGGTACGCCAATAATAGGTCTGGCAGAAAGAATAGCAAAAAAAGATCCGGACACAATAAAGGTTTACACAACGTACCATGACGTCCCGCTTGAAGATCTGCTGAAACTTGATACACCTGAAAAAATAGTTGAGTACTTTTCAAGAGAGGCCACAAACGCTCTGAAGTCGATCGGATATTCCATAGACTGGAGAAGGGTTTTCACGACTACAGACGAGCCGTATCAAAAGTTCATAGAATGGCAGTACTGGAAACTGAAGGAGAAGGGGCTCGTTGTTAAAGGCTCCCATCCTGTGAGATACTGCCCGCACGATGAGAATCCGGTAGAGGATCACGACCTGATGAAAGGTGAAAACGCAACAATAGTTGATTTTACTGTTATAAAGCTGTACTCTCCAGAAGTTGTGTTTCCATGTGCAACACTAAGACCCGAAACGATTTTTGGAGTTACAAACCTCTGGATAAACCCATCCGGAAGTTATGTGATTGCTGAAGTCAATGGAGAAAAGTGGTTTTTGAGCAGGGAGGCAGCTGAAAAACTTGTTCATCAGGAAAAAGATGTTAAAGTGCTGAAAGAAGTAAATGCCAGAGAATACATTGGAGAGTTCGTTGTAAATCCCGTTCTCGCCGGTATGCTTGCTGACGATCTTGTGAAAGCATTGGAAACCATTGCCGAATTTACAGATATAGACCCAGCAATCCTTGAAATTCTAAGAGACGCATCCAGACATGAGGACAGAATAGAGAGAATAAGAAAGGTCGTGGAAAGAATTGACGTTATTTCCAGAGGTCTGATTGACGCTTTTAAGGCTGGATTTGAAATAGCTGCAGATGAAAGCAGAATTGAGAGTGCACTTGAAAAGCTTAGAATGGTAGTTGTACCCGTGCTACCCGCTGAATTCGTTGATACAGACAATGCAACGGGAGTTGTTATGAGCGTTCCAGCACACGCTCCATACGACTACGTGGCTCTTGAAGATCTGAAAAGGGAGAGCGAGGAACTGAGAAAAATAGCTGACGTAAAACCAATAGTCCTCATAAGAATAGAGGGAGAAGATTACGAAGTACCGGCAGTAGAGGTTTCAGAGGAGATGGGAATAAAGAGCCAGAAAGAAGTTGAGAAACTTGAGAGAGCAACAAAAACTGTTTACAGGAAGGAGTTTCACAAGGGTGTACTGCTTGAAAACACTCTCTACCCAGAAATGCCCGTTTCCAAAGTTAAGGACGTACTGCAGAAAGACCTGATAGAGCTTGGAATTGGAGATATCTTTTACGAGTTCAGCGAGAAACCTGTTGTATGCAGGTGCGGGACGAAGTGTGTTGTAAAGATAGTTAGAGATCAGTGGTTCCTGAACTACTCAAGACCTGAATGGAAGGAGAAGGTCTTCGAACTGCTTGAAGAGATGAGAATAATTCCAGATTACTACAAAGAGGAATTCAGAAACAAGGTCGAGTGGTTGAAAGATAAGGCGTGTGCGAGGAGAAAGGGACTCGGTACAAGGATTCCCTGGGATAGGGAATGGCTGATAGAGAGCCTTTCTGATTCGACGATATACATGGCATACTACATTCTGGCGAAGTTCATCAATGCTGGAAAGCTCAAAGCAGAAAACATAACTCAGGAGTTACTTGACTACGTGTTTTTGAACATTGGAGATGCCGAGAGAGCATCTGAAAGCTCAGGTCTGAGCAGGGAGCTTGTGGAGGAGATAAAGAGAGATTTCGACTACTGGTATCCGGTCGATCTGAGGAGCAGTGGAAAGGATCTTGTTGCCAACCACTTGCTCTTCTTCCTGTTCCACCACGTGGCAATATTTCCAAAAGAGCTGTGGCCCAGAGCCATAGCTGTCAATGGATACGTGAGTCTGGAAGGCAAAAAGATGAGCAAGAGCAAGGGTCCATTGCTCACGATGAAGAGGGCTGTTGCTGAGAATGGAGCTGATGTAACGAGAATGTACATCCTGTATGCGGCTGAGTACGATAGCGACGCAGACTGGAGAAAGAAGGACGTCGAAAGCCTGGCTTCTCACCTCAAGAGGTTCTATACCCTCATGAAAGAATACTACACGAAAGAAGTTAAGGAAAACGGTCACCTTGAGAGGTGGCTTGTCAGCAGGATGCAGAGAGCAATAAAGGAGACAAGAGAGGCAATGGAAAACCTACAGACAAGGAGAGCAGTTAACGCCGCCTTCTTTGAGGTCATGAACGATGTCAGATGGTACCTGAGGAGAGGTGGAAAGAACCCGCAGATAGTGTTTGACGACTGGATTAAGCTGATTTCTCCCTTCGCCCCACACATATGTGAGGAGGTCTGGCACTGGAAGCACGATTCCTTTGTAAGCCTTGAAAAGTATCCGGAGTACGATGAAAGCAGGGTTGATGAAGTTGCAGAGGTTGCAGAAGAATACCTGAAGAGTCTAATGAACGACATAAAGGAAGTTCTGAAGTTTGTGAAAGCTGAAACAGTTTACGTCGCTCCTGCAGAGGAGTGGAAGAAGGAAGTGGCAAGAATAGCAATCAGGGCTGGAAATGTCAGGGATGCAATGAAGGAAGTTATGAAAGATGAGAAGTTCAGAGGAATGGGCAAAGAAGTCTCAAACTTCGTGAAGAGAGTTCTGAAAGAAAGTGGAATCGTGGAAGTTGATGAGAAGAGAGTAATAGAAGAAAGCAGGGAATTTCTTGAAAGAGAACTTGGTGTTAAGGTAGTCGTTGATGAAAGTAAAGTACCGGAGAATAAGAGAAAGGCAGCGATGCCGGGGAAGCCAGCTGTCTATGCCGTCTGACTTTTTTGAATTTTTTATTTTAATTTATCAGCAATGGAAACAAAATATTAAAATAAAAACAAATTGAGATCAAAATTAAATTGCAGCCTTACTGTCTCTTCAACTCTTCAAAATCCGAGTAGAAGTATTCCTGTTCTCCCCTCTCGCCTTTTGATCTCCTTTCCTCTTCAATTCTCCTCAGCTCGTTTCTTCTGATCTTGCCGCTTATTGTCTTTGGAAGTTCGGGAACGAACTCTATTATCCTCGGTATTTTGTATTTGGCGAGAACTTTTGTGCAGTGAACGAACAGCTCCAATGCAAGTTCTCTGCTCGGAGTGTAGTCGGGTTTCAAAACGACGAAGGCCTTGACTATCTGCCACCTTATTGGATCCGGACTGCCTATAACTGCCGCCTCTGCCACTGCGGGATGCTCTATAAGGGCGCTTTCGACTTCGAATGGGCCAACCCTGTAGTCTGACGTTTTTATCACATCATCTGCTCTTCCAACGAACCACCAGTAACCTCTCTCGTCAAAGTACGCCTTATCACCTGTAAAGTACATGTTGTCCCTGAAAACGGATCTTGTCTTCTCCTCATCACCGATGTATCCAGCAAACAGACCTATAGGCCTCCACCTGTCAAGCCTGACCACAATATGTCCAACTTGATTTGGTTCGGTTATGAGGTTTCCATCGTCATCAACAAGAGCGACATCATGCATGTAACTCGGGAAACCAAACGATCCGGGTATAACTTCCCTTATCCACGGTGGATTGCCTATCATTGCCGTGCTTTCGGTCTGTCCGTAAAAGTCCCTTATAGTCGTGTCTGTGTACTTCCTCCATGTGTTGATTATTTCAGGATTCAGGGGTTCTCCTGCACTCATAACCTCCCTCAGGTTCGAGAAGTCGTAGTTCTCAAGCTTTTGAAGCATGAAGATTCTCCAAGCCGTTGGAGGAGCACAGAACGTGTTTATTCCGTATGAAGATATTATCTCCAGATACCTGTCTGGAATGAACCTGTTGTAGTTAACTCCAAGAACGGTTGCACCCATTATGAACGGTGCGAAAAAGCTGCTCCACGCAAACTTGGCCCATCCCGGAGCACTCAGATTTGTGTGCAAATCATCACTCTGTATGCCAATCAGATAGGCCGTTGACAGGTGGCCAAGAGGATAGCTAACAGCCGTGTGACCGACCATCTTTGGCAGACCAGTTGTACCGGAGGTGAAGAAGTTGAAGACTATATCGTTGCACCTCGTTTTTGCACCTTCAGCTTCGCCTTTTTCACCTCTAACCTCATCGTAGCTCGTCCATCCACTTCTCTCCCCAATAACGATTTTAACGGGTTCATCCAGTGTCAGGCTGGATAAAGCTTCGTCAATCATCTGAGCACTTCTCTCATCAGCTATAACAGCTTTTGGTGGATAGACCTTAAATCTGTACTCAAGTTCCTTTGGAACCATTGTCGTGGCCGTAGGAACTATAACCATTCCTCCCTTTAACGTGGCAAGGATAGAGAACCACGTCTCCGGGAGAGCTGGCAGCATTGCGTAAACTCCATCTCCCGCGGAAACTCCGTTTGCCCTAAGGAAGTTCAGAAGTCTGTTTCCTTCCCTGCTCATTTCAGAGTACGTGTACTCTTTCCTTTCATCACTGTCCAGATCGTGCCACAGCAGGGCTTTTTTATCACCTTTCTCTTTCACATGTATTCCTTCGAAAACTTCGACCACCCAGTTGAAGTACTCGGGTAACTTCATGTGATTCAGTCTGTCAAAAAACTTCTTCAGCTCCTCCTTTCTCTTTTCGTAATCAGCCATGTTGTTGATTGTTATAAACTCCCTGTACACGTCTTCCAGACTCATAGAACACCCTCCGACACCTGACAGGCACTCAGCAAAGCCATACGCTGTTTAACGTTTGCGGTTTTGTATATGGTTATTCGTGAAGATTTGCTATGCTGTCAGGGTTTTTCGAGGACGTAAATTCTCCTTGTCAAACTGCTGTGAACCCTCACCCTAAACACATCAAGAACGTTAAAGCCTTCAAACTCGCATTCACAGTTCGTGGTCACTACAGCTCTTTTTCCGCATCTAAGTACTCTCAGAAATTCCTCACATGTCTTTCTCAGCAGCTCATCCCTGCTGTACAGACTCTTTGAGGACTGAAAGTATGGGTAGTCTGTGGCTATTCCATCAACACTGCAATCCTTTAATGGCAGCTGGGCTGCATTGCCACATACGATGTGAGCGGGTATTGAAAAGAATCTGATGTTCTCAAGGCAACCTCTCGCTATTTCCGGATACAGATCCACTCCAATTGCATTCAGTTTGAGCAGAGAAGCTTCTATAACCAGTCCCCCCGTCCCGCACATGGGATCGAGAAACGTTCCTGAGGGTGTGGATATGTTTACAAGTGCTCTGCACAGCTTGGGAAGCATAACTCCCGGCCTGAAAAATGGTCTCCTTTCAGGATGTCTCCTTGTAAACTGCTTCGTGTCAAGTTTGAATTCAAGCAGACCGACAATTGCAGATCCATCCGGAAAGATGTAAACCCTGATAATTCTATCGGGAGATGAGACACTTATTTTAATTCCCCTTCTCCAGAGAATTGCTCCAAGCTTTTTCTCAAGTTCGGATTTCTCTTTAATACCCATAACTCCCAGAATTTCTACTTCTGAAGTTCCCGATCCAAAGAACTTTACCCTGACACAGCATTTACCGCTAAAAGAGAGCAGCAAATATTCGGCAAGCTCTTCAAAAGTTTTTTCCAACTCTTCGAAAGATGTTATGGAAAAAATTTTAACGACTTCCCTTGTCAGAGCGAGTCTTCTCACTTTCTCTCCAACGTATCCCTGATAAACCAAAACCCTGCCAATCTTTTCTGGATTGCTGAGACACAGGAGGTACTCTATCTCCGCTCTTGCAAGTTCTGGATAATCTCCAGAAATGAAAAAAGCGTGCAGCATGAGACTGCCTTCTTCACCTCTTCCTCTTCTTACCTTTCAGTTTACCTTTCGATTCTTTCATCTTTTCCCTTTCCATTCTTATTTCCTTCACTCTCTCGGCTATTTTTCTGAGGGTTTCGGGTTTTGAGTAACTTTTCTCAACAATCACCCTTCCTCCTTCTATCCACCAGCACCTTGGATACCTCTTATTTTCAGCCACGAACCTCAGGTTCAGAGATGAGCACGCCTCTATCAGCTCCTGCAATCTGACTCCGGGAGAAGCAAGTTTTTTCGGAACTTTTCTACCTTCTCTCCTGCTTAACCTCCTGTCGAGATTGGCAGTCCAGATTACCCATCCTGATGTTCTTCCTGATCTTCTTCTCATCGAAGAAAGACCAAGCTGCCAGTTTAAAAACGTTAGGAGGAGTCAGCCTGTTCAACCTGTTCAACCAGCTCTCTCCCGATATGGTCTGAGTTTTGGATTGTCAGGAATCTTTTCCAGCCTTTCCCTGACTCTCCTGCAGACAACTGACAGTATTTCCCAGAATTCATCGAGTTCTTTATCTCAGCCTCCATTGTTCTGAGCTCCCTTATATACGAGTTCAGCACAACCTCGTGCTCAAAAACGTCGACTACAGAGTGATCAGGGAGAACAGGGTT
>CAZUMR010000023.1:0-8626 GCA_964622075.1 uncultured archaeon | reverse complement strand
AGCACCGGACGGTGAGGGCAGTGAAACGTACGACCACTGGGAGCTAAGAATACACAAGAGGCTGATAGATATAGCTGCAGATGAGAGAGCTTTGAGACAGATAATGAGAATTCAGGTTCCAAAAGATGTTAACATAGAGATCGTGCTCGAAAGTTAATTTTCTGAGAATATTTTTTCTTCCAGCCTGCTTACTGGTAACTTTACTGTACTGTTTTACTGTTTGTAAAGTTTGTGCTGTTACTGTTTGTTGACTGTTTGCTATTTGTAAAAACTGAAATAATAATAAAAAGCAAAAATAAAAAATTATCAAAAGTGTAACATCTCCGCAACTTCGTAAGCGTGGTATGTGATTATCAAATCTGCACCTGCCCTTTTTATGGCCACAAGAATTTCATACGCTAAAGCCTTACCATCCATCCAGCCAAGCTTTTCAGCTGCCTTGACCATCGAATACTCACCGCTGACATTGTAAGCTGCAACCGGCAGGTCAAACTTTCTCCTAACGTCGCTTATAACGTCAAGGTAAGCCAGTGCCGGCTTTACCATCACTATGTCTGCACCCTCCTCAACGTCGAGTTCAACCTCTCTCAACGCCTCCCTCCTGTTGTGAAAGTCCATCTGGTAACTCCTTCTGTCTCCAAAAGCAAATCCACTTTCAGCAGCCTCCCTGAACGGGCCGTAGAAGGAGGATGCATACTTGGCAGAGTAGCTCATTATCGCCACATCCTCATATCCCTCTCCATCAAGAGCCTTCCTTATAGCCCCAACCATTCCATCCATCATGCCAGAAGGAGCAACAATATCAGCCCCAGCCTCAGCGTGACTTACGGCAACTCTCGCAATTATTGGCAGGGTTTCGTCGTTCAGAATTCTCTTATCCCTCACAACACCACAGTGCCCGTGAGTAGTGTATTCGCAGAGGCAGACATCGGTTATAATAACAGCATCTTCATGTTCTCTCCTTATCTCTCTAACAGCTTTCTGAACGACATCCTGCCTGCCAAATGCAGACGATCCTATCTCGTCTTTTCTTTCTGGAATTCCGAACAGTATAAACGCCTTCAATCCAAGTTCCATCGCTCTCCCAACTTCATCAGCCACACCCTTCAGCGGAATTCTGTAGTAACCCGGCATTGATGGTATCTCCACCTTACTACTGGCTCTCTCATCAACGAAAACCGGTACTATCAGGTCGTTAAGACTGAGCACGCTCTCTCGCACAAGTGGTCTCAAGTGATCCTTTCTCAGTCTCCTCATTCTTGACACAGGAAACAAATTCGTCACCTCCAAAAACGTATTCAACTGCATCCAGAATGTAATCCTTACCTTCCCTTGCAGCCTTTCTGAGCCTCACAGTTGGAAGTCTCAAAAATTTTTTGACAAAGGAGGATGCGAACTCTTCAAGCAACGGTAAAACACTCTCATCGACACCGTATTTTGCAGAGAGTTTGTTGTAAAGCTCAAGTATTTCGTCTTTCTTAACATCCTCAGCCCTCACGTACATGGCCGATATTGCAGAGTTCGCTTTCAAATCCTTGAGCATTAACTCGAAATGCCTGACTTCCTCCTTTATTATCTCCTCTGCTTTTTTCGCCTCTTCAATCCTTCTTTTCAGGTTTTCCTCGCTTATTTCCCTCAGGTTCTCTATGGTGTACAAATCCCCAAACCTGCCAACTTCCGGATCGATGTCTCTTGGCATTGCTATATCGATAAACATGATTCTCCTGCCATTTAAAGCTCTCTCAACAGTGTCTGCAGTTATTACAAAACCCTTAGCAGAAGTGGCCGATATGACAACATCGGATAAGGAGATTAATTCCCCGAGTTTTTCAAGCGGATACGGTTTTCCTCCAACTTCCTCAGCAAGTCTCTCAGCATTTTCAAGTGTTCTGTTGGCTATCAGAATTTCACAGTTTTTACCAGACAGGTTTTTAGCAACGAGCCTCGCCATCTCCCCAGCCCCAACTATCAGAACTTTTCTGCCCTTCAGATCTCCAAGCTTTTTCTCAGCAAGCTCTACCGCTGCAGAAGCTATAGATACAGATCCTTTATTTATATCTGTCATTTTTCTAACTTTCACACCAACGTGGATAGCTTTCGAAAAAACAAGGTCAAGGATTTTACCTATACCACCAAGCTCCTTGCACAGGTTGTAGAAGTCTCTGACCTGACCAAGTATCTGATCCTCTCCAACAATCATTGATTCGAGTCCAGCAGCAACTCTGAAAAGGTGTTCGACGCACTTGCTATTTTTGTAGTAGTCTATCACTCTCTCAGATACGTGCATTTTGCTCGTGATCTTCTTCAGAGCTTCAATTGTGTTCTTTCCAACCACGTAAACTTCCACCCTGTTGCATGTCATCAGAATCGCACACTCGCATATGTCCGGATTGCTGAGGATGCGATCTATCAGTGTTTTCAGGTCTCCATGCCAGGCAGTCTCTATCTCTTTAAGAGAAGCTTTTTTATGGGTTATCGCGAAAGCTGCAATCTCCATGAGCGTCACCTTCAACTGATGGCTGACGGCTGATAATACGCCTTTTAAAGCTTTTCTTTCTCCAAACAGCTCACTCTCAATGGAATTTTTACGTTTTCGGTCAGTTTTCAAAACTTTTTCAAAACTTTTAAACTCAAATTGCTTACAGCTGGAATTATACAGAGTTTCATCCAGAGCTGTTGGATCGCCCGAGCAACTTTTTTACAGATACCAGCAGGGAGTCGAGCAATACAGCAATAAAACCACTCAGGTATATTGCATCGAATATACCGGCTCCACCTATGGTAACACAGGAAGTCAGTTTCTCCATACTCTGCAAGTGCATAACGTCTGCTCCAGCAAACATTCCCAGTGTGGCACAAACGTATGCGAGGCAGGCAGGACATTTCTTCTCAACAAGCATGGAGTAAAAGACCGCGACAAAAACGGGAAGGAGAGGATGTGTAACCCCGACACCATCGCTCTCAGGACGGGATATCGCATACGACACCACAGCTAAAACAAGAATTCCGAAAGCTGCCTTCTTTAAAGAGACCTTTCCGGAGGAAACGAGTCTCACGCAAACAAGAAGTGGTATGATAAAACCAGAAATACTAAGATATACGTTCATACTGCCTATTCTGCCAAACTTCACCGGCGGTAGAAATGCCGCAAGAGGAGATAGAACGAGCAGGGCAAAAGCATCTATTCTGGAAAAGCCAGAGAGTTCAAAAAACTTTACAAGAATTAAGAGCAGAAAGGCAAAAGCAAACAGGGTTATAAAAATTAAAGCCGTCAAGGCATCACTAAATCACTGCTTCACACCAAGTATAGACTTGGGCGAACGAGGAATCCTCCTTCTCCTCTTCCCGTCAGACGTGTACTTCTGATTTGGTCCGGGCTTTTTATAGTGCTGATACTTACCCGGAACGAGGCGAGTCTGACCCTTTCTGCCCTTTATCTTGATCCACGTTGTGGTACCTGTTTTCCCCATGAATCTGAATTTTTGCAGGCAGCTTTAAAAATGTTTTGGCTCCCAGAATGTTCCATCTTTCTGAGCTCAATAAAATCTTTGAAAAATTAAGCAAGGTCAGTAAAACACGTTCAGAACAACGAAGTAAACGAGCATCATGATCAGTCCAAGGGGAACTCCTATTCTCGCCCATTCCCCGCTCTTTATCCTGAGTCTTCCAGCAGAAACTATGTTTGGTATGTTCCCCGGGATCAGCATACCCCCTGAAACAAGAAGGCCTATCAACGCACTCTTTATCTGCAAAAGACTTAACTCTGGAGCTATTTCAGCAGCTGTAAGCGTGGCGTTGTCAAGTATAGCAGATATCATGTTTACCCAGAACAGAACTGCCGGCGGGATTTTTGTAAAGTACCAGACCACAAGGGGTGTTAATCCATGGCCCAGCAAAACGAGAGCTGCCACGAACATGTAAACCTTAACAGCCCTCACAATCACAGTTCTCAGCGTTTCCGTGTACTCCGGAATTTCCGGTTCTCCTTCCATTTTGCCAGCGTAGTAAGCTCCCAGAAAAGACATGGCCACAATTCCGGGTATAATCAGATCGGCAAGCAATCTGAACAGGAAGAAAAAGTCAGCGTGGTATGGTGCTCCCTTCAGCTTTGATACAGCTATTGTTGCAAGTGGTTCTCCAACAGGCGTTAAAGCAGCTCCGAGACCAACTGCAAAGCACGTTATAACTGTTACCTTAACCTTTCTCTCCCACTCTATGGGCATTGCAGCCACGACTTCAGACAGAATGACTGCAGCAACTATCACGGAGATTATGCTTGAAACCAGACTCAGAATGAGTATCATCCCGAAAACAAAAGCTCTAATTCCAACCTTTTTCATCAGCCCGATTATTGCCGAGTATATCTGCCTGTTATACTTATATATCAGAATCCCCGCTACAAGCACGACCTGAAAAATTCCGACTGGTGTTCCGCCAATACTCACCGGATCTTTGATTGCATCCAGAATTATTTCCCTGCTCCACATTCCCGAAATAGTCACTGCAATTACACCCATTACAAGAAAGAATGCCTCAAGGTTCTCCTCCACCTTTCTTACCTTAAATGGCAGAATCAGAACTGCAAGAAATATCAGGGACAATCCAACCGCAATTGACATTACTGGAGTAGCAGGGATAGAGTTAGGGTGCATAACGCCGTGAAATGCAGACTATTAAAAAATTTTCTGATAGACATGACAGTCTAAAAATTTTTCAACGTTTAGCAAAAATAATGAAAGAATTTCTCAGGCTGCAATTTCCGGTCTCTCTTCAAACCCCTTCAGGATTTCGTAGTACCTCCTAACTGGCTCTTCCCAGCTCATCTCACTTGCAAGGACGAAGGCTGTAGAGCACATCATTCTATCCTTTGCCTTATCCCTCAGATACGCATCCACTATTACGTGAAGACCAAAAGCGTAATCCGTGATTACCTCAAGGTAACTCTGATTTACGTTATCCACAAGAATTACTCCTCCAAATATTCCCTTCTCCTTCTGCAACTCCTTGACTGCTCCACTAAAACCACATGCAGAACTTATTACAACCGGGCAGGCTTCTCTGCAGGCCTCAAGAGCCGTTAGCAGAAAAGGTTCGTATCTTGAAGGAAATATCCCGGCCACGCAACCGGCTGCTATCTCATCTATTGTCATTCCAAGCCCTCCATCGTTCCTCCCAACCCACTGAGGATACGGCAGCGCACAGACTGATCTCTTTCCTATTCTCCCGATTTCGAGTTTTCTCTCCTCCACCATCTTTTTTAGCCTGAGCTCATCTCCAACAAGGATATCATCCGGAAGATCAACTGGAAAACCCTCCGGCAGTGTGCTCGGGTCTTTCCTGCCTATAGCAGTTATGAGCATGCAAACTACCTTTACGTCGTCTATCTCCCCGTTATTTATTCTGTTGGTTAAAATTCTGTCAAGAATGACGAGGGAGTCAAGCAAATCAGGATATCCCTTGTTTTCAAGCTCAAGTCTTGAGATCGTGTAAACGGGAACTATGCTCTCCTCCTCAATCTCGTAACCGTAAACATCCTTCAGTTTTCTCGCGAGAGTTTCCCTTATTCTCCTGAGGCAGTCATCCTTGAACTTCCAGTCTATCGCCTCCCTGCACACATCTATTCCGTTTCTGATGACTATGCCATCCACACCATAGAACAGTCTTGCTTCAGCCCTTGTCTTGTCGCTAACAAAAGTCACGGTATCAGCATACCTCGCAAGCTTTTCCAGCTCAACAAAACCTTCCTGAATGCCAGCCGGTAAACTCGGGTCATTTCTCCTTATTCTGTCAAAAACCTCAGCCCCCAGAGCCCTGCCAACCTTGGTGGCATGAAATGTCACAACTGTTCTGACAGGAACTTTAAGCTTCTCCAGCCTTGCTGCAGCGTAAAAAACCGGGTACTCGTGACAGTGCATGGCTGTTTCTCCGGCATCATTTAGAGCTCTTGCAAACTCCGAAACGGCGTAGCTCAAGTTAAGGTAGTGCGTATACTCCCTGCCGTAGCTCTGGGATTCATATCTGAGAGAGTCCAGTCCAACGAGTTTGTAAGCCTCAGCCTTTACAGCATCACTCAGCCGCATCTTTTTTCCATCGTACTCCACACTTCTGGTCAGGTTGTATTCAACGTTGAACAAAACGTAGTTTATGTAATGCTTCTTGCCATCAACAACCTCCCCACATTTTCCTTCAACCTCCACCCTTCCAGAAACGAATGGTATTCCAACACTTTTAGCAGCTTTCAGTATATCTTCACTAACACTAAAAGGGAAATGATCTCTCGTAACCCTGTTTTTCGGACTCCAGTCCTGACCTATTCTCTCAAAGAAAGGGCCTACAACTATTATCTCATCATCTGTTATGGAGCTCATGTGCCTCGCTTCGGCATCTATAACGTTCCAGACCCCGCCAAGCTTGTTGGATACGGGGCCAGCTTCCTCACCAGCTATGATTATGAACATTTTTCCACCATCTCATATCTTTGCCTGAGTGCATATAAACACATTCTATAACGCCATGGTGCATCCGGGAGGGTTGTGTTGAGTGAAGTTGTGTTGAGTTTTAAGTTAAGTTTTAGCTGTGAAGAGTTTGCTAACTTACTACGCGAAACTATAATTCAGGCTTCTGCTTTCAAATTGCTTTCAAAATAATTTACAAAGTAAAAAGAGCAAACAGTATTAAACAGGCTGGATAACGGTGATTATGGAATTTGAGATCGAGTTTTATGACAGGGAGAAAGAGATAGAGGAGGTAATGAGGATTCTTAAAGCTCCGCCCAACCTCATAACGTTTGTTTACGGGCCCATTAATTCGGGGAAGTCGAGTTTGATGGATGAGGTTGTGAGGAGGTTAACCAGCGATTATGCAGTATTTTACGTTGATTTAAGAGAGAGGTTTATCAGAAGTTATGAAGACTTTGTAAGAGTTCTGTTCAAGACTCATAGAAGTAGAGTCGAAGATTATAAGGCTTTTTTGGCCAGAGTTTTGGAAGGCTTCAATTTTGAAGGATTGCCAATACCAAAAAACCTGCTCATCGAGTTTTTGAAAGAAAAAGAGGTAGAAGACATTTTTGAATACATTATAACGGTGTTTGAGACTGTTAGAGAGAAGGGCAGAGTGCCCATTCTTATACTGGATGAAATGCAGGTTATAGGTGATTTAAAAATAGATGACCTGCTTATATACCGCCTTTTCAACCTTTTCGTGAGTATTACGAAAAAGAGACACCTGTCCCACGTCTTCGCAGTCACATCTGACTCTCTGTTCCTTGAGAGGGTTTACAGTGAGGCTATGCTGCATGGGAGGTGCAGGTATCTGTTAGTGGACGATTTTGATTACGAAACTACTGTAAAGTTCCTAAAGAAGTACGGGTTTAAAGAGGAGGAGATTGGGCTTGTTTGGGAGTACTTTGGAGGAAAGCCAGTATATTTGGTTGAGGCTGTGAGGGAGAGGGAGAGGATAGGGGAGTTTTGTGAGGAGATGTTCAAGCTCAGGCTCAGTCAAGTACTTGATGACATTTATGAAATTGAGGACAAAAAAGATCTGTTTGATGGGGTAATTAAACTCTTTAAAGCAATTGCAGATAGTGAAGTTGTGAGATACGAAAGAGTTGATGAGAGTTTAAAGTTCTGTGTCAGGAAAAACATTCTATTTGTTGAACCTGTTGAAAGGGTCATTAAACCTCAATCCAGACTTGATCTGCTTGCAATTAGAGAAGTTTTAAGAGTGCTTAGCTAATTTCGTTATTTTTCCTTACCTTTCTAATTACTGCAACCCAGTTTCGCTTTAGCACCTATCCAGTAGATTAAGCTGGCGGGAACGAAGAACATCGGGGTGAAAATGTAGGCGAGGCGGTAGAGTTCGAGAGACCACCAAGCAAAGTACCAAGAGCCGTAGATATTTCCAGCAGTAATTACCCCTACTAACATTCCGTAAAGTAAGCCGATAGGCTGAAATATTGCTCCGGCACTCTTCATTGCTTTTTCAAGTTCATCTTTGCTCATGATCTCTGCTAATCTAATGCTCACTCTTCGAGTAAGTTCACACGCAAGAGCAGTTAGAACAGCAACTACAGCTGAGACAATCGGATTTGTTCTCACCAACGTAAACCATCCATAGTACATTACGAAAAACACCAGTAGAGTTCTAAAAACGACGAAAACATTCGTAAACTCGTACTTTGGAGCACTAAAGTTGTAGTACCAGTGGATTAAAATGTAGATGTAGAGAGCTATAGCTAGACTTCTCTTCAAATCAACGCCAGACAGATACGTGGGAATAAAGATCAAAAGAACGAAGAAGGATTCGAATATAAATTGCTTAATCGAATAAACCTTTCTCTTCTCCGGTTTTCTCCTTTTAATGTACATTACGTAAGCAAAATCCACAAAAATTGTTAAAATCGTAGCTATTAGAAAACTGTTCAAGAGTGATAGAACGAAAATGTGGTGGATTGCAAGAGTTCCGTAAACCAGACAAACCAATGTTAGCATAACTAAAACTACCTTGTCCCCCCTCCTTATCCGCCTAACTTTCTTGTTTAGAATGTACGCAACATCAAGAACTAAAGACAAGATCAAAGCTGCAACGAAACTATTCTCAACCGGTAAAGACAGAAAGTAGTGAAATA
>CAZUMR010000022.1:0-11974 GCA_964622075.1 uncultured archaeon | reverse complement strand
CTCTGAACCTCTTCAACTTCTTCTCTCCCCTTATCCTCACTCTTCCAAAAGCCCTTCCAAGCTTTTCCGCAGTTGTGAGTGTGTCTTCCTTTACAAGTATTATCGGCACTCCATACTTTTCAGCCATGCCAAGTATTGTGGCCGGGGGCTCCATATTGCCTGTGAGAATAAGGCACTTTATACCTGCATCCATTGCCACTGCGTGCAGATCTGCCCTGTCCCCACCAGTAATCACCGCTGCGTTTTTAGCCGCTCTGAAGTAACTCATGGCCGTCTGCGGTGACATGGCACCAATCAGAAAACTCTCGATTAACGTATCCTCCTTTGGCTCTACGAGGTAAATGCCGTTGAGAGCCTTTCTTATTTCCTCCACACTCATCCCGGCGAGCATTTCGTCTTTTGGAAGCATACCTACAAGCTTGATTCCTCTTGGCTCGAGTATCCTTGATGCTATTGTTCCAAAGTAAGTTCTTTTGAAGCCTGTGACCTGGTTTATGATGGCAAGCATATCACCCATTACCTTGGATGAGGATAGCAGCCTGTCTATCGTAAAGTCCCCGGCATACCTCGCGACCATGAGAACTTTCGACGAGAGCATTGAAGCTACGTCG
The DNA here is from genome assembly GCA_964622075.1 of uncultured archaeon. GTDB lineage: Archaea > Halobacteriota > Archaeoglobi > Archaeoglobales > Archaeoglobaceae > WAPX01. The sequence continues at coordinate 11,363 of CAZUMR010000022.1, read as the reverse complement.
ATATCACTCAATCCCACAGCTTCTCCGGCAAAGTAACCCATCGACCCTTCCACGAAAACGACGTCTTTTCCCTCAGCAACCTCTGCAAATCCGTCTATGACCGTCTTTCTGAGCTCTACCGGATCAGAAGATAGCATAAATTCAGCGTAGCTCTCTATCCTGATTGGACAGAGCTTTTCCTCCTCTTCCTCAAGACCGAGAATGTCCTTCATCACCTCAATGTCTGCATCGTCGTACGTTGTGAAAGGTTTGAAGTATCCAACTTTCAGACCTCTTTCTCTAAATATCTCTCCAAGAGCGGCTATAACTCCACTTTTTCCAGAGTATTCATCTATCGAGGAAACGAGCAAACTTCTCATATTACCACCTCTCAGATGATCGTAAATTTTACATGTACATCCAATCGTTTATCTATCATCTCATTTATCATCATCCATCATCAATCTGAACACTGCGGAAATAACCCAAACTCAAACCAAATCCTAACCCTGCCTCCTGAACGAAATCTTGAAGTCAAGAGCACTGCAGCCCTTCTCGAAAACCCTGAGCGGGTTAATCTCCATCTCCATTATCTCCGGAAATTCAAGGCTGAGCTGGGACATCTTCATTATAACCTCTGCAATGGCTTTGATGTCACTTGGCTTCTCTCCTCTAACTCCCTTCAGGAGCTTGTACGCCTTTACTTCCCTGATCATTGACTCAGCATCTTCCTCGCTGACAGGAGCAATTCTGAAAGTAACGTCCTTGAAGACTTCCACGTATATTCCTCCAAGACCAAACATTATCAGCGGCCCAAAGCTTGCATCCCTCTTCATTCCGACAATTACTTCCCTTCCACCCCTAACCATTTCCTGTATCAGCACTCCATCAATTCTTACATTTCCAAGCCTCTCTGCGTTGGCAATTATCTCAAGAAAAGCCTTCTTTACTCCGTCTCTCTCAACGTTCAGCTTTACACATCCTACGTCTGTTTTGTGAACTATGTCTCCAAGCACCTTCATTGCAACTGGATATCCTATCTCGTCTGCGACTTTAAGCGCTTCGTCAGCTGTTTTTGCAACTCCATACTTCGGAGTTGGAATTCCTACAGCTTTCAGTATGTCGAACGGGTTGATTGATTTCATCGCCTCTCTTATTCTTCTCCTGTCGAAGCTGAACTCCCTGTACGTTTTCTCTCCTCTCCTTCTGAATTCGGAGTATCTGTAAAGGGCAGACAGTGCTCTGACAGCTCTAACGGGGTCGAAGAAGTCACTTCTGTCCCACCCCATGAAACACAGAACGTATGGCTTGTCTATCTTGAATTTCGCAGCTTCCTCAAAGCTCAGCCTCGCAGTGGGGACAGTTATTGCGACTATGGCTCCAACGTCATCGTCGTTAGCAACGCACTCTATAGCCTTTATATACCTCTCCGCATCTGCATCACCAAGAACATCAACAGGATTGTAAATGTTAGCTTCCGGTGGCAGAATTTCTTTCAGCTTTTCAATCGTTTTCTGGCTGAAACTCGCCATCTTCAGCCCGTAGGTTTCTATTGCATCAGCTGCCATCACTCCCGGACCACCGGAGTTTGTTACTATCGCAACACCTCCATCAACATCCCTGTATTTGGCGAAGAGTTTGGCGATATCGAAAAGATCCTCTGGAGATTCGGCAGGAACAACTCCGGATTGTCTGAAGGCTGCCAAACAGGCCTGATAACTCCCGGCAATGCTGCCGGTGTGGCTGCTTGCAGCTTTGGCACCTGCATCAGTCTTCCCGCTTTTCATTGCAACTACCGGTTTGACCTTTCCAACCTTCTCTGCGACTTCCATGAACTTCCTGCCATCGCCTATTCCCTCAACGTACAGCATTATGACATCTGTGTATGGATCTCCCCTGAGTATCTCCATTATGTCTGCCTCGTCAAGAACTGCTTTATTTCCCATCGAAACAATCTTGCTGAAACCCTCGTTCACGTTTCTGAAGTACTCCATTACGGCGATTATGAAAGCTCCAGACTGACTCAGAAAAGCTATGTTTCCCGGTTTGGGCTGTGTGCTCGCAAAAGTTGCGTTCAGGCCATTGTGTGTATTTATAATTCCAAGACAGTTAGGTCCGACGAGTTTTATTCCGTACTTCCTGCATATCTTAACGAGCTCCTCTTCAAGTTTAGCTCCTTCTCTTCCAGCTTCTCTGAATCCTGCCGTTATAACTACTGCGTACTCAACTCCTTTCTCTCCGCACTGCTCAAGCACGGGATTTACAGCCTTTGCTGGAACTGCGATTACCGCAAGTTCAACCGGTGGGGCTTCGAGAATTGACGGATAGCAGGGAAAACCGAGAACTTCCTTGTATTTCGGATTTATTGCGTAAACTTTTCCCTTGAAGTTTTTCAGGTTGTTCAGTATTGCATAACCGACCTTACCTTTCTTTGGAGTCGCTCCAACTACTGCTACACTTTCCGGATCGAAAAGCATCAGTGAAGTTACTTCCGCTCGGATTAAAAAAGTTTTTTAGATTTTTTGTTTAAATTTAACTCAGCTGCATGGCCATAAACGGCCGGGACGCAAACTATTTAAGTAACCGTTCTCTATCGCATTAGTCGTGCATCAGTCGTTAATCGCTGTGATGTGAGGTGATGGTAATGCGCTGGCACGGAAGGAGCAGGAGATCTTACACGGGAAAACTCCTGAAGCCGTTCAGGAAAAAGAGGAAGTACGAGCTTGGAAGAGATCAGGTTGAAACGCTGATTGGTGAGAGGAAGGTAAAGAAAGTCAGAGTTAGAGGCGGAAACTTCAAGATAAAGGTCTTCAGAGATAAGTACGCAAACGTTTACGTCCCTTCAGAGGGTAAGGTAGTTAGAGCTGAGATACTGTCCGTCGTCGAAAATCCGGCACACGTTCACTACGCAAGGAGGAACGTAATAACCAAGGGTGCTATAATAAAGACGAGCGTTGGAGAGGCAAAGGTAACGAGCAGACCAAACCAGCACGGAGTGATAAATGCCGTTCTCGTAGAGAGCTCCTGATAACGTTTCCATGCTTCATTCAATTCTTGAACTAATTTTCGGAATTGTTCTCGTTCTTTTCTCAGCTCTGGCTTTTGTAAACGCAATAGAGTTTCTCGGTTACAGGTTCGAGCTTGGTTCATCGTTCGTCGGTGCGATTCTGTCCCCCCTCTTCACATCCCTGCCAGAGCTCACGGTTTTTCTTGTCGCACTCCTCTCTGGAGTCAGGGGAGGGGATGAGATAGGTATAGGGACTGTCTTTGGCCAGCCCTTCATGGCTTCAAGCCTGTCTTACGGGCTGGTAGGTTTGGTCGTTCTTCTGGGCTACAGATGTGGTAAAAGGAAAAACCCGAGACTCAGAGTTGACAAATCCCTTTCTCTGCCATACCTTTTCGTAACCCTGCTTTTTCCCCTGACTTTAATTCCCGGATTTTTTGGAGGGAAGTTTGTAAAGCTGGCTTTTGGTCTATTTTTCCTTTTGAGCTTTGTTGTGTATATGAAGATGATGTACTCAAGGAGAGAGCTCGGTACAATGGGAGAGGCGGAAGAACCTCTGCTTGCCAGAATTGCTGGTGTCGATGAGAGGTGGAAAACGAAACTCTCCTTTATTCAGCTCGCTTTAGCTGTTCTGATCCTTTACTACGGGTCGGAAAGGCTCGTCTCAGCAGTTTCTAAGATATCTTACGCTACGGGTATAAGCCCCCTTGGTGTTGCCCTCGTCCTTATTCCCGCAGCCACGGCCATGCCTGAGACGGCAACTGCTCTGATATGGGGATACAGGGGTATGGATACGCTGAGTCTTGGATCTCTTGTCGGGGAAAAGATACTCTACTCCACCTTCTACCCCGGACTCGGGCTGCTGTTCACGAACTGGGTGATTGATGATCACGCCATCTTCAGCGTTATTACCACAACTTTTGTTTCTCTTATAATCCTTTACTTCATAAACAGGGATGAAATTCCCTGGCAGGCACTGGTGTCGGGAATTGTTTTCTTTTTCGCCTATGCTGTTTTCGTCTTCGCCCTTCACAGGTAGCTATCATCTACGCTTTTTTCAACCTCAAGCAAGAGAAACTGATTTATGTTTTCGTTAGGTCTAAAAGCCATGGTCGTCAGGAGCAGGCTTGAGAAAGAGATGGACAAACTTGCTTTACAACTAACGAGCTCACTTGAGCATGACGTCAACATCTGGTACTACGATATACTCGTGGATGTAGCTCATGTACTTGGATTGCTAAAGCAGAACTACCTGCTGGAGGAGGAAGCTGCTAAAATAGTGGCGGGATTGATGGAAATAGCTTACGAGATTGAAAAGAGCGGAAAACTTCCGGAGAAAGGCGAGGACATACACGAGGCCATAGAGGCGAGACTGACTGAGCTTGTTGGAGAAGCGGGAATGAAAATGCACACTGCAAGGAGCAGAAACGACGAGGTTGCTACGTGTTTGAGGATGTTTGCGAGGAATGCACTTCTCACACTTGCGGAGACTATTCTTGAGCTGAGAAAATCTCTGCTCAGCAAAGCTGAGGAAAATAAGGATGCAATCATGCCCGGCTTCACGCACCTTCAGTATGCCCAGCCCACGAAACTCTCCCACCACCTGATCGCATTTCACGACATGTTCGAAAGGACTTTTGAGAGGTGTCTGCAGGCTTTTGAGAGGGTAAATCTATGTCCTCTTGGAGCTGCTGCTTTCGCTTCCACGTCTTTCAAACTGGACAGAGAGTACGTCTCCAGACTCCTTGGTTTTGACGGCATTGTTGAGAACAGCGAAGATGCCGTGTCTTCAAGGGACTTTCTCATAGAGTCTCTGTTTGTTGCGTGTGATGGGTTGCTGACTCTGAGCAGACTTGCTGAGGAAGTGGTACTGTGGGCCTCGCAATTCGTAAATCTTCCGGACGAGTATGCTTCTTCTTCATCGATAATGCCACAGAAGAAAAATCCGGATGTTGCTGAAATTATCAGGGCAAAGGCGGGTAAACTTGCCGGTCATCTTACTGCGGCGATGGCAATTTACAAGGCCATGCCCCTTGCATACAACAGGGACTTTCAGGAAATGAACCCCCTGCTCTACGAGGGGTTGAAGGACGCATGCCTTTCTTTCAGGGTAATGGCAGACATGCTCGAAAAGATCGAGTTTCTGGTTGACGTGATGGAAAAGAAGGCCGGAATGGGGTTTGCTTCCGCAACCCACGTTGCAGAAATGCTTGCAAAGAAAGGTATACCATTCAGAAAGGCACACAGAATAGTTGGCAGGCTAAGCTCCTATTACTTCAGCTCTGATGCTGGAGATGAGAGGTTGAGCGCTGACAGAATGTACGAAAAACTTGTCGAGATAATGAAGGAGTACGGAGAAGAATTGATCCCTGACAAGGAGGAGTTTGAGAGCTGGCTGGACATAAAGAACGTTGTGGAGAGCAGAGAGACGACTGGAGGGACGTCATCGGGAGAAATTGAAAGAATGCTTGAAATAAGGAAGAAGAAACTTGAGAGAGATATGGGTATTGTTGAGGAGAAGAAGAAAAAGATAAAAGAGGCAATAGAGTCTATGAAGAAGCAGGCTTTTGACTTGATAGAGAAACTCTGAGGTGCTGGATGTGCTGGATGTGTTGAACTCTTGCAAAGGGTTCATTCTGGATGTTGATGGTGTTATTTGCAGGGGTAGCAGAGAGATAGAGGGCGGAGTGAGGGGAGTAAAGAGGTTAATCGAAGAGGGGAAGAAGGTCGTATTCGTCTCCAACAATTCCACAAGAAGCAGGAGAATGCTCATTGAGAGGTTCAGGAGCTTTGGGCTGGATGTGAGTGAGGAAGACATAATAGTTGCGACCTACGCTACTGCCTCTTACCTCTTGAAGTTCGGCAGGCTAAGGGTATTCACGACGGGAGAGGAGGGCCTTATAGAGGAGCTTGAGTTAGCCGGGCACACAATCGTGGACTACGATGAGGCAGAATGCCTTGTTGTTGCGTCCAACAGAAAGCTTGACTACGATCTGATGACAAAGGCTCTAAGGTGCTGCTTAAATGTTGATAGATACGTGGCCACGAACCCCGACAGGATTTTTCCGGGCTGGGATGGACCAATTCCGGGAACGGGTATGATAATAGGAGCTCTGTACTGGATGACTGGTAGAATGCCGGATGCTGTGGTCGGAAAGCCATCTGAAATAATAATGAGGGAAGCACTTAGAAAACTCAACTGCAAACCTGAGGAAGTTGCCGTAGTTGGAGATCAGGTAGAAGTTGACGTTGTTGCCGGAAAAAAGGTTGGATGCAAAACTGTGCTCGTTCTGAGCGGCGTAACGACGGAAGAAAATTTGAAAGACAAACTTAAGATTGAGAAACCGGACGTCATAGTTAAGGACCTCGACGGGCTATGGCGTCGTTAATTCCGGATGAGGAGCTGATTCCCTGGAAGAGAGTAAAAAGGTGGGAGTGCGTAAGGTGCGGAAAGTGCTGCAGAACTCTTGACGTCTCTCTTGGATTTGAGGAGGAGGAACTCTTCAAAAACTTCGTCGTTTATGGGAAAATAGGAGTTTACCTGAAGAGAATAAATGGCAGATGCATTTTCTACTCAGAGAAAAACAGAGAGTGCACGGTATATCCAATTAGACCCAGAGCCTGCAGGCTGTATCCCTTCTACGTTAGAAAAGCTGTTAGAAAAGCTGAAAGATGTGATGAAAGTCACGAGGCCGAATACTGTGGAGTTTACGTGTTTCTGCACAGAGAATGTTCGGGACTGGGTAAGGGCAGACCTCTGGAAGAACTGCTGCCTAAAATTATCTCTGAGGCTCTTGGAGATCGTGATTTGGGAGTTGGGGAGAAAGGAACTACTCAAGAGACATCAGTTTTTCAAGATCTATGCAGTGAGTCTCCTTCACGACATTCAGGACGAGCATCGTGTAGGTTTTCTGCACGTGCTCAAGCTTGGCAATCTTCTTTACAAAATCGTTGAGCGATTCCCTGTCTCTGAACTTTGCGACTGTAATCACGTCGAACTGTCCGGTAACGTCGTAAACAGCTGTAACGTTCGGCTCATTTGCGAGCATTTCTTCAACTTCGATCAGGTGCCCGCCTTCAGCAGTAACCCCTATTACTGCGATCAGATCAAATCCAAGCTTCGAGTAGTCGATAACGGGTATGAACTTCTTTATAACACCCATCTTTTTCAGCTTGTTTATCCTGTTGTAAACCGTCCCTTCAACGACTCCAAGCTTTTCTGCTATTTCCCTCAGGCTCTTTCTCGCATCCTCCTGCAATTCCACAAGGATCTTTATGTCGAGGCTATCGATTTTTTCCGGCATGGATTAAAGTTAAAAATTCAAAGTATTTTAGCCTTTCTTCCGCTCTGCTGAGTATTTTGCATTTTTTACCGGGTTATGTTGGTTATGTTTCTGGTTGTGTTTTATGCCGTGGTTTATCATGCCAGTTATGTGCCGTGCACTCAAACACTGCACACTCTTAATTTTAAAACATTCATTATTAATTTTAAAAACATTTTAAAAGAAAATCATTCCTGAGATTCACTTTCCTGTGTCCACTCCTCCACGACCTCGACATTTTCAGGCTTTACGAACAGGCAAGAAAACCTGTTTTTAACTTTCCACCTGAACTGTATCGTTATTTTACCTCCAGAAGGAATTTCCACTTTTTCCCTGTATATTTCGTACTCTGGCTTCGTGTATTCCTCCATCTGTCTGCTGGACAGGATTATCTCTGGAGCCCAGTAGAAAACGGCATCAAACCTGCACTTTTCTCCAAAGTTCCTCATGACAGCCTCTACAACTATCTCCTCCCCAGCCTCTGGAGCGGGATTTGACAGCCTCAGGTTTTCAAGATTCAGCTTTGGTCCTTCAAACAACTTCGACCCTCCCATCAGGCAAACGTTGTGCACAATATATATAGCCTCCGCCGTATAACTCTGAAGAAATGTTTGCTGAAATCAGCTACGATAGAGGAACTCTGATCATCAGAGGAGATGTTCACATTCCCCAAGCAATTTACGACTCGAAGAGAAAGTGCTACCGCCTAATGGCGTATAAATACAGGGATGTGATTGAATATTTTGAGAGGTCGGGGATTGAGTATTCTGACAGAGTTTTTGATCCTGTTCCCTGCCCCGAATTTGACGTGGAGCTGGAGCTGAGGGATTATCAGGAGAAAGCTCTTGAGAGCTGGCTGAAGGATAAAAGAGGTTGCGTGATAATGCCCACGGGGAGCGGGAAAACGCACGTGGCTTTATCTGCAATAAACGAACTCTCGGAACCCTCTCTTGTCGTGGTTCCGACCCTTGACCTTCTCGATCAGTGGATAGATAAGCTGAAGATTTTTGGAGAGGAGAACGTTGGAGAGTTTTCAGGAAGAAAAAAGGAGTTAAAACCTATAACCGTAACGACTTACGATTCAGCCTACGTAAACGCTGAAAAGCTCGGGAACAGATTTAAACTGCTGATTTTCGACGAGGTACACCACCTGCCCTCTGAATCCTACTCCCTGATAGCGGAGATGAGTGCTTCTCCCTACAGGCTCGGTCTGACTGCAACTTACGAGAGGAGTGACGGTTTGCACGACCGACTTCCAGAACTCGTTGGAGGAAAGGTTTTCGAGCTCTCAGTAGACGAGCTTGCGGGAAAATACCTCGCGAATTACGTTGTCAGGAGAATTTACGTTCCTCTTGAGAGCAGGGAAAGGGAAGAGTACGACAGGAGAATGAAAATTGTGAGAGATTATTTGAAGAGCAAAAATCTGAAGATAAGAAGTGTTGAGGACTTTAACAGACTCGTTATGGCAACTGGTTACGATGAAAGAGCTTACATTGCTCTGAAGGCGTGGGACGAGGCAAGGAAGATAGCGTTTTGCTCCCGAAACAAGCTGAAAAAGCTGAGAGAAATTCTTGAGAGGCACAGGAACGAGAAGATAATTATATTTACGAGGTACAACGACCTCGTTTATACGATTTCAAGAACGTTTTTAATACCAGCAATAACGTACAGGACTTCCAAGGACGAAAGAAAAGAAGTGCTTGATGGATTTAGAACAGGCAGATTCAGGGCTTTAGTAAGCAGTCAGGTTCTTGACGAAGGTATAGATGTTCCGGATGCTGAAGTTGCAGTAATAGTTAGCGGGAGCGGCAGCTCAAGAGAGTACATTCAGAGACTCGGCAGAATCCTCAGGCCCGCAAAAGGCAAGGACGTGGCCGTGCTTTACGAGCTCGTTTCCAAGGGGACGGGAGAGGTCGGAACTGCCAGGAGAAGGAGGAAGGGCGTAAAAAAGGAAAAGGAAATTAAAAGAAAAAGAGGGGCGAGGTTGCATTAAATGCTACCAAAAGAGCTGCTTGACGTCAGGAGAGCAAGAGGAAAGATATATCCAAAGTTTGCCGATCCCGAAAATCCAGAGGATGTTGAGCTTGCGGAGAAGGTAATAGCAATTTTCAGGTCTGGCAGGGGAAAAAAGTACGGTTCGGTTGTGAAGGCTATAAAGAAACTTGAGAAAGCTGATAATTTCAGGAAGGTTAGAGGTTTTGTCAGGGTTCTGGAAAATCTGTGTGTTGAGAAGGCCTGTGCCTACGATTCCGAACTTGAGCCGAAGAAGGTCAGGATGTTTCTGTTCGAGAGAGGTTTCGTCACGACAAAAAGTGAGAGAGATAGAATTCTTGCGTACGCTGCGAAGTACTTCAATGTCAGTGTTGATGAGATAGAGAGGGCGATGTATGCTGACAGGGATGAGGAGCTAATAGTTACAAGAGTTGAGGGAATGAATGCAGTGGAGCTTATAAAGCTTTACAATCTTTCCCTGCTTCAAACATCCATTTTCAACTCCACGACGATGAAGCTTGAGGTTTCCGGGAATTACAAGGGCATTCTGAGAGCTGTAAAATGGCTCGGTCTTATGTACGACATAGTTAAGGCAGGAAAATCTCTGGAAATAGAGGTTCTTGGACCGGCCTCTCTGATAAAGATGACAAGAAAGTACGGTATATTGATGGCAAAATTAATTCCTCATGTTCTGGTGTGTGACAGGTGGAGGATACTGGCAAAAATAGTTGAGGGGGATAGAATTTATACTCTCGATCTTGATAGCGGAATCTCACATTTACTGCCTGACTCTTCTCATCTTTCATCTGTTCACTCTTCATCTACTCACTCTTCACTTCCCTCACCTCATGTTCAAACTCAATCTCAAGCCCACTCCACCCAGATCACACGCTCCATCCAGATCAAACAGTCCCGGCAGGATTGGCAGGAGGAGTTCGACTCGTCATACGAAACAGAATTATTCAGGAGGCTGAGAAATCTCGGATACTCTGTGGAAAGAGAACCGGAAGTTGTTGCTGTCACCACGAGAGTCGGGGAGTTTGCATTCGTACCTGACTTTGCTGTCAGCAGGGAAGGGTGGAGCGGGAAGGTTTACCTTGAACTTGTCGGATTCTGGACGGCAGATTACCTGAAAAAGAAAGCTGAGAAAGTATCTTCCCTTTCCATACCTCTGGTTGTCGTGGCGAGAGAGGAGTTCGGGGATGTCAGGGTTAGATCCGGTAGAACGGGATTTGGTCTCGTAGAGCTTGTAATATTTTCAAAAAGGTTTGATTACGGAAAAATTGTGAGGGCGATAAACAGGCTGGCTGAAAGAGTGGGGGTGATTGGGGAGAGAAAGAGAGTCGTGGGAGGAGTGGATGTGGATGAGGTGGGAGGAGAGGAAGGCGAAAAGGAAGAGGAAGAAGAGCAGGAAAGGAGAGAGGCGATAGAAAAAGCGAGGAGGGAAATTCAGGAGGTTAAACCTGAGAGTGTGGGGGAGCTGGAGAAAATACTTGAAAAGTACGGACTCGAAATTAATGAGGAGCTGTTGAAGGATATGGGTGTTAAGATCGTCTGGAGGGGGCTTGAAGGCAGGGTGCTGTTTTTGTAGTATTCTTTCTTTCAATCTCCGTTTTTAGGGGGTTCGGTTTTGCTTCATAAAGGATTAGAAGGCACTGAGGACATAGAGTTCAAACTTTCAATCTCCATTTTCAGGAGTTCAGCTTTGCTTCCCAAAGATTGAAGGAGTATTATCCAAAACCGATTGCTGTCTTTCAATCTCCATTTTCAGGAGTTCAGCTTTGCTTCACAAATATCTCAAATATCGTGAAGTCATTAATCTTATCAACTTTCAATCTCCATTTTCAGGAGTTCAGCTTTGCTTCCGGGCAGCCCAATGTAGCAATCTGCTATTGTCATCGTCTTTCAATCTCCATTTTCAGGAGTTCAGCTTTGCTTCTGCCCCGAAGACGGCATCATACGGGTTAAATCCATCTATCTTTCAATCTCCATTTTCAGGAGTTCAGCTTTGCTTCCGGGCAGCCCAATGTAGCAATCTGCTATTGTCATCGTCTTTCAATCTCCAT
>CAZUMR010000021.1:0-14828 GCA_964622075.1 uncultured archaeon | reverse complement strand
TTTATATCATGGAAAGAGAAGGGATTTGAGGTGGGGAAGCAAGGGCGGACTCCTGAAAATGGAGATTGAAAGTTTATACGGTGGGTTCAATGGAGTTCCTGGTACTACAGAAGCAAGGGCGGACTCCTGAAAATGGAGATTGAAAGCCCCTCTCCATGGCGACGGAGTAGTCCCACTCATTATATATGAAGCAAGGGCGGACTCCTGAAAATGGAGATTGAAAGAGGGAGAATTGGTTTACGCGTTTCGGCATGGTATACTACGAAGCAAGGGCGGACTCCTGAAAATGGAGATTGAAAGTATCCAGCAGCTCTAAATACTTCTTTTATAAGATTAGGAAGCAAGGGCGGACTCCTGAAAATGGAGATTGAAAGAGTTTGTAGTTTCTCCCAACACAACTCCCTCTTAGTTTGAAGCAAGGGCGGACTCCTGAAAATGGAGATTGAAAGCCCACCAATCAGCTAATGGTGCGATGTCCGTTGGAATTAGAAGCAAGGGCGGACTCCTGAAAATGGAGATTGAAAGCGAACTAACGAAGCCAAAAGCGATTCCTCTACCCCAACCGAAGCAAGGGCGGACTCCTGAAAATGGAGATTGAAAGAGTGATAGCTTTAACTATGTGGCTTGCATTCTCGATTAGGAAGCAAGGGCGGACTCCTGAAAATGGAGATTGAAAGTCGAGGAAGAGACGGAAGAGGATGGCCAAAAGAAGAAGAAACAAGGGCGGACTCCTGAAAATGGAGATTGAAAGTCGTAATGTCTCGCTGCAGCGTCGATTTTGTCTTTCCACGAAGCAAAACCAAACTCCTGAATAGAGTCCTGAATAGAGTTATTGAAAAAGTGGATAACAGTATAATAAAATTAACAAAACACCAGTACAAAAGCGAGCAAGTAAAAGGTCACTTCAAACCAACAAGCCTTTCAAGTTCATCAAGGTGTTTAGATAGCTGCTCCACCTCTCTCCTCTTTTTCTCAACGAGTTCAGAAACTATATCTCTAAGATCTATCGTGAGCTTGTAGCTCTTGAGGGGTCTGCCTTTTCCCTTTCTCTTCAACTCCTTTTCCTTTATCCATCCCCATTCTTTCAGCTCTTTCATGGCAAGACTCACTTCAGGCTGCCTGAGGTTGGCAGCTCTCTCGATGTCTCTTGAAACGGCCTCCCCAGCCCTTGAGAGGAAAACTATTATCTTGGCTATACTCCTGCTCAACCCGGTCTCAACAAGAAGAGTGACAATACGCTCCTCTTTCTCGGACAGCTCTTCTACCATGGCAGCATCCCCTCAAGAGCAAATTTACTGGAGAGCATTTATATTGAAGACTATATAAATTTTTTCGATTTAGTTATTTATCTGATAAAGCCGAATTTGAAGAGCTCTCAGCACTTCTTTGAAAAAATTAAGGGATATAATTTGTTTTTGGTAATTTTCACACTGCACTTCTATAGCATGGCTACATCATGCTCCACGTATTTGTATTGGCAACCCTGACTTTCAGAACTAAAGTGTCTCCAGATCCCCCGCTGTAGCAGTAAACGCTCACAGTACCGTTTTTAAGCGGCTGAATGTATATCCCGGAGATTCCACTGTCATTCGTGTAGCTGTAAACCTGACTCTGCATTCCCTTGCCAACACCATAAAGTCCCAGAACGCTCGAGTTGTTAACACCGAAGTAAACGAGCGTGTTTGCCACTGGCTGTCCGTTTCTTGTAACCTTGGCGTAGAGATACTCGCCCGATGTTATTGTCGTGTTTTCATAGTAGCTCTTGTCGAGCCAGTAGGTGTTGTAGAACGTTGGAAGTTTACCGACAACGATGTGATATTTCACAGTCCTTCCAGAGGCATTGAACAGGACATATCCACTTCCTGCTTTCTTTGCCTGGAAAGTTACACTCACAACGCCATCCTTTCCCGTAACTGCAGACTGTGGTGAAACAACTCCAATACCTCCACTCACACTGACGTTTACTCTGACTCCCTGGACTGGAGTGAATATGTCGTTTACAGCCATGACGCTGAGAGTTAAGGTACCGTTGTTCATCAGTGTGTAGTTGTCCGGGCCAAGAGGCAGGAGAGTGAAGTTAGAGTTTTGACTTATACCGGTGGTGTTTCCTTCTGAGTAGGTGTAAACGAGGACTTTAACGTTCTCACCTCTGAGCAAAACTTCGTTCCCGTTAACCTCAGCATATTTCTCCCATGCCTGAGGACAGATGCTCCTGAACCTTATGGTTATGTTTCTGGCGTAAAACTCACCGACAGCCACCGGTGTCAGGCTTAGAGAGACTGGAGAGTTTGTGGCTATAGATCTCTGTTTTGCCTTTACTATCACAATTTTCACCGTTTCATTGCTTATTTGCGGCGGCACGATCGCCCATGTTGCGTTGTCCTCTTTCTCGAACAGAGCAGTATTCTCGTAAACGAAGCTCGTTACAGGGTAGTAGAAGTAATCAAGTCCGACTATAACTCTGCTCGTCGTCAGGTTTACAGTTCTGTGCACAATACTGCCGTTTGGTAAGCTCGCATTGTAATCAACAGTAACGTTGTAGTTCTGAACCTTCACGACAAGGGGTGGTGACGGCGGAAACACGAGGAAGGGGTACTTCCTGTAATGAACAGTGTCAAGAGTTAGAGCAGCACTCTGACCGCTGGAGAGCTGAAGTGTAAATTCAGACATTGCTTTCTCGACAGTTTTCACATTGTTGGCCTCCTGTGATCTGCATAAACCGGGAACAAGCTGAGTTTGCATTACGCTGAGGAATATCATGGCTATTACAAATACAAGTACAGCTCCAACCACGGGGGAAACTCCGCAGTTATATTCTCCCGCCTTCTTTCTCCTCATTCCTTTCATTATTTTCATTATTCTTTCCATCATTATAATCTACATTATGACACTGAAATATTAATAGTTTTCCTCTTAGGGTAACCTAACAAACAGACCTAATGGATGCCTAACAGGCAGTAAAATTGCATAAGGATACAGCAAAAAGCAGGTAAACAAAACCTGAAAATTTACTGCTCCTCAGGTCTGACAAGGGAAAAGAGCTTGTATATCGTGCCGTAATAGTCAACGATTCTGTCTATCTTTGATTTCAGAACACCACATGCATAGTCGTCAACTTCAAACTCAACGTTGCTGTACTTTATGTCCTTCAGAATCAGGCCGTAGGGTGGAGCAGGCTCAACTCTCTCTCTATATTTCTCAGGATGCAGCATTTTTTCGAACCACTCAACACTCCTGTGTTTGCTCCCGACAGCCTGAAGAGCTGAAACTATACACCTTACCATGTTCCACGTAAATGCATTTCCCTCTATCTCGAATATAAGGAAATCTCCATTCATTCTCAGCTCTATGCTGTAAATTGTTCTGACGCAGTTCTGCCCCTCTCCAAACTTCTTGGTAAAGTTGGAAAAATCGTGTGTTCCAATTAACAGCTTGGCGGCTTTCCTCATTGCAGATACGTCGTACTCTCCATCCAGATGCATGACATACAGGTATCTCCTGCTTGTAGCGTACCTTGGATTGAAGTCTTCTCCTACCTTGGCCCACGCCCAGACGACTATATCATCCGGCAGGTGAGAGTTTATTATCCTCGGAAGAATCTTCTTTGCTTTTTCCACGTTTAATGCTACTACCTGACTCAGAGCGTGAACACCTGCATCAGTTCTGCCAGCACACTTGTAGTTGGCCTTTTTCGGGTCAATCCCAAGTTTCTCAAAAGCCCTGAAAAGTTCACCCTCTACAGTCCTTCTGTCAGGCTGATACTGAAAACCTGAAAAGTTCGTGCCAAAGTAAGCGAGTTTTAAAGCAACTCTCATGACTGGCGTGGATTCAGAAGGGTGGTATTAAGAGTTTTTGCTTTCCATCCTCTGATTCCTTCCCGAAATAGTTTTCACTTCACAACTGTTAGCTTATTCAGCATTCTTTAGTAATTTCAATGTAATTTAAATTTAGCTTTCAACCTTTTCTATCCTTCCTGTCTTTTTTCTTCCTTTCCCTTCCAAGCTTACCGACGAGGGATGGGAGGTGTATTGCGTACCTGCCCTCTTCCTGAAGAGCTATAACTATCTCATCTCTCGAAAAAACTTTTTCAAGGTTTATCTCGTACATGCCCGGGCTCAGAATTTTCACACTTTCAACTCCTTCAATGTCCACTCCCTCTCTTTCAATCCTTTCTTCTTTCTCAGTTTTCCTAGCTTCTTTTTTCCTTCTCTCCTCTCTCTTTGCCTCTCTTACACTCTCTCTGGGCACATATTCAAACCTGTTGTTGCCGCACTCACAGCCCCTTAAAATTCTGCTATCTCCATCAGGGTAAACTTTCCCGCACTTTGTACACCTGTGCGGCATCTTGCAATCTCCCCGGGCTACCTCTCTATGCTAACAAGGGCTTCTATAAGCTCATCGCTCTTTTGCAGAGTTTTAAGCCTGTTTGCTGGGCCAATTACCGTAAGTCTGCCCCTCTCACCACCAAAAAGCTTTCCAAAAAAGCCTTTTGATTTCTGAGGATAGGATTCCACCTCAATACCAACAAAGTTTTCATGGTCTATCTCAAGCATTGTGAGCTCAATGAGCTTTGCCTCTTCCTCAGGTGTAAGGCCAGACTCAAGCACGACTATCTTGCCCCTCTTAACCTCATCGAGGATCATCCTTATTTTCTCCATCGAACTCATTTTGTCGAGTCTGTCCTTGGATATCAGGTTAAGCTGAACACCCTCCATAACTACCCCTCCACTAACCAAACCTCTCGGCTATCTCCCTGTACAGCGTGTCTATGTTAAGGCCTTTCAGAGCTGATATGGGAACAACTGGATGCTGTGGGAAGGCTGCCTTTATTCTTGCAGGAGATGCATTTGGCAGGTCTATCTTGTTGGCCACTATCAGGAGTGGAAGCCCCCTTGCCTCTATGTTCCCGATTATGGTAACGTTGACCTGAGTGTATGGATCCTCAGTCGCATCCATGACCATCAGAACTCCATCAAGATCATCCAGCCACTTTATGGCCTCAATTACACCTTCAGTTGCTTCTTTTGCTCTTCTCTTTGCCTCTTCCTCGCTCATTCCGTACTTCAGGAAGTCGTGAAAGTCTATTTTAGTTGCAAGTCCCGGAGTGTCAACTATATCAAGAATTACAGACTTTCCGTCCACTTCTATTTTTACTCCCTCCCTAAGCCTTGCCCTCCTCGTTTCATGAGGTACATCACTCACAGAACCCATAACGTCTCCTGTCCAGTCCCTGAGTATCCTGTTGGCGAGAGTTGTCTTACCTGCATTTGGAGGGCCGTATATCCCTATTTTCATCCTGTCTTTCTTGGAGAACCACCTGAACAGGAAGCTGAACTTCTTTTTAATCCTGACTATCACACTCATACCTACACCTCTTGAACGTGAGCTTTACATCAACACGTTAACTGTTTGCGAGTTTTTAATCCAGTTTTTACTGTTTTTTATTTTTTATTTAACCTTATTTTTATTTAACCTTCTAATCTTTTAATATCTTAAACTCCCAAACCCTCAACCTTCCTTTCAACCCTTTCAGCATTTCTTTCAGCATTCAGTATTTACCTCTTCAACTCTTTCAGCTTTTAGCTTTTTCAACGTACTGATTTTTCCAGCGTACCAATATACCCGCCATTTTACATATCCTCACCTTTCCTTACTCTCACCGATCCACCTCACAATTTCCAGTCTCCAGCATATCTACACTCATTCGAGAACTATCGCCTGATTCGGGCAAACGTCAACGCAACTTCCGCACTCAGTACACAGATCTGGATCCACGTGAGCTTTGTCGTTTAACTCTATAGCACCCACAGGACACTCATCCACACACGTCCCGCAACCGTCACACTTTTCGGGGTTAACCACTGCAGGCATGTTCTGCAATTGATACTGTGAGATATAACACTTGCCTTTTGTTTTTCCAATAGTTAACGTTTAATGACGGCAGCAGCAGATAAACTCAGAGCGATGAAATCCCCAAAAAGAACTCTGAATAAAAAAGCCATCCGGGACATAAAGGCTCAAAAGTGGCAGTTCATGGCAGCTACCTTCCTCGTTTTTCTTGGCGTTTCTCTATTCGTTGGACTGTACGCATCCTACCAGAACATAGAATCGACGTACAACAGGTTCTATTCTCAGACGATGCTTGAGGATGTTGGTGCCTACTTTAGTCCCTCACCACCATCCATCCTGAAGAAAATAAGGTCTCTCAGCGGAGTGATGGATGCTGTGGGCAGGAGCGTCGCTTATGGAAGAGCTTTCGTGAATGGAAAGTGGGTGGAGGTAAAGCTCGTATCTATACCCGACAGACAGAGCAGGGTTGATAAAGTTTACATATGCTCTGGAAGCTATCCGGGAAAGGGAGAGGCCCTGATTTTCGCAAAGTTCGCAGAACTGAACTCCATACCCGTCGGAGTTACGATGAACGTAAAGGTACACAGCAAAACCATCAGGCTGAGAATTTCTGGTACAGCATACAGTCCTGAGTACGTGCTGATTACAGGAGAAACAAGCAGCTTCGTGTCTGCCAAAGACTTCTGCATTCTTTTCGTTCCCGAAAGTACGATGAAGAAACTCGGTTTCACAAAGATTAGTGAAGTTCATATAAAGTTATTTAATCCCTCGTATGCAGACAGAGTTGTTGAGGAGCTGAAACAGATACTCGGGGAGAAAGCCAAGTTTATTTACAAACAGAGCGAGCAGCCTTCTTTCAAACTTCTGAGAAGTGATCTGAAAGGATTTCAGAGTATGGCGTTCATGTTTCCGTCCATGCTCCTCGCAATATCCGCCACAATAGTTTACGTAATCATGTCAAGGATGGTTGTTGAGCAGAGTGGAGCAATTGCCGTTTTAAGGGCTCTTGGCTACTCAAGGAGAGACGTAATCCTGCATTACCTGATACATTCAACCATAGTCGGGCTCGCTGGAAGTGTTACCGGAGTTTTTGCAGGGTATTTAATTTCAGCAGAGATGACAAAATCTTACATAGATGTCCTGAATCTGCCCTACAGTGTCGTCTCGTTTCATCCTGTAACGACAGCATTGGGCTTTCTGGCCGGATTTTTATCACCCGTTCTTGCAGGATTTTTTACAGCAAAGAATGCAGCAAGCGTCGATCCAGCCACGGCAATGAGAGGTACAAAAGAGAAACCCGCTTTCAGGAGATTTCTCTCAAAACTGAAGTTCAGCAGGATAATAATCAGCATCGCTGTAAAGAATCTCTTCAGAAATCCGAAGAGGACTGCCTATGCAGTAATGGGAGTTGTCGCAGCAGTCGTGCTGATAACTACATCCCTAGCCTTCGTGAATTCCACAGACGAAATGTTTCACGTCCAGTTTGGAAAAATTCAGAAGTTTGACTACATGGTTCAGTGTCCCGAGAGTTACCTTAAAAACATCAGGAATCTGAAAGACGTTAGAGAAGCGTATCCGGTGGTGCAGAGCTGGATAAGGATTGAAAACGATGGAAAAAGCAGGACACTCACTTTAATAGCCTTGCCTCCACAGAATCTTTACAACATATACACGTTAAGCGGGAAGAGGAAGTTCCCTCCTCCAGATGGCGTTTACTTACCAGAAAAGGATGCTGAAAATCTCAGCATCTGTAGTGGAATGATTGTAAATGCATACACACCTGAAGGAAAGGTGAGAGTAAGGATAGCAGACGTTTTCTCCCAGCCCCTCGTTCCTGCCTGCTACATGAGTCTATCACAGGCGGAAAAGTTTGGAATCAGACCAAACTGGATAATAGTGAAGGGCGGAAACAAAAACGAGCTTGAAAGGTTCGGCAGAGTTCTGTCAATGAAGGAACTGAAGAGGAACACACAGGAAATGATGGGGATGATGTACGCTTTCTTCTTCTTCTCACTTGCTTTTGGTTCAGCCCTTTCCTTCGCGGAACTTTTCAACCTGACGAGCATAAGCGTTGTGGAGAGAAGGAGAGAGTTCGCAACTCTCAGAATGCTCGGTTACAGGGTTAAGGAGATAGAGAAAATAATATACATAGAGCTTGCAGCCGTATGCATTGCTGGTCTGCTGATTGGCTTCCCCCTTGCAATTCTGACTGTAAAGATCTTTCAGAGCCTGTACAACAGTGACGTTTTCAACATGATATTCGTCATATATCCGTGGAGTTATGCGGTAACTGTAGCATCTGTTATCCTTACGCTGATTCTGGCAACAAGACCGGCGATAGCATACATCAGAAAACTCGACATTGCAAGAGTTTCAAGAGAAATAGAGTGAAATGTGAGGAGGCAATATAGGTCCATTAAATGTTTAAATTTTGATTTAAATCCTGAAAATTTTGAAGATCGCTTTCTTCAGAACATCGGCTATTTTTATTCCCGTTATCCTGTAAACGTACCATATCCCCAGGAAAGTTCCAATCATGCTGCCAACGTTTGTCAAAGCTGCAACAAGTAAAACCCGGAAAATTCTGTTCCTGAAAAGGTCTCTCAAAGACGTTACGTTTGCAAGCTCTTCCACGTCTCTGGACGTTGGTTTTCTGACCCACGCCTCCACAAGCCCCGAAAACCATCCCGCTGCTATTGTGGGGTTTATGGATGTGAGCCACGCAACGAGGAATGCAGTTAAAATCGACAGGGGATGTCCTCCAGCAATAGCCGCACCCAGTGCTGACAGAATTCCGTTTATCAGGAACCAGTAAACGAAAGCCTTGATCAGTAGTGCACTGTTAAGTGTTAAGGCAACTCCTGCAAAAGTCAGAACTATAAAGGCAAATATAACGTATCCGGCTATTTTCCCGTAATTTCTACCTTCCCTGACTTCAAGCAGTTTCTCTATCGGAGGAATCGATGATGGATTTTTCAGGTAATTCTCTATACCCTTCCTGTGACCAGCTCCAACAACAGCGACAACACTCGAGTACCTCTTTGATGCTTCAATCAAATTGGCTGCCATGTAAGCGTCTCTCTCATCAATCAGCACTCTGGCTGCAGATGGAGCTATATCCCTGAACTCCTTAACAAGTATCTCAAGAACGTCTTCTTTCAGCATTTCCTCAACGTCAACTTCCTCCTCTTCGAAAACACTCTTTAAAAGACTGTAAACTATCTTCAGCTTCTCCCTGAATGTGAGCTCCTTCCAGAACCTTTTAAACGTGATTGTGATATCCCTGTCTATAAGCAAAACGTCGGCACCGATTTCCTCAGCCTTCTTTATCGCTGCAAGCATTTCCTGCCCGGGTTTAACA
This sequence comes from uncultured archaeon, assembly GCA_964622075.1. GTDB lineage: Archaea > Halobacteriota > Archaeoglobi > Archaeoglobales > Archaeoglobaceae > WAPX01. Next base: position 5,617 of record CAZUMR010000021.1, on the reverse strand, counting down.
CCATACTCCTCACCAACCTTTCTCTGAAAGTAGCTCAGAAGAATTTGAAAAAGCAAAACGTGTGCCTCGCCTCTTTTTATGACATCAACAACAGGTATTTCCTGTCTCTCACCTTTAAGAGCCATCAACCTCCTGTAATCAAGTTCAACTGCCACAGCTTCAGGTTTAACCTCATCTATCGTTTTTTCGACTTCTTCAATACTTTTTGGAGAAACGTGAGCCGTACCAACTATGTAGAGATTACTCTTCCTTTCCTCTCCATCCTTCAAACTGTTTTTCTCCTCTCCATTCTCATTCCTGTCTGGTTGAGATTCAGAATTGTGAGAATCAGAATTACCTGAGAAGCTTAAGAAGTTCATGATCCTGCCGAATAACCAAATACCGGGCATCGTTTGAGCTTGGAGCAAGGGTATTAAAAAGTTAGTAATTAAAAAGGCTGGTAAAAGCTGAAGGTGAAGGTGAAGATGAGTGATGCTGGAGTAATACAGGAGTAATGCTGAGGTAATTGCCGAAGTAATGCTGGAAAGGAAATCACAAAGCCGGATGAAATTGGGAAAATGTTAAAAGTGAAACAAAGATATTTCGATCAGGTGGTCGCGGTGATCGGCGAGATATCGTCTATTATAGGACTGAAAGTTTATACTGATGAAGGGAGATATATAGGAAAAGTAGAAGATCTTGTAATCGACATGGACAGCAGGATGATCACAAAAATAGCCGTGGTTGAGTACAACAAGGCGATAATAGATAAAAAAGCACCCGGAATACTGCTGCCCTACAGAATAGTCAAATCTGTTGGAGACATCGTCATAGTAAAGGACATTTTCAAGAAAAAGAAGAGCGAAGAAGAGGAGGAAGAATACGAATAATCATGAAACTGACTATTTTACCCTGTATATGGCCGGCAGTTCCCTGTATCTGCCGTTGTAATCCAGCCCGTATCCAACCACGAAGTAATCCGGAATTGTAAATCCCACATAGTCTGGCTTAACGTCAACTACACGTCTTGAAGGTTTATCAAGCAGAGCACAGATTTTAACACTTCTTGCACCTTTTTCCCTGACTCTCCTGACGAGAAAGTCCATAGTCAGTCCGGTATCGACTATGTCCTCAACTATCACTACGTCCTTTCCGGAAACGTTATCGCTGACATCCATGATGATATCTATCTTCCCTGTACTATCAGTCCCGGAGTAACTTCTGACCCTTATGAAGTCAACTTCCACCGGCACCTTCATCTCCCTTATCAGGTCAGCCATGAAAACGAAGGCACCGTTAAGTATCCCGAGCATCAGTGGATCTTCTCCGGCAAAATCTCTGCTTATTTCCTCTGCAAGCTCCTTAACTCTCTTTTCGATTTCTTCCCTGCTTATCAGCACTTCAAGCTCCAGATTTACGCACACGTCAACCACCACTCCCCTTCCCGTCCAGCTGACCTTTAAAAGCTAATCGATCCACAGGTCAACGAGCTGCATTCTTTCAACATCCACGAGCCCGAAGTCCGTAACCCTCAGCTCAGGTATAACGGGCAGGGCAAAAAAGCTGATTTCTATAAAAGGATACTCGGCCTTAACTCCCATATCTTTCAGCATTTTGCCAAGGGATTCCATCCTTTTAACTACCTCCTCGTAGCTAAGATCAGACATGAGTCCCGCTATCGGCAGTGGCAGGGTTCTGATCTCCCCATCCATGGATGCCGCAAAACCTCCCCCCATCTCCTTAACGGCATTTATAGCCCTGACCATATCCCTGTCATCAACTCCAACGCATATGCAGTTGTGAGAATCGTGAGAAACGCTGCTTGCAATAGCTCCTCTCTCCATGCTGAATTCAACAAAAGCCTTTCCGACGAACTTCTCAGCTCTGTGTCTATCTATAACCACGACTTTTGAAACTCCACTTTCCGGATCTGGCAAAGCAAAGCCGTCTTTTACTCGTGGTTCATACTCTCCACTTTTAGTTATTATCTGCCCCTCAACCGGCCTTATCAGCCTGCAAACCTTACCCTCAGCCGGAATTCTAACGTCATCTAAAGAAATTTCCTTCATTCTAAAACTATTTCTCACATTTTCAGGAGCTCTTTCGAGCGGTAGCTTTGGAAATTCACACCTGTATTCGCCATCCCAGACTATCCTGCCGTTTTTGATTACGAGTCTCACGTTGAAGTCATCAAATCCGCTGACGGACACAATATCCGCAACACATCCGGGAGCTATTGCCCCGCAGTTCAGAGAATAGTGAGTGGCGGGATTTACTGTAACCATCCTGACAGCATCCTCAGCCTTTATTCCATATCTGACAGCTCTCCTGAGCCTTTCATCCATGTGCCCCTTAACAAGATCTTCCGGCAGCAAATCGTCGCTGACTATCATAAGACTTGAGAGAGTGTAAGGTGAGACTGCTCTGGAAAGGTCTTTCAGATTTCTTGCCACACTTCCTTCCCTCAGCATAATCTTCATTCCACGCCTGAGCTTGTCCATTACCTCTTCAAGCCTTGTACTCTCATGATCAGTGGATATGCCCGCAGCAAGGTATGCGTTCAGAGCTTTTCCGCTTATTCCCGGGCAGTGACCGTCAACAGCTTTTCCAGCCTCCCGGGCAAGCTCTATTTTGGAGAGAATGGAAATATCTCCCTCAACAACGCCGGGATAGTTCATAACCTCAGCGAGGCCTATAACCCTCTCATAACCAAGCACTTCTCTGATATCTCCAACCTCAAGTCTAAAACCAAAGCTCTCAAGTCCCTCCACTGCGGGAACGCAGGATGGGGCCATGAAGTAAAAGTCCACAGGTAGGCCGGAGGTTGCATCTATCATGAACTTTACGCCCTGCTTACCGCAGACGTTTGCTATCTCGTGAGGGTCGGCTATTACAGCTGTAGTTCCGTGTTTCAAAACTGCTCTCGCAAATTCAGCCGGATGAAGCAGCGTGCTCTCGATATGAACGTGAGCATCTATAAAACCGGGAAGCAGGCATTCAGCCTCGTAAACTACATCACAGGAGTAATCCCCAACTCCAGCAATGTACCCGTTGTAAACCGCTACATCTGCCTCAAAACACTCTCCGGTAAAAACGGAAAAGACTTCTCCAGAGACTACAAAGTCCGGTTCTTTTCTTCCAGCAGCCACATCTACAAGTTCTTTTACCGAATGAAGCTGATGCACTGGCATGACCTATCAAGCAAAAACTCGAAAATACAAAACTCTTTCGATTCACAATCCGGTGTGCTCAATTTCAAATGTCCTTCAGCTTCCATTGAAACGGCATTCATTCAAAATCTTTACAAAAATTCATAACATTCATTGCAAGAATCAGCACAAAATCAGCCTTCGAAATAGTGCCTGAGAATTTTCTTGAGCCCTCTCCTCAAGCAGCTTGAAAGTGTTGACTTGGAAATTCCAAGTTCTTCTGCAAGTTCTTCAAGCTTTATGCCTCTTGGACTGTCAAAAAATCCACGTTCAAGAGCTTTCTTTACGGCAATGTATTCCTTGTAAGTCACATTCCCCGCCTGAAGGAATGGTCTCTTTTCAATTATCCTGCACTTCACACTGTTCATCAGCCTGACAGATGCCTCTTCACTGCAAACAAGGTTCCAGACAACCCTGCCATCCGAAACCTCTGCGGATGTGACTATGCATCCGGAATCAAGGATCTTTACTGCAAGAGGGCAGGGATGCTCATCAACAAAAACCACAGCTCTTTCCGATGGCTTTTTCAAATCTATAAGTGCTCTTATTCCCTTTTTTCCTCGAACTATATGCCTGACAATGTATATACCATCTCTCGCAACACAGTACTTCGGCTTTTCCGTCTCTATCCTGAGCCTGATCATACACCCACCCTCAGTGTTATTTTTACTCAGGCTGTTTGATACTATTATTCGAACATGTTCGCATAAAAATGTATTGGCTTTCTCCCGAATTCGGCAAACATGGCGAAAAGCATGACGAGTCCCATAAAACAGAGGGATGGAAGCTACGCAATAGTGCTTGAAAAAGCAATAACGAGTCCAGAAGAGCTGAAGAAGATTGCAGAAGTGATGGAAGAGTTCGGAGTCAAGCTTGTCAAGTTCACCGAGTCCCAGAGGATGGTCATAGTCGGAATTGACCCGGAAAAGATAGAGGAGTTCTGTGAGAAGGCAGGAGTTAAGCCAGCTCCAGCCACTGGAAGAGGGGTCAGAAGTGTGAAGTTCTGCCCCGGAAAGGCTCTGTGTACTCTCGGACTGCAGGATGCCATAGCCATGGCTGAGAAACTTGCAAAGTTTGAGGGAATGGAGCTGCCAGACAAGATGAAAATAGCTGTCAGCGGGTGTCCAAATTCTTGCACAGAGCCGGCCGTTAGAGATATAGGACTGATGGGCAAGAAGGACGGTTTTACCGTTTACGTTGGCGGGTCTGCCGGTAGAAAGCCAAGGATAGGAAGAGTGCTGGCTGAAGGACTCAGCATGGATGAAGCAGCGGAAATAGTTGAAAAAATAATAGATTTCTACAGGAAAAATGCAAAGAAAGGGCAGAGACTTGGAGAATTCATAGACGAGATCGGGTGGGACGAATTCGAAGTTGGCGTGCTCGGATGATTTTTGTTTTTTCTTTTGTTTTTTGCAATTGTTCTATCTAAAGAATTATTATAATTATATCATCATTTTACACAGTATCATCGCGTCATTATCACGCTGGAGTTGAGACAGATCTACACTAAATGGGGATAAAAAATATTTCACTTTTATATTACCTAATACTTAATCTCTTAAAAACCCAACATAAACAATAGGATATCTGCGCGTACTCCTGAACAGAGCAAATGCACCGGGAATTATCAGACCCATAACTAAAATTGAAATTCCTATTGAAAAGGGATTACCGAATACGACACTAAATGGGATCATAATCAGACCAAAAAATACTCCTACACCTATCATTAAACTTCCCGCTATTCTCAAAGCCCAGAGGCTGAGATCATCCCTCAAATCCAGTCTATTGATTCGCTTCAAAACCCTGAGATAGAGTGACAACGTGAAGACTGTCCAGAAAACCACACTAACTCCTGTCAAATACCCCAGATTCAGTTGATATCTCATAACACCAGAAACAATGGCACTGGCAAGCGAAACTTCGAGAACGTGCCAATTCCTTCTTTTCTTTACCTTAAACTTTCGAGGTTTCCTCGTTTGTCGTTTTCTAGGATTCTTGCTGTATTTTCCTAATCCCTGTAGTGCCTTCTAGCCAAATACGACTCCCCAAGATACTCAGAATGGGAAAATTACTGTTAAAAATTACTGTTACTTAATTCTTACTCCTTCCAATCAATGTTATTCTAAAAACTTATGAGACATCATCAAACATATCATCAAACATCAAACCCCAGCCAGCAAACATTTTCTCCCATCCACTACAGCCCAGCCCCAGCACTGTAAAACCGGAGAAACTGTACATACCATAAAAAGCAGAGTGCGGCCGCCGGGATTTGAACCCGGGCGACGGGCTCGGGAGGCCCGTGTCCTGCCAGGCTAGACTACGACCGCTCAAAACTCAAAACCTTAAATGCAGGGGAGAAATATATCGGTTTCGGTAAGTCCGGATTTCAGATTTTTAAATTTTTAAACGTCTCATCTGCCAGA
>CAZUMR010000020.1:0-14066 GCA_964622075.1 uncultured archaeon | reverse complement strand
AACCTTCGGCTTGACTATCGTGCCCACGTGAGGCCTTCCGCTCTTCTCAGTACCGACGTACTTCCTTATCCCGTCCAGCCCCACGGCCGGGCCTTCGAAAAGCCTCTGGTACTTCTTCGGGAAGCTTATGTCGAGGATGTATAGGCTCTCGAGCTCCTTCATCCCGAATATGTTTCCGAGAACCGAAGCCTGAAACTGGCAGAAGTTCTTTAGGTCGAAGTGCTCGAGCGGGTAGGCTATGTAAACGAACCCCTCGTTCTCCCTCACCTTCAGTATCCTGAATACCCTCGCCCTGTAGTGCTCGAATACGTAGTCGTTCATCGTCTTTATGTCCGTCCACGTTCCAACAGAGGATTCAGAGGCAATCGCCTCTGCGAGCTTTTCGAGCTCGTACTTCCCCGAAGTATATAGCAGAACAACGAAATCGTCCTTGCCGGGTTCGTAATCGAAGTCCAGATAAGAATAGCCACCATACACCATGAGTGTAATTATGATCCCGCGTATATATTAACTTGACTGCATAAAACGTGAATGAGAGCAGAAGATCTGAAGGACGGCAGATATAGAAACAGATAGAGAAGTAAATAAAAAGCAAATAAAAAATCAGAAGTTCCTCAGTACCTTTACAACTTCTCCTTCGCTGTCGTAAACGACCACTTCAAGTGGATCTCTGCCCGGAAGGACATGGCTCGCACATGCCTGGCAGATGTCGTAAGGCCTGTATGCAATCTCCACGTAGTTCAGCAACCTGTCATCGACCTCTCCGTTCTTTATGAAGTGTCTGGCAGCCTTCTTTATTGCAAGGTTTATCGGAGCGTGGTTGTGCGTTGTGGCAACAATCAGGTTGGCCTCGGTGACTATGCCCTTTTCGTCTGTCTTGTAGTGGTGTATAAGAGTACCTCTTGGAGCCTCTATGATTCCAATGCCCTCTCCCTTAACCTCGCCAAGCTCAGCCCTTACATCCGGGCTCGTTATCTCAGGATCCTGTGCAAGCTCAACTATCCTCTCAGCAGCGTTGAGGAGCTCTATTGCCCTTGCCCAGTGGTAGGCAAGTATGTAGTGAGTTGGCTTCTCCTTTAATGTATCATACATAACATCGTAAGCTTCCTTTGCAAGGGGAGTTGAAGGCGGAGCTATGTTACACCTTGCAAGAGGGCCAACGCTGTAGAGAGATGTCTCCTCTCCCTCTACAAAGCCCTTCCAGCCAAGCTTTTTGAGGTAAGTCATCTTCACATAGCTCCACGGCACGACTCTTTCAGCAACGTGGTCAAGGTACTCATCAGCCGTGAACTGGTCTATAACCTCTCCCTTCGTGTTTATTACAGTCTGAACACCATCGTAGTAGTTTATGCAGCCGTCTTTAACAGTACCCATGTAGTTCACGATAACCCTGTAGTAATCAGCCGTAACCATCTCAAGGTACTTCTCGTTCTTCAGAATTACATCTTCAAAAACCTGAAGTGTTATCTTGCCAAGCTCCACCATTTCCTTTCCAAGTTTCTCAATTTCAGCTCTTTCTTCCTCCGTTACTCTCTTTGACCATCCACCCGGCAATCCTGCGACCGGGTGAATTGGCTTACCACCGAGCATTTCAAGTACCTTTACTGCAGCAAACCTCTTCTTCAGAATCTTCTTTGCAGTTTCAGCTCCAACCTTCTTAACAACACCGACTATGTTCCTCTCAGCAGGATCTGCCTCTGGCCCGACCACGAAATCAGGAAGCCCGAGGGCGTAGAGGATTGCTGCGTGGTCTTCAACCTGATGGGCACATAGGAAAAGCTCCCTGATCTTCTTTGCAGTTTCAGTTGGCTCCACGCCGTAAACACCGTCACTTGCCTTTGTAGATGCCGTGTAGTGCACAGCTCTACAGACACCACAGACTGTCGATACTGTTCTCGGCACCTCCTCTATGGGCATTCCCCTGAGGAAGGTCTCATAACCTCTAAACTCAACTATCTGATAAAAAGCATCTGCAACGTTACCCTTATCGTCAAGGAAGATTGCAACTTTACCGTGTCCTTCGAGCCTTGTCATCGGCTCAATTTCGATAACTTTACCATCGCTCATTAAAACGCACCTCCTCAGTGTTTGGCCTCAACTTCCTTTACTTCCTTCTTTTTCAGAACCTCCACTTTCTGACCGAGCTTAGAGCCGGGGAGGCTATACCTGTACAGAAGCTTGGCAAAAACAGGATACTTTTCAAGAGCTTGTTTGGCAACTTTTTCGTTTTCGAAGAGAGACGTCAGCGCACTAACAGCCCTCAGACCGAAGTCGGTTGTAGGAGGTATGGGCCCACCACAGCCAGCACACCTTATGCCAACCTTGGTACATAGAGCTCCACAATCGCCCTGAGTGACAGGTCCCATACAAAGGTATCCCTGCTGAAGCAGGCATCTGTCTTCCTCCACAACACCCTCGTGCATCCTCCTTACTTCGCTTATGAACTTTCTCGTCTTTCCTTTAAGGGCTGGATTTCTTGGACATTTGTCACAGACTGAGGAGCCATCGGTTATCCAGGAGCCCTTTGGCGGCAGGTTACCGCTCACTATGGCCTCTACAATTCTTGCCACATGGTCGTGATGGGGCGGGCATCCTCCAACGAAGTAATCGACATCCACAACAGCACTTACGGGTTTAACGTAATCAAGAAGCTCCGGAAGTGTAAGTTTGAAACCGTTAACTTCTGATTCTGGGGAGGGGAGAACATTGTCCGGGTTATCAACGCTCGGGCTCTTTACGTAAGCGTTTTCAAGAAGCTCTTCCTTTGTGTGCAGATTTGCCATTCCCGGAATTCCGCCAAGTGCCGCACAGATTCCGTAAGCCACAAGAATCTTGCACTTCTGTCTCATTACCTTGACGAGGTGTTCGTTTTCCTTGTTTCTGACCATTCCCGATACGAATCCCAGGTCTATCGAGTTGTCGGGCATCGCTTCGAGATCCTTGTACTTTGCATCGGCAACTGTTGGTGCCCAGAAGACAACTTCAAGGTGCTCAAGTGCATCAACGAGTTTTTCTGAGAGGTCAACAATAGCCATGTCACAGCCACCGCATCCACCGACAAGCAGGTATGCAAATTTCATGAAATCACCCCTTTTAGCCTAATTGAGTTTACACTCTCCACTTTTTGCAGGTTGACTTTGCAACAATAAATATTTTGCGGATATTTCCTAAGGATTACAGCTTTTTGAGGCTTTATGTCTTATAGAGTATTCAAGTAATATTTATTAATACTAAAACGAGATAAAATTCAACTAAATTAACATCACACGGTGAAATAGTAATACCAAAGGGCACGAAAAAGAGAAAAACAGAATATTGAGAAAACCAGATCAGAAAGAAAAACAAAAAGGTTATAACATTTTACATTCTAAATTTATCATGGAGTTTGAAGTTATTTGTAAACCGAGCTACAGCCTCCTTGAATTAAAAATGGATACCGGAGAGACCGTTCAAGCAGAGCCGGGAGCCATGGTTTACATGAGAGGAGTTGAGTTGAGGACTGAGGCAAGGGGAGGGCTTTTCGGAGGTCTGAAAAGGATCGTAGGCGGGGAGTCGTTTTTTGTCAACAGATACGAAGCTGTGGAAGATGGAGCCATTCTCGGTTTAGCTCCAAGGTATCAGGGAGATATAGAAAGAGTAGAAGTTAACGGAAAACTTCTCGCACAGAGCGGTGCTTTTCTTGCCGGAAGTGATGACATAGAGATAAACGACAGGTGGGGCGGAGCAAAAACGTTTTTTGCTGGAGAGGGGCTGATTCTCCTGAGTCTTGAAGGAAATGGGGATGTCTTTCTATCTTCTTTTGGAGGAATAATCGAAAGAGAAGTGGAGGACAGGTTTGTGATAGATACAGGACACATTGTGGCGTTTGAAGACACACTTGATTTCAAAATAAGGAGAGTTGGAGGATTGAAAGAGACATTCCTAAGCGGAGAAGGGCTGGTAGCTGAATTTTACGGCAGTGGCAAGGTATGGATACAGACGAGATCTATAGGAGAGTTCGTGGGCTGGCTCGCTTCTCTTCTGCCAAAGAGAGACTAAATTCTTTTATTTTTTATATTCTTTTTATATCCGCTAAGTTATATTTTGATAAAATTAGATAAAAAATTAAAATTTCATGTACTTCTCGCACCTCTCAAGACTTTTGACAAGCAGATTTACCGTGTTCTCGTAATCTCTGAGATCTATAACTTCAACTGGTGTGTGTATGTATCTGGCAGGTATGCTGACAACTCCGGAAGGTACTCCCTCTCTCGTCAGGTGTATGGCAGTAGCGTCAGTTGTCCCGCCCTCACCAACTTCAAGCTGGTACGGAATGTCGTTTTTCTCGGCTGTTTCTCTAAGCAGCCTGATAACATTCCTGTGTGCTATCAAACCCCTACCACTGCCATCAGCTATTGTTATTGCCGGTCCCTTACCGAGGTTGATTTCCTGATTGACATTAGCTCCGGGGAAGTCCGTGGCAACGCAAACATCAACCGCTATTGCCATATCCGGGTATATAGAGAAAGCCGATGTCCTCGCCCCTTTAAGCCCTACCTCTTCCTGAACGGTAAAAACGGCGTAGAGAGTAGCTTCGCACTCAGCTTTCTTAAAAGCCTCTATCACAGCGGCAACTCCTGCTCTATCGTCAAGTGCCTTCCCGGTAATTCTGTTGTTCCCGAGTTTTCTGAGTTCCCTGTCCAGAGTTACCGGGCATCCAATTTCAACTCCCATCTCACAGGCTTCTTCTTTTGATTCAGCCCCTACATCCACGAACATGTCCTCTATCTTTATTACCTTCTTCCTCTCGTCCTCCTTCATTATGTGAGGGGGCTTGCACCCGAAAACCCCAACAACCCTGCCATCTCTCGTATGAACGAAGCACCTCTGGTTCAGAACTGTCTGGGAGAACCAACCGCCAATGGGTGCCACTCTCAGAAAGCCCTTCTCCTCAATGTGCTTTACCATAAAGCCAATTTCGTCCATGTGGGCTGCGAGCATTACTTTCCTCTCATCCCCCTTCTTCACAGCTATTACATTACCCATTCTGTCCGTTCTAACACTGTCCGCAACATTTTCAACCTCTGAGAAGACGAGTTCTCTAACTTCATCTTCGTAACCGCTTATTCCGTGTGCATTACACAGCCTTTCAAGAAGAGCAAGAGACATGCTGAAAAGTATGCAGACCGGTATTTAAAAACTTGTCATGAAAAACCATCCTGCAAACAGGTGTAAGAGGGCAGGCAAATGTGAAAATAAAAATACAGTTTAAAACATAAAAATAAATTGCGAAGGAGTCAGGCCTTCTTGAGAGGGTTAGGCCCGAGTTTTCTGATTGTGGCATCGAATTCTTTCATCACTTCAGCAAACTTGAGACCCTCTGATCCCGCAATCCACTCAAGCCTTACTCTCTCGGGCTCTATACCGAGCTCCTCCACTATCTTCCTGAGCCACTCGAACCTTCTAAGTGCCTTGTAGTTACCCTCCTTGTAGTGGCAGTCTCCCGGGTGGCATCCGCCTATAAGAACGCCATCTGCCCCGTTAAGCAAAGCTTCTATCACGAATTCTGGCTCCACCCTGCCACTACATGGAACTCTAACAACCTTGCACGTTGGTGGGTAGCTGTACCTCAAACTGCCTGCCATGTCTGCTGCCTGATATGTACACCAGTTGCACGCGATAACAAGGATGTTCGGTTCCCACTCTTCCTGTGACATTGAGTATCACCCCTTGATTATCCTATTTATAATTTCGTCTCTTGGGGTTACGCATATTCCAGCTACCTGTTCAGGCTCAAATCCCATGCAGAGTGCAAGCAGCTGCACATAATGTAACACAGGTATCGAGAAGTTCAGCTTGCCCTCTTTCCTTAGCCTCTCCTGAGCATCGTCAAGCTGTATCAGGCAGGAAGAACACGTTGTTACTATCAGATCAGCATCTATTTCTTCCTTTATGTTTTCAAGTTTCTCTTTAACGAGAGTGAAGGACTTCTCCGGATCCGTGCTCCTCAAAGCACCCATTCCACAGCAGTCTATCAGCTTGGAGTAGTAAGGAGCCTCCGCTCCCAGTGCCTCACACAGTTCCCTCAGTACAACGGGGTTGAACGGATCCTCCTCTTTATCTGGATACACTTCAGAGGGCCAGAGGAAGTGACATCCCGGCTGAACAGCTATTGTTATGTCGTCAAGTGTGTACTTTATCGACTCCTTTATCTTCTCCAGTCCAACGTCCTTGTAGAGAACCCATGCCACATGCCTGCATTTGGCCTTTCCTTCGTACTTCTTTCCAATTTTTGCAAGCAAGTCATTCACATCCTTCATCAGTTTAGGATTGCTGAGCATCTTGTGTCTCGCCTCATTCAGACTGCCATAGCAGGAGTTACAGGCTGTCATGAGGTCAATCCCCTTCTCCTCTCCCAGACACAGGTTTCTTGCCGCCACAGCACACCAGGCAGTTATGTCTATTGAAGGCATTGTTCCCCAGGTAGGACAGCAGGACTGTCCCTTAAGATCGTCAAGCTCCACTCCTAAAGCAGGGAATATTTTTCTCATCGCCTGCTCCACATCAGGTCTGTTGAAGGGGATGTTACAGCCAAGGAACAGACCAAACTTGAGCTTTTTCTCAGCATCTTTCTCAACAACTTCCGCTTCCATCATAAACATCACCTCAGTCGTTCATTGGAATTAGACCAAGCTGCGCAAGTTTGGTGTTCTTCAGAATCGTTTTGAGGTCTTTCAGAGCCTGCTCATCAGAGTCTGTTGAAGGTGGTTTTTCCGGCAGTCCCACTTTCTTCCTTGCCTCCCTGCCGGTCATGTAAACTGCATGTCCATACTCGTACAGTGCTCTAAGCCCCTCTATTGCAAGAGTTGGAATGGCGAATTCCTCGACCATCATTCTTCTGACGGCAAACATAACCTCAAACGGACTTACCCTCCTTGGACATACCTCGGTACACCTGTTGCACGCTACACAAGCCCATGGCGTTGGATCATCTAGAATTTCTTCCTTCATTCCAAGCAAAAGTGCCTTTATGAGTTTCTTGTTGTACCATTCAAATCCTACTCTTGCAAGAGGACATACTGCCGCACACGATCCACACTGCATGCAGTACAGCAGGTTTTCTGCTCCAAATTCCCTGACTATATCAACCACTCTCTCGTCCTCTTCCCTTTCTCTCTCCGCAATTTCGGAGAGGTTGAGGACGTTTGGAACTCCTTCCTCAGGCTCAATCAACGTGAACACCTCCAAAAAATAATTATTCGGCCGGAATTTCCGGCCATCTTGCTATCGTCCTTATCTGAGCAAGAACCTGATCGTAAGTAAAGCCATGCAGCGTTATTGCCTTGCTTGGACATGCAGCAGTACAGACTCCACAGCCCTTGCAGAGTGCTGGATTTATCTCAGACCTCTTCTTTCCATCCTCGCATTCAACAAGAGATATTGCTCCGTATGGACAGAGGGGAACGCAAACTCCACATCCTGTACACTTCTCCTTGTTAACCTCAGAAATCAGCGGTTCCACCGTCATCTTACCGGGATCGAGGAGAGACATTGCCGAAGCTGCAGCAGCCTTTGCCTGAGCTACGGAGTCAGGAATGTCCTTTGGACCCTGAGCACATCCAGCTATGAAGATTCCTTCAGTCATCGTGTCAACAGGATAGAGCTTGGTGTGCCTCTCTTTCAGGAATCCCTCAGCTCCAACATTTATGCCGAGAGTTCTTGCAAGCTCCTTGAGTGCTGGTGCAGGTTCAATTGCAGTTGCCAGAACAGCTATGTCAGTTACAACCTCTACAGGCTTTCCAATTTCAGCATCGTATCCCTTTACAAGCAGCTTATTATCCGGCAGAGGCTGTATTCCGCCCGCTCTGCCCTTTATTATCTTGATGCCAAGCTGTCTGCACCTCATGTAGTATTCGTCAAAGTCCTTGCCGGGAGTTCTAACATCTATGAAGAATATGTATATGTCAAGATCCGGATACTTCTCCTTCAGAATCATGGCCTGCTTTAGCATGTACATGCAGCAGACTCTTGAACAGTAGGTGTGGTACCTGTTATCTCTCGAACCAACACATGATATGAATGTAATCGTGTGCGGCTTCTCAACCTCTACCTTCTCTCCCTTCTTCTTTGCCTCAAGGAGTTTGGGTATTTCAGAAGGCTTTATGAGTTTGCCCTCAGATGGCCCGGTTGCAGATATCAGCCTCTCCATCTGCATTGCCGTTATGACGTTCGGATGTTCGGGGGAGAATTCCTTGAAGTTGCTCTTGTCCATGACCTTATAACCGGTGGCAACAATTATCGCTCCAACGTTCAGTTCCACGATCTCACCATTGGGGTCTCTGTAAGGAGTCCTGTCAGCAGCACCTGTTGGACAAACTCTCTCACATGGAGCAAGAATTGGCTTTCCAGATTTGCTCAGCCTTGGCTCCTTACCGGAGAAATCTCTCCCACCGCACTTTATACAGGCATCCATGTCAACCACAGCTTTCTTGGGGACTGCCTGCGGGAATGGTATGTATATAGCACCTCTGAGGCTCATTCCTTCATTGAACTCATCAGGAACTCTTGCTTTTGGCGGACATACGTCCAAGCAAGCACCACAGCCCGTGCACTTGTCCCAGTCAACGTAAGTCTGTTTCTTCCTCACTTTTACTTTGAAGTTACCTACAGATCCCTCAACGCTCTCAACCTCACTGTAGGTCAGCAGGTTGATGTTTGGATGATTGGCAACCTCTACCATCAAAGGTGTGAGAATGCAAGCTGAACAGTCGTTTGTCGGGAAGGTTTTGTCAAGCTTTGCCATGTTTCCTCCAATGCTCGGGCTCTTCTCTACAAGGTGAACTTTAAATCCAGCGTTTGCAAGGTCAAGGGCTGCGAAAATTCCTGCAATACCTCCTCCAACGACCATCACTTCCTTCTTCAGCTCTATGTACCTGTCCTCAAGCGGTTCAAGCAGCCTTGCCTTGGCAACTGCGGCAGCAACAATGGCCTTGGCCTTCTCAGTAGCCTTCTCCTTCTCATGCCAGTGCGCCCATGAGCACTGGTCTCTTATATTGGCCATCTCAAAGTAGTACTTGTTCAACCCGGCATCCTCACATGCCTTCCTGAAAATTGGCTCGTGCGTTCTTGGAGTACAGGCAGCCACAACAACCCTGTTTACAAGCCCGTCTCTGATGTCCTGTTTTATCAGTTCCTGTCCGGGGTCAGAACACATGAAGAGGTAGTCCCTGACAACAACGACATCGGGCAGAGTTTTCGCGAATTCTGCTACAGCTTTTACGTCAACAGCTCCAGCGATGTTTTCTCCACAATGGCAGATGTAAACACCAATTCTTGGCTTTTCATCATTTGACATCGTTATCCCTCCAGAGGGGGTGACCCAGAGCTTTCAAACACAACAACCAAATGCAACTTTAGTTTATCAACTATAAAAAGCTTCCGGGGAACAAAATGATGATGAAAAACCGTGAAAAATGTTCGATTTTGAAATTGGAAGCGGGAGAGAACAGATTTAACACACCCAGATTATGAGTGTTTTAAAAATAGTTTATGCGTTACAACATATAGCTATTAAGCGAGTAATTAGTAATAATATTGTATAAATTATTAACACTAAGTAACAATCTTACGTATCAAATTCTGAAAATTCCAGAATAGTGTTACCGATTCCTATGAAAACGAAATTAAAGAAACAAAATTGAAACAAAAATATTGTTAAAAGTTTAGGAAATTTCCGCAAAAGTCACTGTCAGAGTTACTCTACAACTTCAGCAAAAGCATACTTCTTAAGAACTCTCGTAACGCGAATCTTCACGTCATCCCCTACATTGGTTCCGGGGACGAATATAACGAATCCACCTACTTTCGCTATTCCGTCTCCACCACTGCCAAGGGCTTCAATTTTCACGTTCCTTACATCTCCGACCTCAACGGGAGGTCTTCTAACAAATTCTTCCAAATCTGGCACCTCCAAATCTAATTTCATGTAGTTTAGTGTGAGAGTATATAATCTTTTGGGAAAGGAGATCATAAGGGAAAGAAAATCATGGAGTTGATCTAAGCTAGATTCAAATTGACCACATTATTAACACTAAATTGAACTAACTACTTGTATCGAAGGTAAAAAGTATTAAAAACGAGGGGAATAGTAAGAGTGATGGGTGCTAAAAGTTTCAGAACGGTGATAGGGATATTTGGCAGAACAAATGCCGGAAAGTCTTCCCTGATTAACGCCCTAACAAACCAAGATGTTGCCATAGTTTCCTCAATGGCAGGAACAACAACAGATCCTGTATCAAAATCCATGGAGTTACTACCCCTTGGCCCGGTAAAAATAGTAGATACGCCGGGACTTGGAGATGTAAGCGAGCTGGGAGAAAAGAGAATTGAAAAAACTTACGATGTACTTAAAGAAGTCGATCTGGCTATACTCGTGGTCGATGCCACAGCAGGTTTTGGAGAGGAAGAAGAAACTTTTCTTAAAGAAATAAAATCACTTAAACCAGTAATATGCGTTATTAACAAGTCAGACCTCAAAAGATGGGAGGACGAAGAGATAAGGGAAATTTCGAAGAGGACTGGAGTGCCTGTAATAAGGGTTAGCGCAAAAACAAAAGAAGGGCTTGTCGCTTTAAAGAGAGAGATAGTGGCAAGAGCAAGAACTGAGATGGAGAGAGGCATAATTGCAGATTTGTGCAAAGGGGGTGAAGTGGTACTGTTTGTTTTTCCAGAAAAAATAGATTTTCCAAAAGGCAAGTTGCCACTCAGATGGATTAAAGCTTTCAGAGAAGTAATAGATCAGGATGCCTATTGCGTTGTATCAAGGAGAGATACGCTAACAAATACTTTATCTTACATTAATAGAAAAATATCTCTTGCAGTCGTGGATACAAAGGCTTATGGAAACGATGTAAAAATGCTGCTGGATTCAGAGCTAATTCCCAAGACGAGTTTTTCAGTTCTTGAAGCAAGATACATCGACCTCGCAGAGTTCGTAAAGGGGATAGTGTGCATGGAAAAAATTTCGAAAGCAAAGAAAGAGAAGAAAGCTTACATTGTCCACGCTTGCAGGAGTAAAAGAAATCCCGACGATTACTTTTCGAATTTTGTGAGAGAAAAGCTTGAAGAGCTTAAGTGGGACGTAGAGCTAAGAGAAATGGAAGACCAGTTTAACGAAGATTGCGATCTTTTTGTCCTGTGTAACGCATGTAATCTAAGAAGGAGAGACGCAATAGAGTTCGTCAAAAGGTGTAGAGAGAAGGGCAAAGCCATAACCACAATTGGCCTGCTTGCCATGCATTTCTTAGGGTATCTAAAAGAGTTTCTTGAGCTGTTCCCTCTTGAGAAGTCAATTCTCGAAGGATGCACGTTGAAAAGTGTTCCCTACGAATTGCTGGAAAGTCATTACAGCCACACAATCCCCGCAAATGTCTGGAACTATTAAATCTACCAAGGAGTGATATGAATGAAAGCAGACAGGGTGATAGAGTACAGAACTGAAAGAGACTTTTTGGGAGAGAAAAAGATACCTAAAGACGTTTATTACGGAATACACACCGCAAGAGCTTTAGAGAATTTTCCAATAACCTGCAAACTCGGTTATAAAATTCATCCAGAACTCGTAAAAGCTTTTGCCATGGTAAAAAAGGCATGTGCAATAGCCCTAACCCAGCTTGGTTATCTTGAGGATGATAAGGCCAAAGCAATAATAACAGCGTGCAATGAGTTAATAGAGGGAAAACTTCTCGAACACGTAGTTGTTGATCCTCTGCAGGGAGGAGCAGGAACTTCTCTCAACATGAACGTTAACGAGGTCATAGCCAACAGAGCCAGAGAAATTCTGGGGAAAGACGTGCATCCTCTTGACGATGTAAACATGATGCAATCTACAAACGATACATTCCCAACTGCAGCAAGGATAGCCTCTATTTTCTTATTGAGACAGCTAACGGCAGTGGTAGGAGAGTTGCAACAAGCACTGGAAGAGAAAGAGCGAGAGTTTGCAGGAGTGCTTAAACTTGGGAGAACTGAGATGCAGGAAGCTGTACCAATAACACTTGGCCAGGAGTTTAGTGCTTATGCAGAAGCAATATCAAGGGACAGATGGAGACTCTACAAAGTAGAAGAAAGATTAAGGCAGGTGAACTTGGGAGGTACTGCAGTGGGTACAGGAATAAACACAGATATCAGGTATATACACCTTGTCGTGCAAAGATTGAGAGATATTACCGGTCTCAACCTTGCAAAGGCAGACAACCTCATTGACCCAACACAAAACTGGGACACAATAGTGGAAGTTCATGGTCTTCTTAAAGCCCTTGCAGTCAATCTGTACAAAATATCAAACGACCTGATACTGATGAGCTCTTTTAAAGAGATAGAATTGCCCGCAGTTCAGGCAGGCTCGTCAATTATGCCTGGAAAAGTCAATCCCGTAATACTTGAGTGTGTAAAACAGGTGGCTGTGAGAGTTATTTCAAACGATGTAGCTATTAACATGGCATCTGCTCACGGTCAGCTTGAGCTGAATTCGATGGCACCCTTAATTGTGCACTGCACACTGGAATCTCTCGAAATACTGAGGAATGCTACAGAAGTGATGATTGAAAAGTGCGTGAGGGGAATAAAAGCCAACGAGAGAGTCTGCATGAGTTATCTTGAAAAAAGTCCAGCACTTGTCACAGCTTTTGCTCCATACATAGGTTACGATAAGGCAGCTGAAATAGCAAAAGAAGCAGTTAAAAAAGGTAAAACTATAAAGGAAATTCTTAAAGAAAAAGGTTTCAGCGAAGAAGAGCTGAAAATAATTTTAGCTCCTCAAGAACTCGTAAAACCCGGTGTTGCTGGAGAGAGCAAACTTAACAGAGATGTGAAAAGCAGATACAAAGACTGACATCAAACTACCCTAACAACTTCAGTCTTCATAGTGTCCGGATCAGGTATTCCAAATACTTTAACATCTGCAATGTCTGCAGCAGTTTTAACAGCTCTTTCAAAATCTTTTTTCTGAATTTCAAAAATATTTCTGTATTTTTTACCTCGTCCTTTCGGTTTGAACATAAATATTTTCCAATTATATATATTTCTATTAGAATAAATAGAATTAATCAATTCTGCTAGTTCTTTCACACACATCAAATTCAATTTAGTAAGAACTGTCGTAATGGTAAACTCCTTTTTAAGCTCAAAAGATTTCATAACTACTCTAAAATGTCCGCTGCCCCTCATCCTGTCGTGAATTTTCTCTGGTCCATCTAATGGCAGATTTATTATATCGATATAATCAAGAAAATTACACGATTTTAACAGTGTACCGTTAGTGTGTATTTTTGTCCTCAACCCAAGGTTCTTTGCCAATTTGAGATAATCCTCCAGCTCCCTATAAAGTAACGGCTCACCTCCAGCAAAAACTGCAGTATCTCCGGGATTCATTCTGCTTAAATGCGAAACAACTATTTCACTGCTCAGGTCTTTTTCAACACTCATGCAGAATTTACACTTCATATTGCACCTGCTACCCAAGATGAAAACACGGATCATATGCTCATTATACTCCTAACAAATTTTCTTGCCTCATTAAACATCTCTGGACTTTCATCAAAAGAGTACCTGACTCTACTTGCAGGAAACTCTTTTCTAAGCTCGTAAACGCTTTTAGCCACTTTTTCTGGATCTTTTTTTCCAAACAGTACATCTGCAAACATCTCTGCTATCAGTTCCATTTCTTTTTCTTTCATTCCAAGTCTCGTTAATTCCTGTACGCCTATTCTTATTCCGGATGGGTTCCTGAAGTTTCTTCCCCTTTCCTTATCCCATGGAAGGAGATTTCTGTTTACAAGTATTCCTGCCTTTTCCAGCATTTTTTCAGCATTGAGTCCATCAATACCTCCTTTAACGACATCTATTAGCACCTGATGGGATTCGGTGTAATTCCTTTCCTCTCCAACTACATTAAATCCATGAGATGCCAGACTTTCAGCCAAAGCCCTTGCGTTTCTGACTGTCTGTTTGGCGTAGCTTTCTCCAAACTCAAGCATCTCCATGCATGCAACAGCAAAAGCTGCGACACAGTGCAAGTGGTGGTTGCT